>CAYMHQ010000176.1:0-5833 GCA_964390275.1 uncultured Coriobacteriaceae bacterium
CGCGGGGATGCACGCCCCGGCGACGTGCGTCACCTGCCACGACGACGGCGAGACACTCGACACGCTGCACGCCACCACCAAGGCCAAGCGCATGCCGCTGCGTCTCAAGAAGACCGAGGTCGAGGACGAGACGTGCCTGACCTGCCACGACGTCGAGCCGGGCAGCGACGAGTTCCTCGCCCTCTCCGCCGAGAGCCCGCTCGTCGACGCGAACGGCCTCGAGGTGAACCCGCACGCCATGGTGGGCGCCGAGGGCCACGAGGGCATCACCTGCTCGTCGTGCCACGAGATCCACGACGCCGACTCGGAGCCGGCGACGCGCGCCCAGAAGGTGTGCTCGACGTGCCACCACGCGAACGTGTACGAGTGCTTCACCTGCCACGAGCACGGTTAAGGGGACGTGCGGGGCAGTCAGATCGGATCGGAACAGCAAGAAATCGCACGAATCAGCACGAATCAGCAATCGAACGAAAAGGAGACCACACTATGCAGAACACCAACGATGTTTCCCGCCGCGCGTTCCTCAAGTGCGCCGGCGCCGCGGGCGCGGCGACCGCCATCGCCGCGGGCGCCGGGACCGCGCTCGCCGAGGAGGCCGCGGCCGACTGGATGCCCGAGTCCTGGGACATGGAGTGCGACGTGCTCGTCATCGGCTACGGCGGCGCGGGCCTGTGGGCGAGCCTGACCGCGTGCGACGAGGGCGGCGCCGAGGTCCTCGTGCTCGAGAAGGCTCCTGTGCGCGGCGGCGGCAACTCCTCCATCAACATGGGCGAGTTCACCTGGGTCGACGACGTCGAGAAGGGCGTGAGCTACATCGAGGCGTTCACGAAGGGCTACACCTCCGAGGACATGGCCCGCGCCTGGTGCGAAGAGGCCTACATGAACCTCGACTACTGCGACTACTGGGGCGTCGAGGCCATGGTCAAGTCGGGCACGAACGCCTCCCGCGGCACCGCGAGCTGCGAGTATCCCACCTTTGAGGGCGCCGACGCCATGCACGTGTGCTCCGTGGGCGACAACGGCAACGGCTTCTGGCAGCAGCTCGACGCCATCCGCGCCGACCTGGGCATTGAGGTCGTCTTCGGCTGCCACGACGAGAAGCTCATCCAGAACCCCTCCACCAAGGAGATCCTGGGCGCCTACACCCTCATCGGCGACGACGAGACCCCCAAGGCGGTCAAGGCGCGCAAGGGCGTCATCATGAGCTGCGGCGGCTTCGAGTTCAACGAGCAGATGCAGGCCGACCATCTGCGCTGCTACCCGCTGCGCGGCATGTACGGCTGGCCCTACAACACGGGCGACGGCTTCGACATGGTGACCCGCGTGGGCGCCAAGCTCGTCAACATGAACAACGCCATCGGCAACGCGAACGCCTATCTTGCCGACTCGGGCTACCCCTACGCCTTCCAGCTCACGCCCGGCACCAAGAACTTCGTCTACCTCGATCGCACGGGCAAGCGCTGGCGCGCCGAGTCCACGGGCTTCAACCCGCACCTGGGCTGGCACGAGTTCACCAAGATGAACGACGGCGAGATGTGCGACTTCGAGCGCATCCCCACCTGGGTCATCCTCGACAAGAACGCCCTCTCCAACGGCCCCATCGGTCTGCCCAAGGGCGGCGTGATGAGCAACCCCGCGTTCTCCACGAGCATCGGTATGGCGCTCGAGGACGTGCCGGCGGAGGTCGGCGGCAACGAGGGCTGGAGCGAGGACAACAGCTACGAGATCGAGAACGGCTGGATCAAGTCGGGCGACACGCTCGAGGAGCTCATCGGCAAGCTTGACGAGGAGACCCGTCCCGACCTCGAGACCGCGCTCGCGAGCATCGCTCAGTACAACGCCTACTGCGAGGCCGGCGAGGACCCCGACTTTGGTCGCACGCCCGAGACGCTGCTCCCCGTCGCCGAGCCGCCGTTCTACGCCTACCCCATCTACCCCGGCGGCTGCACCACGCTCGGCGGCCCTGACAAGAACGTGAACGCCCAGGTGCTCGACGTCGACGGCAACGTGATCCCCCGCCTGTACGCCGCCGGCAGCTTCGGCAACTTCCAGCGCCACACCTACGGCATCTCCGGTGGCGGTAACGGCGAGAACATGGTCTGGGGCCGCATCGCCGGCCGTCATGCCGCCTCGCTCGAGAGCTGGGAGTAGGCGGGTCCGCAAGTCCCCGGCCGGGTCCCGGGGCGGTGCCGGCGTTCTCGCCTGACGCCGCCCCGGACCTGGTAAGCCATCTACCTGGTCAAACGAAAGGAATCCCCACCATGGAGAGTACCATCACGCGCAAGCAGTTCGTGGGCATGGCGGCGCTTGCGGGCGCCGGCGCGGCCGCCGTCGCCGCGGCGAGCCCCGCGGTCGCCGAGGAGGCCGCCGAGGAGCAGGCCGAGGAGGCCGTCCCCGCCTGGCTCGGCGTCGAGCCCGTCTACGAGGAGAGCCAGATCTCCGAGACCCTCGAGGCCGACGTCGTGGTTGTGGGCGCGGGCGTCTCGGGCGTCGCCGCGGCGCGCGCTGCGGTCGAGGCTGGCGCGAGCGTCATCATCCTCGACAAGGCGTCCGGCCCCCAGGGCCGCGGCGAGGACTACACCGTCATCGGCGGCGAAATCCAGAAGCGCTACGGTCGCGACACCATCCCGGCCGACCCCATCATCGACGAGCTCATGAAGGAGTGCACCTACCGCAACAAGCGCCCGATCCTCAAGCGCTGGGCGGACGAGTGCGGCGCCGCGTTCGACTGGCTGCTCGAGGCCATGCCGGACATCTTCATCTGCGACGTCTCGCGCCAGGACGTGCCCGACGAGAGCAAGGACCTCTACCTGGCCCCGCACCGCTACCCCGACCCCGAGTTCTACGACTACACGACCGAGCAGTACCCCATCTTCCCGGTGACGATGCAGTTCCTGCCGGCGCAGGCGCCCACCGTTGTCGCCAACCTCGAGAAGGCCAAGTCCGAGGGCGATGTCACCGAGTGCTACGGCGCGTTCGGCAAGAAGCTCGAGCGCGACGCCGAGGGGCGCGTGACGGGCGTGATCTTCGAGTACGCCGACGGGACGGTCGTGCGCGCCATCGGCCGTAACGGCGTGATCCTGGCCACGGGCGACTATGGCTCGAACACCGCGATGATCGAGGAGTTCTGCCCCGAGGTCATCGAGAACGGCATCGGCATGTACTTCTCGAACCGCGACGTGAACGACGAGCGCGTCAACACGGGCGACGGCTACCGCATGGCCGTGTGGGCGGGCGCCCGCATGCAGCAGTCCCACGCGCCGATGATCCACCACATGGGCACCCCGGGCGTCATGGGCATCGCGCCGTTCCTGCTGCTTAACAAGGACGGCAAGCGCTTCTGCAACGAGGACCTGCCCGGCCAGCAGCTCGAGAACCAGATCGAGCAGCAGCCCGACCGCTACGCCTACCAGATTTTCGACGCCAAGTGGACCGAGGAGCTCTGCCACATGCCCGCCGGCCACGGCGTCGCGTGCTACTACGACAACTCCACGCCCGTCAACGCCGCGTTCGATCGCAACTACATCAGCGACGCCAAGCTTGCCGAGAGCGTCGAGCTGGGCAACACCCTCATGGCCGAGACCCTCGACGAGCTGC
Source organism: uncultured Coriobacteriaceae bacterium (assembly GCA_964390275.1). Classification (GTDB taxonomy): domain Bacteria; phylum Actinomycetota; class Coriobacteriia; order Coriobacteriales; family UMGS124; genus CAYMHQ01. The sequence continues at coordinate 3,598 of CAYMHQ010000176.1, forward strand.
TCGCCCAGCTCGACCTCGATGCCGAGGCCGCCAAGGAGTCCATCGCCCGCTACAACGAGCTGGCCACCCTCGGCTCCGACGAGGACTTCAACAAGAAGGCCGAGCGCGTCTTCGCCATCGAGACCGGCCCGTTCTACGCGTGCCGCTTTGGCACCGCGTCGATGCTCGTGTGCATCGGCGGCATCGAGAGCGACCCCGACTGCCACGCCTACACCGACGAGTGGAAGCAGATCCCCGGCCTGTACGTGACCGGCAACATGCAGGGCGGCCGCCTCGCGGTGGAGTACCCCATCTGCTGCCCCGGCATCAGCCACTCCATGGCGCTCACCTACGGCCGCATCGCCGGCCAGAACGCCGCCGCCGGGATCTAAGGCGAGGGACAAGCGGCGGCCCCGGGTGAGCGACGCCCGCGGGCAGCCGCAGCCCGAGCGCGAGTCCGATTTCGGACTAGCAAGACAGCATTTGACTGGCAAGCAGGGCCGGCGAGGAGAGCGCGTTGGAGCGCGCCTCCTCGCCGGCTTTTGTTTTGCTTGGTAGATGCCGGGGGCAGTGCGTTGTCGTCCTGCCCGCGCTACCCTCTCCCGCGGAGCCGATAGCGCTGCTTGGGGCTGCGCGCGGGTTCCATAGGTTCGACGGCGCCGGCATCTACCAGGGATTTCACGTGGGACGCGACCGTGCTTCTCGAGAGGCCGGACTCCTCGGTGATTTCGCGGATTGATGCCGACTGCCTGGACTTTAGCATCCCGACAATCGCCGCGACTATGTCCGCCGCGCGGTTCCGGCTCGTCTCGCTCGGGTCGAGGCGGCGCTTGTCGAACGTCAGGCAGAACGACGTCAGCGAGTCGCGCGGGCGCGGCGGGAGCATCATGGCGTTCGCGAGCTGCCGCTCGATCTCCTGATAGCCGGTGCCGCGGTTCTCGACCACGTAGCCGCCGTCCGAGTAGGGCGTCGTCTCCAGGATGTTCGACAGGTACTGGTTGCGCGACGACGACATGCCCGCCTCGCCGAGCGTGTCGACCGTCACGTCGCCAAAGAGGCCGCCCGGGTTGAGGATCTCGAGCCGGTCGGCGAACAGGTTCACCTGCACCTGCGAACCGCGGGCGTCGGGCGAGTAGTCGCGGTGCATCAGCGCGTTCGACATCGCCTCGCGCACGGCGACGGGCGGGTAGTCGGGCACGTCCCGGCGGAACGCGCCCTCGATGACCGCGCCGGTCCGCATGTTCCTCGTCACCGCCGCCACCGCGTCCTCGACCATCACGGGGATGGGCCCGATGATGGTCTGCGAGTCGAGGAAGCGCCGCCGCTCGTCCACGCGCTCGGTTCTGGTGGTCCCCGGGAAGGCCGTGAACGTCACGTTGAGCCGGGGGAAGAACTTCTGGGGGAAGCGGCCCATCGCCATAATGCCTGCTACGGTGGGGCGGAGGACGCCGTCGCCGTCGCGCCGCGCGACATGGAGGTCGCACAGGATGCTCTCGTCGTCGAGGCCTCCCATGATGCGCGGGTGAAGCTGCCGCTGCCGGTCGAGGAATCCCCTCACAAGGCTCGCGTCAAGGTCGTCGAGCGTGGCCTCGGGGACGATGTCGTTATCCATGCGAACCCTCCTCAACGGGGATTGGCGACTATGCGGCGGATATCTGAACCCAACTCGATAATTGTAGTATACGAATTGAGGACTGGCCCGGGGCGACATCCTGCAAACTTGCAGCCAACTTACTACTTAACTTCACATGAACTGTCCAGATGTTAAGTTCGATGTTAAGTTGGATGTGAAGTTCGTCGGTAAGTTCGCAAAGGGTTTGCCGGTGATTCGTGAGGTGAGGACAACTCGCATCAGTTGCAGTTGATTGCGGGTGCCCAAGGGTTCGCGTTGATTGTAATCTATCGGATACGATGTCATCTACCTGGTAGAATATGGGCAATACACCTATTCTGTCAGCACATACCGGGCTTGGAACGGATGTTGTGATCTTACGGCGATCAATAACCTGCTCTCGAGAAACCGGGGGTTGCTAGGGCTCAGGCTTCACATCAACTTACTAGCGGACTTAACATCATGTGAAGTTCGATGATAAGTTAAATGTGAAGTTCGTCGTGTCGCGGAGGCCACCTCGCCGCTCTCGTGCCACGGCCGTGCCGCCGGCTTAGTCGGATGTCGGCGGAACACCTACCGCTCGGCGGAATTGGCGGCGGATCTCCTCGTTGGGGATGAACGCCGTGCCGCTCTCCTCGTCAAAGC
>CAYMHQ010000177.1:0-5799 GCA_964390275.1 uncultured Coriobacteriaceae bacterium
CCCCTTACGCCAGCTCGCCGGCAATGGTGTCGGCCATGATGTAGCCAAAGGTCATCGCGGCGTCGAAGCCCATCTTGTAGTTGCAGCCGTCCTTCTCCTCCACGGAGCCGCACACGTCGCCGGCGGCGTAGAGGTTCGCGATGGCCGAGCCGTCCTCGCGCAGCACGTGGGTGGCGGTGTCGATGGCGAGACCGCCGGTGGTCAGGTAGAACGTGGGCAGCACCGAGACCAGGTAGACGCCCTCGCGCGTGTCGATGAACGGCACGACCTTGCGGCCCCACTCGTCGGGCTCGCCGGTGAGGGAGACCTCGTTGTTCTTCTCGACGGTGGCGGCGAGGTTCGGCAGGTCGAGCGCCTCGGCGGCCTCCTCGAGCGAGTCGAAGTGCTGCACGAGGCCGCGGTCGAAGATGGCCTGGTAGGTGTCGAAGCCCCAGGTGTCGTTCTTCTTGGTGGTGACGGCGGCGGACTCGTCGAACACGTGGTAGAACCTGCCGCCGTTGTCGGGGTTCATGAGGGCCGCGGCCATCACGCCGTGGTTGTTGCTCGAGATGTTGCCGAACTGGTCGCCGTTGGCGTTCACCATGATGCCGGGCGTGGTCTGGTACATGAAGGCGAGCTCGAACCAGGCGCCGTCGGAGCCGTCGGTGGAGAGGAACGCGCCGAGGGAGCGGTCGGTGCACTCGACGGCGGCACCCGCGGCGACGCCCATCTCGATGCCCTCGCCGCGCGAACCGGGCGCGCAGTTGAAGACGTAGCCGGCGTACGCGGGGCTGTACTTCTCGAGCATGTCCTGGCTGGCACCGTAGCCGCCGGTCGCGAGCACCGTGGCGCGGGCGGAGAGCGTCACCGCGGCGCCATCCCTGCCCTCGGCCACCACACCCGTCACCGCGCCCGACTCGTCCTGCACGAGCGAGGTCGCCTTCATCCCGTAGGCGATCTGCCCGCCGAGCGCCCCCACGCGGTCGACGAGGAACTCCATCGCGAAGCCGCATCCGCCCTCGTAGCAGCCGGGGGCAAGGTAGGGGGTGATGCCGTACGCGCTGTTCACGCCCATCGTGTAGAAACCCACGCCGATGCTGTGCAGCCAGTCGACGAGCTTGCCCGACGTATGGTACATGGCGGTCTGGAAGGGCATGGCGCCGTCGTACTTGTCGTTGTCGGGATTGATGTAGTAGGCCAGCACGGCGAGCATCGCGTCGACGTCGTAGAGTGCGTTGCCCTCGTGGCGGCCGAGCGAGTAGTTGGCCTGCAGCTCGGAGCCGGCAGCCGCGACGCCGCCGTAGGTCATGCCCATGGAGCCGCCGGGGATGTCCTGCTTCTCGAGGACGGTGACCGAATAGCCCATCTCGAGCAGGCGCGCGGCGCAGATGAGGCCCGAGGTGCCGGCGCCCACCACGACGACGTCGGACTCGGCGGGCAGCTCGGGCGCGACCCACGCGGTGGGGGCGGATTCGGCGAAGTCGACGCTCGGGTCGCCGCCGGCCTTCTCGATTGCCTCGCGCACGGCGGCCTGGATTGCGATCGAGCTGATGGTGGCGCCCGACATGGTGTCGACGTTCACGCTCTGTGCCTCGAGGATGCGCGCGGGCAGGGTCTTGCAGGGGTAGGTGCCCACGCCCTCGGTCTCGTCGTTGCGCAGGCACTTGCACCCGGCGATCGCGCCGCCGCGGAACGTGGTCTCGATGTAGATGTAGTTCTCGTGGCCGAGGGCGCGGGTCACATACTTGCCGTCCTGGACGCCGGTCGCGGGCGCGGCAGCCTCTCCGGCGGTCTCGGCGGCCGGCTCCCCGGCGGTCTCCGCGGCCTCGGGGGCGGCGGACTCCTCGGCGAGGGCCGTACCGCTCGCGGCCATGGCGGTTGCGGCGGCGACGGCGCCGGCGGTCTTGACGAAGCTCCTGCGGTTCATTTCCATGACGAATCTCCTTGTCCGGTCGCTCCGGGCGACCATGCTGGACGTTGGCGGGCGCGCTCCCCGCGACGCCCCGGCCGAGTCGCAAACCGCGGGACTCGGGCGGCGTGGCGGCGGGCGCACCACGACTGTGGAACACGCGTCTATGTTGACCGCGACGCCGCGCGAACGCACCACCGATAATCGGTTAGAATACGAAACTCGCAGGTACGATGCATCGATGTCGGCAGAAGTCGAGGCGTGACCGCGGGCAGGGCCATCGGACACGCACACTGGACCGACGGGGGACGTGGCCGAGAGGAGGACGCATGACCGGGATCTCGCAGGGAGACGTGCGGCGCATGGTCGCCCTGGCGTGCGGCTTCGGGTGCGCCCGCGCGGTCACCTCGAACGCCTACACCACGCTCTTCGGCACCGTCCTCGGGTCCGGCCACGGCTTTGTCGCCGGGACCGAGTTCTCCATCGCGACCAACATCGTCGCGACCCTCGTGGCGATCGCCGTGGTGGCGTTCGCCGTGCGCGCGGGACGGCGGGACGCGGAGGGGGCGGACTGCCGAGAAGCGATGCACCACCGGCCCGTGCTGCCGCTCCCGGTGACGGGCGCCGCGTGCGCCCTGCTCGTGCTCGGCTACGTCGCGGGAACGGCCGGATGGTTCGCCGCGCTCCCCCACGCTGCGGGGGTCGCGCTGTGCGCCGGGGTGTACGCCGCCGGCATGGTCGCCCTCACGACCTCGTGGTTCGAGCTCTTCGCGTCCGAGAGCGACGTGCACGGCGCGGTCCGCGCGCTCGTGGGCGGCTACCTCGTGCAGGCGGGCGCATACGCGGGGCTCGGCGCGCTCTCGGGCTGGGCGCTCTGCGCGGTGGCGGTCGCGGCGCTCGCGGCGACGTTCGCGCTGATGGCGGGCCTGCGGGTCGGGCAGGACGCGGAGACAGGGCGGACCGGGGCGGCCGGACAGACCACGACGACCGACGGCATCGGGACCACCGGAGCGCCCGTCGCCACCTTCCCCAACGCGTCCGCACTCCCCGCGCGCTCCCTCCGCGAGCTCCTCGGGGACCTCTCGGGGTCGCTCCTGTGCGTGTTCGTGCTCACGGCGGTCGTCGGGTTCCTCCACACGTCGGTGCTCGGCAGCGCGTTCGAGCAGGTCATCGGCGCGGTCTCGATGTCGGTCGCGCTCGTCGCGGCGGCGGTCCTGCTCGCGGGGATCGTGTTCGTGTCGCACCGCGTGCCCCAGACCACGTCCGTCTACCGCGTCGTGTTCCCCGTGATGCTCACCGTGCTCTCGATCCTGCCGTTCGCGGCCGAGGCGCTCGGGCACGTGGCGGGCACCGCGATGGTGGTCTGCAACGACCTCGTGGGCATGGCGTTCGTGCTGCTCCTGCTCGAGGTCGCGCGCGGATGCTCCGCTCCCCCGGTGGCGCTCATGGGCATCTACCAGGCAGGATCGCACCTCGCACTCGTGCTCGGGCTCGCGCTGGGCCTCGCCCTGGGCGCCGTGCACGCAGGCGAGGACGCCTCGTACGCCACGCTCCTCATCCTCGCGTGCATCTACCCGCTCGCGATGGTCCTCACGTACCTCTCGCGCCGCCGCTCCCGTGACGCCGAGTCCAAGCTGATTGAGGACGCGGGAGGGGCTGCGCCGGGCAGCCGTCGCGCCGCGGGAGGCGAAGGCGCCAGTCAGCAGGGTCAGCAGTGCCAGGAGGCTCAGGCAGGCCAGATGTCCCAGGCCGCCGCGTTCTCCCAGGAGCGCGCCGCCCAGCAGGTCGTCCGCGAGCGGGTGGCCGAGCGGGTCACCGCGTACGCGCTCGAGAAGGGGCTCACCCCGCGCGAGGCGCAGGTCGCCGTGCAGCTCGCACGCGGCCGCACCGCCGGCGCCATAGCCTCCGACCTGGGGATTTCCGAGAACACGGCGTGGGCGCACATCAAGCACGCGTACGTGAAGCTCGGCGTGCACGGCAAGCAGGAGCTCATCGAGCTCATCGAGCGCGAGGTCATCGCGAGGGGTGAGAGCGAGAATAGACAGGCGTAGACACGCGCTGCCCCGCGCCTGCCGCCCGCCCGACCCTCGTGTGACCCCCCCGCTTCGCCCGTCCGCCCTCGTCCGCCCGAAAGGAGGCGTCCCCCGCATGCCCGACCGCCCCGCCGGCTCCCCCGACCCCGCCAGCGCGCCCGAACCCGCGCGCACCTACATCGCGATCGACCTCAAGTCGTTCTACGCCTCGGTCGAGTGCCGGGAGCGGGGGCTCGACCCGCTCGACACCAACCTCGTGGTTGCCGACGAGAGCCGCACGGACAAGACCATCTGCCTCGCGGTCACCCCGTCGCTCAAGAGCTTCGGCATCCCCGGCCGGGCGCGGCTCTTCGAGGTCAAGGAGCGCGTCCGCGACGTCAACTTCGACCGCAGGCGCGTCGCCCCGGGGCGCAGGCTCGAGGGCTCGTCGCACTTCCTCTCGGAGCTCAAGGCAAACCCGTCGCTCGAGCTCGACTTCATCGTCGCCACGCCGCGCATGGCGTTCTACATGGAGTACAGCACCCGCATCTACGCGATCTACATGAAGTACGTGGCGCCCGAAGACGTCGTGGTCTATTCGATCGACGAGGTGTTCATCGACGCGACGCGCTACCTGGGGACCTACGGGCTCTCGGCGCACGACCTCGCCATGCGCATCATCCTCGACGTGCTCGAGACCACGGGCATCACGGCCACCGCGGGCATCGGGACGAACCTCTTCCTCAGCAAGGTCGCCATGGACATCGTGGCCAAGCACATCCCGGCCGACGAGAACGGCGTGCGCATCGCGGAGCTCGACGAGGCGAGGTTCCGCCGCGAGCTGTGGGACCACCGGCCCATCACCGACTTCTGGCGGGTAGGCCGCGGGACCGCGCGCAGGCTCGAGGCGAACGGCATGCTCACGATGGGCGACGTCGCGCTGTGCTCCGAGCGCAACGAGGACCTCCTCTACAAGATGTTCGGCAAGAACGCGGAGCTGCTCATCGACCACGCGTGGGGCTGGGAGCCGTGCACCGTCGAGGCGATCAAGGCGCATCGGCCCAGCTCGAACAGCATCAGCTCGGGGCAGGTGCTGCACTGCCCGTACGAGCCGGAGAAGGCGCGGCTCGTGGTGCGCGAGATGGCCGACTCGCTCGCGCTCGACCTCGTGGACAAGGGGCTCGTCGCCGACCAGGTGGTCCTCACGGTGGGATACGACATCGGCAACCTCGACGACCCCGAGCGCATGGCCCGCTACGGCGGCGAGATCGAGGAGGACTTCTACGGACGCCCATCCCCCAAGAAGGCGCACGGCTCGGCCAACCTCGGCGGCTTCACGTCGTCTACCAGGATAATCATGGCGGCGGTGTCCGAGCTCTATGACCGCATCGTCAACCCCAACCTGCTCGTGCGGCGTATGTACGTGGTGGCCGCCCACGTGACGCCCGAGTCCGAGGCGCCGCGCTGGGGCGAGGACCACGTCCAGCTCGACCTCTTCTCCGACTTCGACGCCGAGGAGGAGCGCCGCAAAACCGAGGCCGCACGGCTCGAGCGGGAGCGCAAGCTGCAGCAGGCAACACTCGCCATCAAGAAGAAGTACGGCAAGAACGCGCTGCTCAAGGGCCTGAACCTCGAAGAGGGCGCCACCCAGCGCGACCGCAACGAGCAGATCGGCGGACACAAGGCATGAACAGGCAGACAAATCGGAATTTGCAAAGGTAGTTAAGATGAAAGACGGAAAGCAGCCAAATCCAAATACGATCCATCCAATTGCAGGGTACGACAAAGAAATATATGTGAAGCCAACGATTACGAATCCGAATATTATTGTCGGAGACTTTACCTATATTGCCGATTCGGATTTTGAAAGTCATGTTTCGCATTTGTACGAGTGGAATG
>CAYMHQ010000178.1:0-5777 GCA_964390275.1 uncultured Coriobacteriaceae bacterium
TGCTCGTTCGCACTCATGTGCTCGTTCACGGGTGCGGCCCGGGCGGTCGATAGCTGCCCGGGCCGCTTCTACCCGTCTATCGTACTTCGCCTACTTCGTGGCGGTTGCCTCGGCCACGGGGACCTTCTTGCCGTCCTTCTCGACGTAGACGTTCTCGCCGCTCTCGAGCTCCTCACGAGCCCAGTGGCCCCAGTGGTACAGGGCGTCGGACTCGCTCACCATACCGCTGCCGAACATGAGCTTGTAGCAGCCCTTGTACGGCTGGAAGATGCCGGCGCCCAGGAAGATGTGGGCCATGCCGAAGATCGCGATGATAAAGAACCCGATGTCGTGGATGAGGAGCCACACGGCGTGCGCCCCCGAGCTCAGGGTGAACACCGTGGAGCCCAGCAGCAGCACCACGCCGCTCGCCGCCATGATGAAGCAGGCGAGCCACAGCATGCCGTCGGCGAAGCGCTGGCCGCTCTTGCTCTGGTGCTGGTCGGGCATGTGGAGCCACTTCGCCCCGAAGAGGTACGGGAAGAAGAGCAACATCCACTTCTTGTCGTCCTTGTCCCACTTGGCGAACATCTCCTTGAAGATGTGCACCACGCCCTTGGGCGCGAGGATCGCGCTCACGAGCGGCACCACGATGAACAGGATGCCGATGATGCGGTGGGACATGCGCAGGCAGAAGACCACCGTGGGCCCGGCGAAGCGGGACAGCGCCGGGACGAACACGAACAGGCCGCTCAGGCACAGCAGGATGCAGCAGATGATCGTGATGTCGTGCGTGAGACGCGCCTGGAGGGAGTGACGCTTGATGTAGCGGGTGCCCTCGGCCTGGTGCTCCTCGACGAAGGCCTCGTTCTTCGCGGCCTCCTCCGCCGAGGGCTGGTACGCTGCGTGCTTACTCATCGTCGCTGCCCCCCTTCTTGAGCAGGTCGTTCTTGGCGTCGTTCAGGGCGCCCTTGAGCGTCTCGACGAAGCCTTCCTCGTCGAAGCCGTCGCCGTGCTTGATCACGCCGCCGTTGTCGACGGAGATCGTGTCGCCGGTCTCGGGGTTGTACACGCGCTCGTCGCGCTTGTACCCGTGGGCGAGGCCGTACATCGCCGCGAAGCCGAGGACGGCCGCCGCGGAGATGACGCCGGTGATGGGCTTCATGGCGTGGATGATGGGCACCAGCGGGCTGACCTGCGGGTCGACGACCTGGCCGTGGCGCTCGGTGCCGTACTTGAGCACCTGGATCACGTGGAGGCCGCCCATCTCGTTCTCGCCGTAGACGCACGCGTTCTCAAAGCCGCGCGCCTGCAGGCGCTCGACGCTCTCATGGGCCTTCGCGATCATCTCGTCGCGGTCGCCGAACTGGAGCGCCTCGGGCTGGCAGGTGGTGACGCACGCGGGGGCCATGCCCTCGGCGATGCGGTCCACGCAGCCGGTGCACTTGTTGATGACGGCGCGGGCGGTCACGGCGCTGCCGTCGCCCGTGCCGGGCTTGCTGAAGTAGCGGGGCACGTCGAAGGGGCACGCGATGGAGCAGTACTTGCAGCCCACGCACAGGGAGTCGTCGACGGTCACGAAGCCCGTCTCCTCGTCCTTGTGGATGGCCCCGGCCGGGCAGATGCTCGCGCAGGGGGCGTCGGTGCAGTGCTGGCACGCGCGGCGGCCAAAGGCCCACTCGACGCCCTTGGGGCCGCCCTCCTCCTCATGGAAGGTCATGATGAGGCGGGTGTCGCCGTTGAGGTCGGCCGGGTTCTGGTACGAGCCCGACCACTCGCACGAGTTGGTCTCGATCGGGGAGGGCAGGTTGTTCCAGCATTTGCATGCGACCTGGCACCCCTTGCACGCCGTGCAGCGCGCGGTGTCGAAGAGAATCGCTTTCTCGCTCATGTTCCGCCCCTCCTTACGCCTTCTCGATGTTGACCATGAACGCCTTGTACTCAGGCGTCTGCGAGTTCGGGTCGCCCACGTTGGGCGTCAGGTCGTTCACCATGCTCGTGCTGTTGCCAAAGATGCGCGCCCAGCCGTAGTGGTGCGTGAGACCGACCTGGTGCAGCTTCTCGCCGTTGACCGTGAACGGCTTGAAGCGGTGCGTGACGAGCGCCACGACCTCCACCGAGCCGCGGTTGTTCCAGACGCGGACCTCGTCGCCGTTCTGAATCCCCTTCTCCTCGGCGAGCTCGTAGGACATCTCCACGAACTGGCGGGGCATCGCCTCGACGAGCGCGGGGCAGGAGCGGCTCTGACCGCCGGTCTGCCAGTGCTCGGTGACCGAGTAGGTGGTCGCGACGATGGGGAACTCCTCCTTGGGGCTGTGCGCCGTGGAGGCGGAGTTGCGGTTGAGGAAGCACGGCGAGTTGAGGCGGCCGTTGAACGGGTTCTCGTCAAGCGGCGACTCGAACGGCTCGAAGTGCTCCGGGAACGGGCCGTCGACCATGCCGTACGACTCGAGGCGGCCGTTCTGCTCCCACAGCATGAAGAACGCCTTGTTGTTGGGAGGCGTGGTGCCCGCGGAGAAGTCGCCGATGTCGCAGCCGTTCTCGTAGCCCACGATCCACTTGCCCTCGTTCTCGTCCCACTCGACGAGGCGACGGTCGGGGTTCCACGGCTTGCCCTCCATGTCCGCGGAGGCGCGGTTGTAGAGGATGCGGCGGTTGTTCGGCCACGCGTAGGCCCACTCGGAGTACAGGCCGATGCCGGAGGTGTCGACGTTGTTGCGGCGGCCCACCGGCTGAGCGGAGGGCGTGAGCGGCGCCTCGGAGTTGCTGTAGTAGCCCGAGTAGATCCACATGCAGCAGGCGGTGGTGCCGTCGGCGGCCAGCGCGCTGTAGCCGGGGAGCAGGTCGACGCTGCCGGTGGCGAGCTCGCCCGTCTCGTCGGTGGTGAGGTTGTCCGCCGTCCAGTCGGAGGTGGGGACCTTGTAGCCGTTGAGCGCCCACGAGACGGTCATGGGGTTTATCTTGCCGTCGACGTAGTAGTCCCACTTGGTCTTGAGGATGGGGTCGGGGTTCGCCGTCGAGGGGTCGTCCTTCTCCTCCTCATAGAGACGCACGATCTCGGTCCAGAGCAGGTCGCACATCTCGTAGTCGGGCTTGGAGTCGCCCCACGGCTCGACGGCCTGGTAGCGCCACTGCAGCCAGCGGCCGGAGTTGAGGATGGTGCCGGGCTTCTCGTAGATGAGGGCGCACGGCAGGAAGTACACCGTGGTGCCGATCTCCTCGGGGTTCATGTCAGGCGCGCGCCAGAAGGCCGCGGCCTCGGTCTCCACCTGGTCGGCCACCACGAGCCAGTCGAGGTGAGCCATGGAGCGGCGGACGAAGCCGGCGTTAGGCGCGGAGTGGCACGGGTTCATGCCCCAGCAGAAGTAGCCCTTCATCTTGTCCTGGCTCATGAGCTCGAACGTCGAGATGTGGGTGTAGTCCTGGTCGCCGGCCTCGCTCGGGACCTTGGGCCACCAGTCGTAGCCGTAGTCGTTGTCGACGGTCGCGTTCTCGCCGAACCACTCCTTGAGCGCGCTCACCATGAACTTGGGCTTGTTGGTGTAGTAGCCGTCGGAGTAGGTCTGGCTCTCGAGCCACGCGCGCAGGCTCTTGCGGTCGGTGGTGTTCGACCACTTGAGGTAGCCGGGCTGCTCGTTCACCATCATGCCCATGTCCGTAGCGCCCTGGACGTTGGGCTCGCCGCGCAGCGCGTTCACGCCGCCGCCGGGGATGCCGATGTTGTTGAGGAGCAGCTGCAGGACGCTCATCGAACGCGTGTTCTGGGCGCCGTAGGTGTGCTGCGTCTGGCCGAGGGCGTACAGGATGGTGCCCGACTTGCCGATGGCGCCGGAGGAGGCGTATGCCGCGTAGGTCTTCTCGAGGATCTCGCGGTCCATGCCGCACACGGTGCACACGGTGTCCATGTCATAGCGGGAGTAGTGCTTCTTGAACTGCTGGTAGACGCACATCTCGTCCTGAAGGGTCATGTCCTTCTTGGGCACGGTGAGCGTGGGGGGCGTGAACTCGGGGACGTCGGGGTGCAGCTTGTGGTTCGCCCACTCGTACGTGCCGTCCTTCGAGGTGTCCCAGTCCACCTCCTCCTCGGTCTGATAGTGCCAGGAGTGCGTGTTGTACGTCTCGGTCTCGGGGTCCCAGCCGCTGAAGAGGCCGGTCTCGACGTCGAAGCTGAACTCGGGGTCGAGCAGGTAGGAGGCGTTCGTGTAGTTGAGCAGGTACTCGAAGTTGTACTCGGGCACGGTCTCGCCGGCGAGGTACTTGTCGAGGTTGGGATCGATGAGGTTCTGAACGATGTAGTTGTAGAGACCGCCGTAGAAGGCGATGTCGGTGCCCGAGCGGATGGGGCAGTAGATGTCCGCCATCTCCGCGGTGCGGGTGTAGCGCGGGTCGACGACGATCCACGTCGCGCCGCGCTCGTGGGCCTTGTTAAGCCACTTAGCGCTCACAGGGTGGTTTTCGACAGCGTTGGAGCCGATGCACATGATGACGTCGGCGTTCTGCATGTCGCACCAATGGCTCGTCATCGAGCCGCGTCCAAAGGAGGCCGCCAGACCGGCGACCGTGGGGCCGTGTCAAACTCGGGCCTGGTTGTCGATGGCGACGATGCCCAGGGACCTCATCATCTTGAGGATGAGGTACTCCTCCTCGGAGTTCTCCTGGGAGCCGCCGAGGCTCGCGATGTTCTCGCAGCGGTTGACCGTGAGGCCGGTGTCGTCGGTCTCGACGAAGCCGGCGTCGCGGGTGTCCTTCACCTTGCGGGCGATCTCGGGGATGATCTCGTCCCAGGTGGTGTCCTCCCACTCGGTGGAGTACGGACGGCGGACCTTGGGCGTGGTCCAGCGGTCAGGGTTCTTGATGACCTCGCGCGTCTTGGGGTCGACGATGTTGCGAAGCTGCGACATCGTGGCGCCCTTGGGGCACAGACCGCCCTGGTTGATGGGGTGGTCGGGGTCGCCCTCAAGGTTGATGAGCTCTCCGTCGCGCGTCGAGCAGAGCGATCCGCATCCGCCGGCGCAGTAGCAGCAGATGTTGGTGCTCTCCTGGGTGTCGACGAGCTTCCACGTCTTGTTTTCCGCGGTCGCGGCCAAGGCGGGAGATCCCGAGGTCAACCCGAAGGACGCGGTCGCCGCGAGGGCGGCTCCGCTTCCCTTGAGGAAACCTCTACGGGATAGTCTCATAGTGCTGCACTTCCTCTCTCTCTTTCCAACAGTTCCACTCTTTCCTACACGTTCCTACGCGTTCACGCTTTCGCGACGCGCGGGCGCGACCCGGGGTCCTGCCGTTGGTGCCGCCGTTCTACATGCGTTGCAAATGCAACATGGCGCAGAACGGACGCAATCCATATTCGCCAAAGCCCAACGACGCAACAATCTGCGTGCGATGGGCCCTGAAACGCATATGGCAGGCGAAACCCCAAGTGCCTCCGTGCTCGCGTGGCGCCTCTTCCACGCACGGGTGCCTCCGGCTGCGAATCAAAGTTGCGATTGCAACCGCCCGTTGATGTTGTTTTATAGCGGAGTCGCGTTAAATCTTGTGGAGCGTTCGTGTTGAGACGGGGCGAACGGCGCGCTGAGCAGGGATGACTGACGGAGCATCCCCACAAACGGCACAAATGCACCGTTCGCCGGCACCTTTTGCACACAATTGGCCGCCGAACGGCAAAAAGGGGTATTTAGCTGCGGAAACACGCTGGCTGGCGAAGAACGGGCATGGGGTGCGGGCAGGTGCGGAGGGAGCTGGCGGGGCGCCGGGGGGCGAGTGCGGACGGTGCGGGGGGCGAGCGGGGCCTGGCGGAGTTC
>CAYMHQ010000179.1:0-3001 GCA_964390275.1 uncultured Coriobacteriaceae bacterium
AGCCACGCCGCAGTCCGCTTCCCAACGCGCGGGTCGCCGGACTGCGCCAGGCTGCGGAGTTCCTCCAGCTCGTCAGGGGTGTCGAGGTCGCAGGCGGTCGGCCCGAGCGCCACTGCGAGGCCGAGGTCGTAGCAGGTGGCGAGCGCCTCGGCGAGGACGCTGCCCACACCGTACCGCTTGCCGGAGAACAGCTCGGGGCAGGGACGGCGCAGCCCGACGAGCCAGTATCCGCCGTCGTCGCTCGGGCACAGGACGACGTCGCTCGGTGTCGCCAGCGGACCGGACTCCCAGTCTTCCCCCTCGAACGTGGCAATCGCCTTCTCTACCAGGTCGAACGTCACCAGCGGCAGGTCGCTCCCCATCAGGATGCACCATGGGGCGCCGGCGGCGAGCTCCGCGCACATCGCGTTGTGCATGCGCGCGCCGAGACCCTCCCCCGTCTGGCACTCGAACCGGGCGGAAGGGGCGGCCGCGCGAACCTGTTCGAAGATGCGCTCGCGAAGCGCGGACGCCTCGGCAGTGGGAAGGTCGGCGGTCTCATCCGAGTAGTAGACCGCGAGCGAGAGGCTGGATCGGCGGCACACCGCCTCGAGCCGCTCGGCCTCGTCGAGCAGCATCGCCTCCTGCAGCCGGGCGCACTCCTCACCGGAAAGCGCAGATAGAAGGCGCGTCTTCACACGCCCGGGCACCGGGATGCGCGTGAACAGGATGATGGCAGGCCTTGCGCCCGCCGAGCCATTCAGCGACGCAGGCATCATCGCACATCCCGATACATCGCGTTCAGCTCGTCAGGGGAGACACCGCGGCGGTAAAGGCGGCGCAGACGGCGCATCATGAGCGCGACGCGGAGGGGGCCGCCCTGCTCGAAGCGTCGCGGGGAGGCCCAGACGGGGTCGGGGAGCTGGGTCGGGCGCAGGCCACGCGAACGCAGACGCAGCGCGAGCTCGTAGTCCTCCATGATGGGGATGTCCGGCATGCCGCCGGCCTCGTCGTAAAGCGAGCGCGACATGAACGGGCATTGGTCGGCAAACGGGATGCCTTCGACGCGAACCCGCAGGTTGGAGAGCAGTTCGCCGAACAGGTAGGTCGGCGTGCGCTTGGTCCAGCGCAGCGTGAGGCATCCCCATTCGACCCCGCGGGCGAGCGCCCGGGCCGCATGGCCGACGGCGTCGGGGCCCACGGACTCGTCGGCATGCATGAACATGACCGCTTCGCCGGAAGCCGCCGCAACGCCGCGCGCGCACTGCCCGCCGCGCCCCTTGGGACCCTCGACCAGCCGATATCCCGCCGCCGTGACGAGCTCCTTCGTGCGATCGACGCTGCCCCCGTCGGAAAACACCAGCTCAAAGGTGCCGCGCCACGCACTCGCCATCGCAAGGAACGCAGGCAGCGCGGCCTCCTCGTTGTAGACCGGCACGATTACCGAGAGCGTAGGCGCCCCCGCTGTCATCGCGAGCATCCCTCGACGCCATCGGCTCCGGCTGCACTCGGCATCGCCTCGGCGCTCGACGTCGGTTCCGATTTGGGATTCGGCTCCGGCTCGAGGTTCCTGTCGAACCTGCGGCGGGCGCGGTTGAGGATCGCATGCGCGGCGTCGGGCTCCTCCTCCACGCCGAGCATCACCGAGAGCACGTGCCGCACCTGCCCGGTCGCGAACACCGGGCCGCCGTCGGGCTGGCGGACGCGCGCGAACTGGCCAAGGCACGACGCGCAGTACGTGTAGACGATCCGCCCCGCGACGACCTCGGCGATGCGTCGTCCCTGCTTGCTGACGAATTCCGGACCGCGGGCGGCGACGTCGGCGCGAAGGCCGCAGCACGGCACGCCGGAGAGGGTCTCCACGCGGGACAGATCGGCGAGACGACGGACGAACCCCTCGATCTCGCGGCTCTTCCGGTCGGGGCAGGGGACGAACAGGACGCCGGGATCGAAGGCGGCGCGCGCCTCAAAGCCGTGCTCGCCGAGCGCCTGGTACACCGAGACGCAGGGTATATCGGTACGTTTCCGCAGGTAGTCGAGGCAGTTTGGGCACACAACCACAAGCCGCTCGCACCCGGTGCATGCCACGCGCGCGTTCAGCTTGTCCGAGACGCGACCCGCGGCGGTGTCCTCGTCCCAGTCCTCGAGCGGCTTTCCGCAGCAGTCGTACGCGACCCCCATCCCAAGCCCGCGGCAGACGCGCGACAGCTCGTCGGTGGTGCGGGGGAACTGAGACGGGAACGCGCAGCCGGGAAACAGCAGGTCGCGGCAGGGCCCCTTGGGGTACGCGTAGAACGGATAGCGGCTCTTCTCCGTCACGCTGATGAGCTTGGCGACGTTCATCGTCATGACTCGGTCACTCCCCTCTTGAGCACACGGGCCACAAGCAGCGTCACTACCAGCAGGATTGCGGCGATGGCAAAGTACAGCAGCCGGTTTTCGGCCTCGACCAGCCCGGCGGCGGCAACCGTGTACACCGCCGTTCCCGGCAGCATGAAGATCGCGGAGTACACCGCGTAGGGGACGAACCGGATGTCGGTCACGCCGTACGCGAAGTTCTGGAGGTTGTACGGGAAGAGGGGCACGAGCCGTGTGACGGCGAGCAGGTAGACGTCGCTCCGCTCCGCGCCCTCGAACAGCAACCTGTTGAGCGCCGCGCTTTTCGCGAGCTTCGGCTTGAGGGCGTCCTTGAGGAAGAACCTGCCCACGACGAAGGAGAGGCACGCGCCGAGCGTCACGGCGGCCCAGCAGAGGGCGGTCCCCCACACCGCGCCGAACACCGTGCCCGCTACCAGCGCAAATATGATTCCCGGCAGCGCCAGCACCACACATCCCACAATCGACGCGGCGACGTAGACGAGGCCGGCGAGCACCGGGTTGGCGTCGACGACCCCGCGCAGCTGCGCGACCGCCGCGTCGACCGAGATCGTCTCCGACCAGCCGAACACCCAGTTGAGCACGAGCAGCACCGCCACGATGCCGACGAAGACCCACAGCTTCACGCCGCCGCGGGACCCACCGA
>CAYMHQ010000179.1:3101-5734 GCA_964390275.1 uncultured Coriobacteriaceae bacterium
TCGTCCCCTCGGCTCTTCCCTCCCGGCTCCATCCTAGCGGCTCCCCGCGTCTCCGGACTCGACATCGGCCGCAGCCTTAGCCTCAGCACCGGCGTCGACATCGGCCAGGTCGCGGTGACGGTTCATGTACACCTGGCGGAACAGGAAGACGAGCGCGAACAGCGCGAAGATGATGAAGAGCGCCGTGACGAAGATCTTGGTGCCGCCGGTGAGCATGCCGCCCACGTAGGAGTAGACGAGCGTGGCGGGCAGCTGGCCCAGGCCGGTCGCCCAGAAGAAGCCCCAGAAGCCCATGCCGGTAAGTCCAGCGGCATAGCTGACCAGGTCAAACGACATGAACGGCAGCAGACGGCAGATGAGGATGGCGTTCTTTCCGTACTTGTCGAAGAACCGGTCGACGGTCGCCAGGGCCCCGCGCGTCGCGAAATGGGCCACGGCGTCGCGCCCGAGGATGCGCGCGATGAAGAAGCACACAACGGCACCGGCCATGGCGCTCGTCCACGAGAGGATGGCACCCTGCCACCAGCCGAACACCGCCGCGTTGGCGAACGTGATGAGGAACGCCGGAATCGGCGCGGCGAGACTCTGCAGGATCATGAGCGCGAACGAGACGGCGACCGCCCACGCGCCGAACGAGCGGATGTACTCCGCGACCGCCCCGGTATCCCCGCTCGACAGCATCGCGAAGATCGACGATATGCCCGAGCGCACCGACGGCACCGCGAAGCACACGATGAGCAGGACCGCCACCACGGCGACCGTCACCCATCGGACGACGACCTTGGTGCGGTGGTAGCTCGCGTCCTCGACCGGCTTGGAACCCTGATGCTCCGCGCAGTCCTGGTGCGTCGTGCAATCCGCCATGCGATCCTCCAACTCTCCAGCCATCTGTCGCTAGGCTGCTCAGTTCACGCCGCCATCCCCGCAGGATATCGCTTCAGGATGGTCGGCACAGCCCAACGACATCGAATTATTACGCTTCGTGCGTAGTCTATTATAGATTTTGTCCAATGGGAACTTCGACCGGTGGCAGCGTAATAACCACAGGTGGGAGACACAGGGAGAAGAGAGGGGAGACTAACCCGAGCGGGTTACCCGAGTTTTGAGCGGCTTCTTCGGTTTTCCCCTCCTTGAGAGCACCAAGCAACTACAATAACCCCAGGTTACACATTTGGAGGAGTGCCCCGTTCTTCCAATATGTCGGCGAAAGGACCAAACTATGCCACTCCTTAAAACTCAGCACTGCACTGCTGAAGATTACTGGTCACTTCCCGACGGACAGCACGCTGAACTTATTGATGGCGAACTTTTCGATATGGCGGCGCCAAGCAGAACCCATCAGATACTGAGAGATGATATATTCCTTGCACTGCAAACGTTCATCAATCAGAACGGCGGAGACTGTCGAGCGTTTACCTCGCCATTTGCAGTGAATCTCAACGGCGATGATTCCGTCTATGTTGAACCGGACGTGCTTGTGGTCTGCAATCCCAACTTGATTTCCGAACGTGCTTGCGAGGGTGCCCCCGACCTCGTCGTCGAGGTGGTCTCCCCCTCAAGTCGACGAATGGATTACCTCACCAAGGCGGATCGCTATGAAAAGGCCGGCGTGAGGGAATATTGGATAGTTGACCCGATGGATAAGAAGACTGCGGTCTATCAGTTTGAGCAAGTGGGTGTTGTACCTGTATTTTTCCCATTCGGGACCCTTATCCCGGTAGGCATCTGGGATGGAAAACTATGCATACGCGTCGGAGAAAACCTGCCGAAGGCGCTATAGACAATCCCCTATCCCAGGTTTCAATATCAGGTTCCAATCTTTGACTCTGACCATTCCCGGCTCGCCATCGCCGGCTCAGGTTTAATTCATTCCCGCACCAGACTCCACGCACATCTGAAAGGTGGGGTCCGCTCGCCCGGTCCCCTCCTACAGTAGCGCCGCCTGCCACTGCTCTTCGCGGAATCCCACCAGCACGAACCCCTCGCTCACCACAATCGGCCGTTTCACGAGCATCCCATTTTCAGCGAGCAGCTCGAAGGCTTCGCCGTCCGACATCCCCGCGTCGAGTCGGTCTTTGACGCCTAGCTCGCGGTACAGCATGCCGCTCGTGTTAAAGAACCGCCTGACCGGTAGCCCGCTCACTGCCTGCCATCGCGCCAACTCGTCAATCGTCGGATTCTCCTCGACGATATGCCGGTCAATGTACGCCACCCCGTGCGCATCGAGCCACGCCTTGGCCTTCCTGCAGGTAGAGCACTTGGGATACTCGAGGAAGAGGACAGGGGTCATCGGATGCTCCTTTCGACGAGCATCACTTTGTCACCCAGCAGGGCGCAGAATAGAACCGCTCCATCATTGTCTCCTCAAATAGTTGTAAAGAGGATAGCCAGGTTCGAAACCTCGCTTTACCGCAAGCCCATCAATCTCACGGGACAGCAATTCCTCATCCGGAATGCCGCCCTCAACAAGCGCGTCATTAAGAACGCTCGCCGTAAGGCTCAGGTCCTCGCCATATCTGACAAGATCGATAATCGTGCGAGTCGGAGAGGTCGCCGGAATCCCAGCCACAATTACAATATCGCATTTAGCGAGTTCTCTTTTGATGAATTGTAAAACCACTTTTCTTGTTTGG
>CAYMHQ010000180.1:0-5727 GCA_964390275.1 uncultured Coriobacteriaceae bacterium
TGGCGGCGGATCTCCTCGTTGGGGATGAACGCCGTGCCGCTCTCCTCGTCAAAGCCCAGGTAGCCAAGGTGGACGAGCAACGTGAGGACGTCGTCTTTCCGCTTGAACGTCGTCATGTCGTTGGCGAACGTCGTCGTGTCGAGGGGCTGGGGCTCGTCGGCGAGCATCGCCACCACGGCTTGGCGAAGGCCGTCGAAGTCGAGGTCGATGTAGGTCTGCAGGGCCTCGTAGCTCTCGGTGGGTGTCCAGTAGTCAGAGCAGCGACCCTTTGTGAGCGCGAGGACCACCGAGCGCGGGTTGTACATGTGCAGCCCGGACAGACGGTACCCGTCGTACCACCGCTCGACCT
The DNA here is from genome assembly GCA_964390275.1 of uncultured Coriobacteriaceae bacterium. Taxonomy (GTDB): domain Bacteria; phylum Actinomycetota; class Coriobacteriia; order Coriobacteriales; family UMGS124; genus CAYMHQ01. The sequence continues at coordinate 350 of CAYMHQ010000180.1, forward strand.
CGGCGAAGTCCATGCCCCAGCCGGAGCACAGGTCGCGCGTCTCCTCCGAGGTGAAGCCGAAGAACCGCGCGAGGTCGCCCGGCGCGGTCATCGAGAGCTCGTCGAACATGTTGAGCGACGAATGGGTGCCGAACTTCTTGATGGGCAGGATGCCGGTCATGTAGGCGAGGGCTACGTAGCTCTTGTCCTTGAGCAGGTCACGAAGAAAGCTGGTGAATGCCTTCTGAGCTGCGACGTCGTTGCGCGTCTCGCGGAACACGGCGTCCCACTCGTCGATGATGAAGACGAAGCCGGGGTGTCCCGGCTGGGCGGCGGCGTGCGAGAGCGCCTCGAACAGGCTCGTCTGGTTCGGGTCGACGGCGTTCGGGAAGGCCTGCGAGAGCTCGGCGACGAGTTTGCGCGTGACGAGCTCCGGTACCGCGGCGGCCGACCCCGCGTCGCCCAGAAGCTGGCGCATGTCCAGGTACACTACGTCGTAGGCGTTGAGGTGCTCCCGGTATGCCGGGCCCTCCGCAGCCTCGAGGTCGTCGAACAGCTCGTGCGAGTCGATTCCGCGCTGGTAGTAGGCGCACAGCATGTTCGCTGCCATCGTCTTGCCGAAGCGCCGGGGCCGGCTGACGCAGACATAGCGGTCGCCGCCGGCGTACACGCGCTCGTTGAGGCGGGTGATGAGACCGCTCTTGTCGACGTAGACGCGCGCCCTTCGGCCTATGGCCATGGCCTGGCTGCCGGGATTGAGATACACGCCCATGCCGGTTGCCTTTCTCGAGTCCGCGTTCCCCGGAGCTGTCTCCCCGGCGGCGCGCGGCTTGCGTGCATGCGCAGGCGTCAATCATACCTTGCTTTTGCCCGCTGCGTCCGATGCGCGGTCGATGCGACGACAGATGACACGAAGGCGGGTATTCTGTCCAGCAGGCGAGTCGCGAGTTCTCATTTTGCAGCTGAGGCACGCGCGCCCGGCCCGTGGCGTCGTCCTCGAGGACCGCCTCGCGCCCGGCGGGGTCCGTCACGCTTACGCCAAGACCGACACCCACTCCCGCGCCGAGGTCGTCATCCTGCTCGACGAGGATCACGCGGGCGATCTATAGCCCAACCGGGGGAATGAGGGGCGCGCACCCCCTGTGACGGGTCTGTGACGCGCCCCATACGGCCCCTCTCTCTTATCCATGTGTCTACCTGCGCTTTTACAAATAAATTACAGAAACTTGACGATACTCTGCGAGAAGGGGGGCGACTCTGGGTGCAAACTGCCCCCAGCCGCGCGGATAGGCGTGCGGCGGGAGATGCTTCGGGAAGGCCCCATGCGCATTCGTCTGCAAGGCGTGAGCAAGTCGTTCGGCGATAAGACCGTCATCCGTCCCTGCGACCTGACGGTCGAGGACGGCAGCTTCACCACGCTGCTGGGCCCCTCCGGTTGCGGCAAAACGACCCTTCTGCGCATGATCGCCGGCCTGGAGACCCCGTCCGCCGGCGAGATCTTCCTCGACGACACCTGCGTGTTCTCCCACGCCCGCGGCATCGACGTGCCGCCCGAGCGCCGCATGCTGGGATTCGTCTTTCAGGACTTCGCGCTGTGGCCGCACATGAGCGTCTACGAGAACGTGGCGTTCGGCTTGCGCGCCACCAAGCGCACCTCCGGCTTGGATGAGAAGGTCCGCGCGGCCCTGCACGCCGTGCGTCTCGACGACTTCGCCCAGCGCTTTCCCCACCAGCTCTCCGGCGGCCAGCAGCAGCGCGTGGCGTTCGCGCGCGCCATGGCTTCCAGCGAGGGCTGCATCCTCTTCGACGAGCCCCTCTCGGCCTTGGACGCCCTGCTGCGCGAGCAAATGCGCACCGAGATGCGCGAACTCGTGTCGAGCCTGGGTGCCACCGCCGTGTTCGTCACGCACGACCAGACCGAGGCCATGAGCATGTCGGACCGCATCGCCGTCCTGAGCGAGGGCAACGTGGAGCAGTACGACACGCCCGAGGCCGTGTACGCCCGCCCGGCCAGCGCCTTCGTCGCGCACTTCGTGGGGCTTTCCAACTGGGTGGACGACACGCACATGTTCCGCCCCGAGTCCGCTCTGCTCGCCCAGCCCGCCGAGCCGTTCGAGCGCTTCGAGGCGCAGGCGGTGTCCACGCAGTTCCTAGGCGACTCCTACCAGGCGCACCTGGTGTGGCAGGGACGCGACTGGAAGCTTCCCCTATCCCAGAGGATCGAGGCGGGCACGCGGCTCACGCTGTACGTGCGCGCCCGCGACATCCTCTCGCTCGTATAGCACGCGCGTTTGAGCAACCCGGCGTTCTCTCAGTAAGGCGTTTCAAACCCAAAAGGAAAGGAACCATCATGCACAACATCTCCAACGCACTGTCCCGCCGCAGCTTCCTGCAGGCCGGCGCGAGCCTTGTGGCCCTGTGCGGCCTGGCCGGCGGCGTCTCCCTGGCCCAGGCCGAGGAGAAGAAGCTCTCCGGCAAAGTGACCGTGTACATGCCCTCCCCCTCCGGCCTGGCCGACAAGCTGGCCGAGGGCTTCACCGCCGCCACCGGCGTGGAGGTCGAGCAGTTCCAGGGCACCACGGGCGAGATCCTCGCGCGCGTCGAGGCCGAGAAGGCCAACCCCGTGGCCGACGTCGTGATCCTCGCCTCCTGGTCGGACGGTCTCACCCAGAAGGAGGCCGGCTTGCTTGAGACCTACGTGCCCGAGGGCGCCGACAAGGCCGTGGAGGGCTGGATCGACGACGACTCCGTACTCTTCGGCACGAGCGCCTCTGCGGTGGGTGTCATCTACAACACCACCATCTACCCCGAGCTTGCCGCCGACTGGGCCGAGCTGGCCGATTCCCAGTACCAGGGCGACCTGGCCATCCCCGATCCCGAGAAGTCCGGCGCCTGCAAGGACTTCGTGGCCGGCTACGTGGTGGCCAACGGTTGGGACGACCTGGAGGCCCTGTGCGCCAACGGCATGAAGAACCCCGGTGCCAACAAGGCCGCGCTTGAGGCCGTCACCACCGGCGAGGTGGGCATCCTGGTGGCCGGCGTCGACTATAACGCCTACTCCAGCATTAAGAAGGGCGAGCCCCTCGCCATCTATTACCCCGCCGGCGGCACCGTGGTGAACCCCCGCCCGGCCATGATCATGAAGACCGCCCCCAACATGGACAACGCCAAGGCCTTCATCGACTACCTCTACACCGAGGAGGCCCAGAAGCTTGTGGCCGACGCCTTCCTGCTGCCTGGCCGCAGCGACGTAGACGCCTCCGCCGACCGCATCGGCCTGGCAGATATCCCCCAGATCGAGCCCGAGTGGGACGAGATGATGAAGATCGCCGACGAGGCCGCGGCCAAGATCGACGAGCTCACTAAGGACAACTAAGGCGATTCGCGGCGAGCGCCGGGCCGTCGTTGCGAGAAGGTCTGCGCGCGCTGCCGTGTCGGTAATTTCGCGCATTGAGGCCGGCCGGCTGGCCGGGGGTAGGTATGGACATGCACAAGCTCAAGACGCTCAAGAACTGCCTCCCCCTGGCCGCCTGCGCGGCCGTTCTTCTTTTCCTGGTGGTGTGCCCGCTGGCGTGGGTCTTCGGGCGGGCCGTGGTGGACGACGACGGGACGCTCGACCTCTCCCTCGCCCTCGACACCCTCATGCAGTCCGACAACGCACAAATGGTGGCTAACTCCCTGCTCCTGGGTGTGCTCGTGGTAATCGTCTCCACGCTCATCGCCGCGCCGCTGGCGTTTCTCTTCTCGCGCACGCGCTTCGCCCGGATGCGCGCCTTCGACATCATATTCATGATTCCGTTCATGACGCCGCCCTACATCGCCTCGATGGGATGGATCCTTTTCATGCAGAAGAGGGGCCTGCTCCAGCAGCTCGTCCCGGCCATGCAGGGTTGCCAGGACTGGTTCTTCACCCTTGGCGGCCTGGTGGCGGTGATGAGCTTCCATGTGTTCCCCTTCATGCTCTCCATCCTCAAGAACGCCCTGCTCAACGTGCCGTCGAGCCTGGACGAGGCCGGGGCGGTGTTCGGCGCGGGCTTTGGGCAGCGGTTGCGCAAGCTCTTCCTGCCCCTGCTCTCGGGGAACTACGCCATCGCGGCACTGCTCGTGTTCGTGAAGACCCTCTCGGAGTACGGCACCCCCTACACGCTGGGCAAACGTGCGGGATTCGAGGTGTTCACCACGCAGATTCACCGCTATGCCTCGGTGGCGCCGGTGCAGTTCGGGCAGGCGGCCGCCCTGGCGAGCGTGCTCGTGAGCATCTGCCTGGTGATGTGGCTCGTGCAGAACTGGGTGACCGAGCACCGCAGCTACGACCTTGTAGGCACCAAGGGGTCGCGCCTCGTGGAGCTGCGCATGTCCAGGCCGGCGTGCGCCCTGGCCTGGGCGTTCATCGTCGTGGTGCTGGGACTCTCCGTGGGCGTGCCGTACTTCTCGGTTATCGCCACCTCGTTCATCAACCTGCGCGGCCTGGGCCTGGCCCCGGGCAACTTCACCTGGCAGAACTACATCGACCTTTTCTCCGAGAACGGCAAGGGCGTCTCGGCCTTGCTCAACAGCGCGTTCCTGGGCGTGGCGAGCGCCACGATCTGCGCGGTTCTCGGCACCCTCGTGGTGCTCGCGGTGCGCCGCTGCCGTAAGGGAGGCCGCGCGATGCGCCTCGCGGGCAAGTCGCTGGAGGCCATGGGGCTTCTGCCCGAGATGCTGCCGGGCATCGTGCTCGTCATCGGCATCATGCTTTTCTGGAACCAGATCTACTCGGTGCTGCCTCTGTACAACACCATGGGTATCCTGGTGCTGACGTACGTGGTTTTGTTCCTGCCGTACTCCGTGCAGTATGTGTCGAGCTCGTTTGCCCAGGTGGGAGACAGCCTCATGGCCGCCGGGCGCGTGTTCGGCGGACGCCCCCTCTACATCTTCCGGCGCATCACGCTGCCGCTTGTGATGCGGGGCGTGGCCACGGGCTGGATGATGACCTTCATCATCGCCTTCCGCGAGCTGGTGGCCCCGAGCCTCATAGCGCCCACCAACACCCTCGTGGTGTCCACCTACATCATGCGCGAGTTCGAGCAGGGCAGCGTGGGCATCGGCATGAGCATGGCGGTGATCTGCGTGCTGCTCACCACCACCGCGCTTCTGGCGCTCAACCGCGTCGGGAAGGGCAAGGCGAGGGGATAGGCGAGAGGCGGCGGTTGAGCGGGCGAGCCGGAGAATGATGAATGGCGAGAAACGTCCGAGATGGATGCCTGTGCCTCGACGACGCCGGCCTTGAGGCGGGCATCGTCGAGCTTGCCTACGGGCGCTGACGGGTGTGCGCGTCATCCTTATTCGCGCCGCCCTCGAGAAACTGGCGGTTTGCTGGGCGCAGACTTCATATCAACTTACCAGCGAACTTAACATCA
>CAYMHQ010000181.1:0-2482 GCA_964390275.1 uncultured Coriobacteriaceae bacterium
GACCTTGGGAGCTTGGGTCGGATTTTGGGTAGCTTGGGTCGGATTTTCCGGAGCTTGGGTCGGATTTTGGGTAGCTTGGGTGGTTTGGGTGGAAGTTTGGGTGGGATTCTCGTCAACCATTGATTCGGATCCGCCGCACAGGGCTTCGTCCAGCGGCACGATGATGCGGAAGACGTCGCCCTCGATGAATTCCGGGTCGCCACCCGAATAGATCTTGCTGTACTTGAAGAGGTTCCGCACACCGGAGCCCAGCTGGTCCGCGTAACCGATGGTGCGGAAGAAGCTCGCGATGATCGGGTTCTTCGGGTTCGGCTCGTTGTTGTCCGGGGTCAGCCGCGCCTCCTGAAACGCGCGGTTGGCGTTCTCCACGTACATCCGGTTCCGCTCGATCACGAATTTTGCCTGATAGGGGCTGGTGTACTCGCGGTGGATGAGCGTGTTGGAAATCATCTCGCGCACGATGATGCCCCGCAGGCTCTTGCGCTGCCCTTCTTCGAGGTAAAACCTGTCAGGCAGGTTCTTGCGGCCGAACTCGAGCAGCTGCTCGTAGCTCTCGATGAGGTTAGTCTTAATGACCTCGCGGTCGTCATAGCGGTCGACGTCGATTTTGCGCAGGATGGCGTCCGTCACATAGGCGGGTGCGACATCGCCGATCACGAGGTCATCTCCCAGTAGCATGACCGCCGCCAGGTTGAAACCGGACTCGCCAGTCGCTCTATCCTTGGTGTAGAGACGGGCGCTTTTCAGCAATTCCTCGTCGGTCATCGCACCCCATGGATGGGACTTGCCGCAGTGGTTCACCGCCATGATGCGGACCTTCTGCAGCAGGTCGAGCCGCAGGTCGTCCATCCCGACGTAAGGGAACACCTTGCGCTCGGTGAATATCTCCTGCTTGCGGATGTACATCTGCGCGATCTGCGCCGTTGCGGTCACCTTGACGTCCGAGTCGTTCACCCGGTCGTAGACGACCCGTTTGTAGCTGTGGACCTCGGAGCTCGGGAGGACGCGCACGTGGATGATGGTCTTGCCCTCGTACTCCAGGATCTCCGGAACAAGGTAGACGGTCGGCGAGAACAGCGCGGGGTTGCTGACGCAGCTGATGAAGTTCTTCACCATACCCGGGGCGGCGTTCTGGGGCACCCCGGCCACCGTGCCGTCGTCCAGAACCCCGAGGAAGATGTCCCCTCCGAAACGGTTCAGGAAGGAGCAGACGGTCTCATAGGTGTCGCTCTCGACGCCGTTGCCGCAGCGCTTGAACTCGACGCCCACGGTCTCGCCGACCTCCAGCATCGTTTTGATCGTTGATGCGTCCATTCGATGCACCCCTCCCGAATAGCCGAGTTTGCTCCCAGAGCACTCCCCCGACGGCAATTCCCGCACGGGCAATTCCCGCACAGCCGATTTTCCGCGAACCGCAGGGCCATCGCAAGCCCCCGCCCCCCGCGTAAGCGACCGGTCGATCCTCTACCTCTACAGCACGTCGTACCTCAGCCACACGGCGCCGTCGTCGAAGACCTTGCAGCTCGTGAGCTTGAGCTGGAAGGGCTCGCGGTCATGGGGCAGGCCGTCGAAGGTCGACGCCATGCCGGCGCGCGCGTCGATGCCGGGGCCGATGAGCACGCTCACCTCGTCGAGCAGGCCCGCGTCGAGGAAGGCCGCGTTGATGTGCCCGCCGCCCACGGTCGCCATGCGCCGCACGCCGAACTCCTCCGCGAGGACCTCCACCGCGCCCGGGACGTCGATGCGCCCGTCGCCGCACGCGATCCACGAGATGCCGCGGGCTGCCAGATAGTCGACGTACTCGCGCGCAACCTGCTCGCACACCACGATGACCAGCGGTTTCTCATAGCTCGACCCCTCGTTCCAGGCCAGCGTGCCGCGCGTGTCGAAGACGACCTCGTACGCCTCGGCGTCCTGCGCCTTGTGGAAACCGCTCTCCCCCAGCGGGGTGAGACTAGCGGACTCGGCGGGGTCGCCGGCGGGGGTCCAAGGGCCCGCGGCCATCTCGAGCTCGGCGGTCACGCGGCCGCTCACGCGGGTGGGGGCGTCGAGCGCGTCGAGCGTTTCGTAGTACTCGCCGACCCCCTTGAGCTTCTCGGTCATGGCGCAGTCGATGCGCCCGTCGACGGACATCATCATATGGCACGCGATGTGCGGCTTGGTCATGGGTACGCTCCTCGTTCGTTAGGTTGCTCGTCGAGCCGTCGACCAGAACGGCGCCCGGCCCCCGTTCGTTCGGTCCCCGTATTGTAAGATGCACCCGGCAAGCCCCGCCGGCACCGGGGGTTAGCGCACGGCATCCGCACGAATCCGAGCGACCCGAATGACAGGGGCGTCCTCAACGTTCCGGCCGCCAGCCGTTTCGGCTTCTATCGCTCCAGCAGGGCTTTGACCTGCGTGTTCTTGAGCCGGTTGAGAGCGGCGAGCTTCCACGCGGGACGATGGAGACGAAGTCCGCGCCGATCCTCGGGCCAATCGAGGC
>CAYMHQ010000181.1:2582-5709 GCA_964390275.1 uncultured Coriobacteriaceae bacterium
ACTCCCCCAGGAACTCCACCCGGCCGGAGTCGGTGTGGTAGAGCGCGCCCACCACGCGCAGACCGTGCTCGGCCTCGTCGGCGCGAACCGTGCGGCTCTCCTCGATGCGGCGGACGCTGTGCATGATGTTTGCCAGGCACGCAGCGGCCTCGTCGCGCTCGTCGCCGATGGCCTCGGCGATCTCGTCGGTGATGAACTTCACGGTGCCGTACGGCTCGTGGTGCATGGCCGCGTCCACGGCGCCGCACCCGGTGTGCCCGAGCACGACCACGAGGTTGCAGCCCAGGTGGCCCTCGGCGTACTCGATGCTCCCCAGCTGGTGGTTGTCGACCACGTTGCCCGCGACGCGGATGACGAAGAGCTCGCCGATGCCCGCGGAGAAGACGGCCTCGGGGATCACGCGGGAGTCCGAGCACGCGAGCACGATGGCATAGGGCCGCTGACCCTCGTCGAACGTCGATTTGCGCAGCTCGGGGGACACGTCGCCCAGTCCGCGCTCGGCCGTGAGGTAGCGCACGTTACCCTCGCGGAGCCTGGCGAGCGCCTCGCTGGCGGTCAGGTTCTGGGCCTCGTGTGAGGAACCATGCTCCTCATGCGAGTCATGCGAGGCGGCCTGCGGGGTATCGTGCGACATACGGCCATCCCTTCTCTCTGTGTAAAACATCTCGAACGGGAACGCATTATACCCGCGCGAGCGGCGATGCGGAAGACGCCGTCCGTCTACCACCGGCATGCCGGCCCGCTAACCCGTATAGGCGTCGCCCGGGGAGTTGGAGAAGTCCTGGGCGGCAAGCCACGCGGCCTCGGCATCGGTCTCCGGCTCGTCGATGCGCACGATCTTGAACGACACCGGGCGCGTCCCGTCGTTGCAGCAGGCGACCATCATGCGCTCGTCGTTGGTCCAGCGGCTCATGAGAGCGCCGCCCTGCAGCCCCGCGTAGACGTAGCGGCTGATGCAGTCCCACGCCTCCCCGCACGGGAAGTCGCCGCCGCCGACCAGCGTGCCGCGCCCGAGCCGGTAGAAGCTGTCGTTCTCAGGCGTGCGCTCGAAGCGGAACACCTGCCCCTCCTCGAAGCAGGGGCACGGACCGCTCGCGGGATCGGCGAGATAGGCCGCCTGCAGGTCCTCGAAACAGCTCTTCCGGATGACGGTGACCTCGACGACGTGCTTCATGATGCGCCCTTCCCTTCCCGGTTGTGCGTCGGCGGAACGGCGCAGCTATAGGACCAGCAGCAGGACGCACGCGACGGCGACGACCGCCCCGACCACGCTGAGGCTGTGCATATCCTCTTCGGCTCCGCGTCGTCCTTCTCCTTGACGAGATAATAGACTCCTGCGACGAGCTGGGGCACCCCGATGACCAGTCCGACGAATTTGGCGAAATTGGGTATTCCGACGGGATGGCCGCCGGGGCGCCCGCCCGAAACGGAGCCGCCACACGCGAGCCATATAATGTGCCGACCAGACGCATCCAGTTCCGGAAAGGCCCAGAAAGGCGCAACCATGGCATCCATCAGCAAGATCGGCATCATCGGCCTCGGCCACGTGGGGGCGCACGTGGCGAACAGCCTTCTCCTCCAGGGCATCGTCGACGAGCTCTACCTGTGCGGGCTCCACGACCAGAAGGTGATTGCCGAGGCGCAGGACCTCATGGACTCGATGAGCTTCGTGCCGTACAACACGCGCATCGTGAACTGCAGCGACCGCTACGAGGACCTCGCCGAGTGCGACATCATCGTCAACTCGGCCGGCAACGTCTCGCTGGTGGCGACCAGCCGCGACGGCGAGCTCTTCAACACCACCGACTCGGCGCGCACGTTCGCGGAGCGCATCGTGGGCGCGGGCTTCAAGGGAATCATCGTCTCGGTCGCCAACCCCTGCGACGTGGTGTGCACCGCAATCTGGCACCTGACCGGCTACGACCCGGCGAAGATCATCGGCACCGGATGCGGCCTCGACTCGGCGCGCCTGCGGTCCGAGATCTCGAAGGCGACCGGCATCAGCCCCAAGTCGGTCGAGGCGTACATGATCGGCGAGCACGGGTTCTCGCAGGTGGCGGCGTGGAAGTCGGCCACCATCGGCGGCAAGCGGATCTCGGAGCTGGCGGCGGAGGAGCCCGAGCGGTACGGCTTTGACCAGGCCGAGATCGAGGAGCTCGCGCGCAAGGGCGGCTACGTGACATACGCGGGCAAGGGCTGCACCGAGTACGCCGTGGCCAACTGCACCGCCCGCATCTGCGCCGCGATCCTGCACAACGAGCACGCCGTCCTCTCGGCCTCGGCCCTCATGACCGGCCAGTACGGCGAGGAGGGAATCTACACCTCGCTGCCGTGCGTGATCGGGGCGGAGGGCGTCGAGGAGGTCTACACCCTCGACCTCTCGGAGTCCGAGGAGGAGGGCTTCCACAAGAGCTGCCAGCACATCCGCGAGAACATCGCGCAGCTCGCGTGGTGGTAAGGGCGAAGGACTGCAGGGATAGTTGAGGTTCTGGCCACTCCGACTCCCCGCCTCGCCGCTCGCAATCGTGCCCCAGAAACCGACCGCCCCGCCTGGAAGCTTCCTGGGCGGGGCGGTCGGCGTTTAGGCGCGACTCCAGCGGTGGCTCGGCTTCGGCGGAGGATTCCGCCCGGAGCTCGTCGCCCCGGACCCCGCCTCTCGCCTGTCCCGCGCCTACCGCTCGCCTACTCCTCGACCTCGACGAGCTCGATGTTGAAGTTGAGGGCCTTGCCGGCCAGCTCGTGGTTGGCGTCGAGGACGACCTCCCCGTTCTCGGCCGACCTGACGGTGACGGGCACGGGACGGTTCCCCATGAAGACGTAGAGCTTCTGGCCCACCTTGGCGTGCATCATCATGCCGGGGTTGGGCTCGCCGTAGGCGTCCTTGGGCTCGAGGTGCACGTCGCGGACCTCGCCGACCTCCATCTCCTCGACCGCGCGGTCGAAGCCGGGGATCATCTGGCCGGCCATGCAGGTGAACTCGATCGGCTTGCCACGGTCGCGCGAGCTGTCGAACTTCGAGCCGTCGTCGAGCGTACCGGTGTAGTGGACCTTGACCTTCTTGCCCTTGTTGCTCATGGGTTCCCTCCGTAGGGTGGACGATATCGACGCGCGGTATTGTACCCGAAGG
>CAYMHQ010000182.1:0-5674 GCA_964390275.1 uncultured Coriobacteriaceae bacterium
CCCGAGGACTCGCCGTTTTCGGCCTGCGGGGAATCAACAAGGTCGACCGCGCCGATTCCGAGCTTTATCGCCTCGTCAAGAAGGTCGAGGCTGTGCTCGAGCGAGGTTCCCTTGTCACGGACGAGGTCGACGATCTCATCGAGCCTGCCGACGATGTCCTCGAACGAGGCCTGCTCACTCGCACTCATCGGCGCACTCCGGGGCGTCCTCTTCCGGCTGGCCGGGCTGGGGCACGGCCTCCTCGGGGACAGCGTCCTCCGCCGCCCCGTCGGCCATCGGGTCCTCAGCCGCCTCTTCGGCAACCGATTCCTCCGACGGCTTAACAGCCGCCGCTTCCTCGGAGGTCTGTGCGACCTCCTCCTCCGGAATCTCGGTGGCGCACGTGCCGTCGGCGACCATGGAGGCGAGCACCGCGAGCGGGACCCCGGGGTTCGCCGCGACAAGCGTGTCGATGCGCCCGAGGATGCCGTTCACGAACGACGAGGAGTCGTCGGACCCGTAGACCTTCGAGAGCTCGACGGCCTCCGAGATCGCGACCGAGGAGGGGATGTCGTCCTCGCAGAACATCTCGAAAATCGCGATGCCCATGATGCAGCGGTCGACGAGCGGCATGCGCGAGAGGTTCCAGTTGTGCGAGACGCCGCCCACGAGACGGTCGACGGCGATGCGGTTCACCGCCACGCCGCGCGCCAGCTGGAGGGCGAAGTCGGTTATCGGACCGTCCTCGAGCACGAACTCGCCGCCTTCGAGCAGGTCGAAGACGTCCTTTCCCTGGACCTCGGCCTGGAAGAGGACCTGGACGGCCTGCGCTCGGGAGCGGGTGCGCCCCACAATGATATTCTGCACGAACGTTACTCCTTAGGCAAAACGAGGGCGTCGATGTAGATGTCGACGGCGCTGACAGCCGCCCCGACCTGCGAGGACACGCTCGAGGAGACGACGCGGCGGACTTCGTCGGCGAGGGTCACGAACGGGTAGCCGAACAGCACGGAGATGTGGAGCTCGATGTGGAGCTGGTCTCCCTCGACGCGCACCTCGACCCCCGGGGTGGAAGGCTGCGGCTTCTTGGCGGCGAAGAGGGGAAGCTTGCCGGCGTCGCCGGACACACCCACGCCCGCGACGCCCTCGACCGTCTCGGCGGACAGCTTCACAATCGTCTCGACGACCTCGGGGGCAACGATCATCCCGGCGAATCTCAGCTCGTCCTCCATGAGCGTCTTCCTTTCAACTCACCCGCACGGCCCGCGACGGGCGGCATGCGGTACTGATGACTGCCGCAGCACGCGGCATGCGGCCGAATCTGGGCGATGGAACGCCCCCATCATAGTACGCGGGGCGCTCAGCGCCTGCCGGGCGCCGGCCGATTACGCGATATTCCCAGGCGCCCGAGCCTGAAGGCTAAGGGTAGCGCATAGTCTACCCGCCAAAAAGGAAGGGGAACCCGGAAACCGGATTCCCCATATATCACGTATGGAACATGTAGGGCGCCCCTCGCAATGCGAAACCCTCGCGACGAACGACGCGCGGGTCAAGGCGCGCAGGGACGGAATGGTCGCCTTACGCGAGGTAGCCGGGGAGGTGGCGCTCGATGAAGTCCGTATGCACCTCGCCGGCACGGAACGCCTCGACCTCGATCGCCTCCCGGTGGAAGGGAATCGTCGTCTGGATCCCCTCGACCACGAACTCGGAGAGAGCGCGCCGCGCACGGGAGAGGGCCTCGTCACGGTCGCGGCCCCAGACGATGAGCTTGGCGACGAGCGAGTCGTACGTGGGCGGGACGGTGTAGCCCTGGTAGGCGTGGGTGTCGACGCGCACGCCGGGGCCACCGGGAAGGACGAGGCGTGTGATGGTGCCCGGGCAGGGCCGGAACCCGTGCGAGGGGTCCTCGGCGTTGATCCTGAACTCGAACGCGTGGCCCACCGGCGAGAACGGCGCGCGGTCGGCAAGCGTCATGGGCTCGCCCGCGGCGATGCGGATCTGCTCCTTGACGAGGTCGGTCAGGGTGATCTGCTCGGTCACCGGGTGCTCGACCTGGATGCGCGTGTTCATCTCCATGAAGTAGAATCGGCCGTCGGCGTCGAGCAGGAACTCGATCGTGCCGGCGTTCGTGTACCCCACCTCGCGGACAGCGCGCACCGCGGCCTCGCCCATCTCGCGGCGGAGCTCGTCGGAGAGCGCGGGCGAGGGAGCCTCCTCGATGAGCTTCTGGTGGCGGCGCTGCACCGAGCAGTCGCGCTCGCACAGGTGGATCGCGTTGCCGAAGCTGTCGGCGAGGACCTGGACCTCGACGTGGCGGGGCTGCTGGACGAGGCGCTCCATGTAGACGGCGTCGTTGCCGAACGCGTTGCGCGCCTCGGAGCGGGCCGCTGTGTAGGCCCTCTCGAGGTCCTCGCGCCCGAAGCACTCGCGCATTCCCTTGCCGCCGCCGCCCGCGGATGCCTTGATGAGCAGCGGGTAGCCGATCTCGTCGGCGACCGCGTACGCCTCCTCGAGCGTGGCGACCTCGCCGTCGCTGCCGGGGACGCAGGGGACGCCGGCCGCGCGCATGGTCTGCTTCGCGTTCGACTTCTCGCCCATGCGCTCGATCACCTCGGGGTCGGGGCCGATGAAGACGAGGTCGTTGTCCCTGCACGCACGGGCGAAGTCGGCGTTCTCGGAGAGGAAGCCGTACCCGGGGTGGACGGCCTGGCAGCCGCGCGACACGGCGGCGCCGATGATCGCCGGGAAGCTCAGGTAGCTTTTGGCGCTCGGGGCGGGACCCACGCAGACGGCCTGGTCGGCCTCACGCACGGCGAGCGTGTCCCTGTCCGCCTGGGAGTACGCCACGACGGACTCGACCCCGAGCTCGCGCAGGGCGCGGACGACGCGGAGCGCGATCTCACCTCGGTTCGCAACGAGAACTCGCGAGAACATGCGCTACTCCCCCGCCTTCTTAGGCTCATGCCCGGAGACGACGGGCTCCACGTAGAACAGGACCTGGTCGAACTCGACCGGCTGGGCGTTCTCGCAGCAGACCTCGCGCACGACGCACATGGCCTCGGCCGAGATCTCGTTCATGAGCTTCATGGCCTCGACGATGCACAGGGTCGACCCGGCCATGACCTCGTCGCCCACGCTCACGAAGGGCGGCTGGTCGGGCGCGGGCGCGACGTAGAACGTGCCGACCATCGGGCTCTTGACGGCGACCCAGCCGGCGGGACGGTCCTCGCTGCCGGCGGGCTTCGCCGCGGGACGCGGGGCCTCGGCGACAGGAGCGGCGACGGGGGCGGCGACGGCCGCGGGGGCACCCACGCCGGGCTTGCGGACCGTGATCTCGCTGCCCGCCTCCTTGATGGTAACCTCGCCCACGCCCGACTCCTCCACGGCGCGGATCAGTTCGCGAATCTGGTTGATGTCCACGTAGTCCTCCTCTTTCGTCATGCTGCTGTCGCGGTCGTACAGGAACTCGACCTTGTCAGAGGTGCGGTGCTTGGAAAGGAACGCGCGCGCCTCGTTGGGGAAGAGCGCGTACATGAGCACGTCCTCCTCGTTCTTGGCGAGGGCGCCGATCTCCTCCCTGCACTCCTCGAACGTCTGGGTCGCGAGCGTCTTGGGCGGAACGTCGGCGGGCAGGACGCCGGTCTCGCCCACGACGCGCCTGAGGACGTCGGGGTCGACGGGACCGGGCGCCATGCCGTACTTGCCGCTGAGATAGTCCTTCATCTCGGCGGAGACGACGCTCCAGCGCTTGCCCGTGAGGACGTTGAACACGGCCTGCGTGCCGACGATCTGGCTCATGGGCGTGACGAGCGGCGGGAAGCCGACCTCGGCGCGGACGCGGGGAATCTCCTCGACGACGTCGCCGAGGCGGTCGCTCGCATGCTGGATGTCGAGCTGGCTGACGAGGTTGCTCATCATGCCGCCCGGAATCTGGTGCTTGTAGACCTGCATGTGGATGAGGGAGGACACGCCGCGCTTGTAGTGGCTGCGCTTGCGGACCTCCTCCCAGTACTCGGCGATCTCGAAGAGCAGGTCGAGGTCGAGGCCGGTGTCGTATCCGGACTCCTTGAAGGCCGCCACGATCATCTCGACTGCCGGCTGCGAGTTGCCGAACGCGAGGGGCGCGGTGGCGGTGTCGACGATGTCCGCGCCGGCCTCGGTCCCCTTGATGTAGTTCGCGGGGGCCATGCCGCCCACGTAGTGGCAGTGCAGGTGGATGGGCAGGCCGGTCGCCTCGTGCAGGGAGCGCGTGAGGCGCTCGGTGCGGTAGGGCGTGAGCAGGCCCGCCATGTCCTTGACGCAGATGGTGTCGGCCCCGAGCTCCTTGAGGGCCACGGCGTAGTCGACGTAGCTGTCGAGCGTGTGGACGGGGCTCACCGTGTACGAGATGGCGCCCTCGAAATGCGCGCCGCAGGCCTTGATCGCCCGCGCGCAGTCCTCGATGTTGCGGATGTCGTTCAGGGCGTCGAAGACGCGGAACACGTCGATGCCGTTGCGGTGCGCGGCGGCGATGAACCGCTCCACGATGTCGGTCGAGTAGTGGTGGTACCCGACGAGGTTCTGACCGCGCACGAGCATGGAGAGCGGCGTGCGGGGGCAGCTCTTCTTGATGGAGCGCAGGCGCTCCCACGGGTTCTCGTCGAGGAACCTGAGGCAGGTGTCGAACGTCGCCCCGCCCCACGCCTCGATGGCCCAGTAGCCCACCTGGTCCATCTTGGGCAGGATGGGGAGCATGTCGCCGATGGGCATGCGGGTCGCCCACAGGGACTGCTGCCCGTCGCGGATCGTCGTGTCCATGATCTTCAAAGGCTTCACGCGGCATACCCCCAATCGCGCACGAGGCCCGACCGAGGCCGCCGACGTGCGCCGTCAAAAAGAGTCATACGACAGGTAGTGTAGAAATCGATTGTTACCGATGCGAAACAGAACCGAAAAGGCCCCGTTATTCCCCCAAAAGGACCGAAAAGGCGCCCGAACAGCATTCTATCCGGACGCCTGCACACACAACGGCGACAAATCGGGAGCCGCGCCGGGGAGGGCTGCCTAACGGCGCGCCTTGAGGTACGAGAAGACCTTGGTCGAGTGCCGCTTCACGAACGAGATGAAGCGCCCCTCGGTGTACGCGACCCAGGGCAGGCCGGCCTTGACGGGCCAGAGCATGACCCTCATCATCGCGCTGCGCGGACGGGTCTTCGCGACGGCCTCCTTCGCCTGCGGCGTCCCGATCATGCGCCCCACCGCCGCGCGCTTCTCCGAGGGAGGGAGCGTGCAGTTGGGGCAGACGACGTTCTCGATGCAGCCGATGAGGCGCTCGGCGTAGCGGCGGTACACGACCTCGAGGCTCCGCTCGTCGCTCACGTCCCAGTGACGGTACAGGTCGAGCATCCAGGAGTGCTCCTCCTCGCGCTTGTCGTACATCCCCTCGCGGTACCGCGAGGTCTCGGACTCGGCGCGCGCGCGGATGAAGTGGTAGAAGGCGTCCTGCATGACGCCCACGCGCTCGACGTCGCGGATCACGGAGAGCACGAAGGGGAAGTCGTCCCAGAACGTCTGGGGGAAGCGCAGCGAGCGCTCCTCGACGTAGCTCCTCAGGTAGAGCTTGTTCCACGGCGTGTAGAGGAGGTTCCTGTCGAAGAGGCGGTACGCGTCCTCGCGGAACGCCCGCTGGGACGGGTAGACCTCCGTCTCGACCGAG
>CAYMHQ010000183.1:0-5631 GCA_964390275.1 uncultured Coriobacteriaceae bacterium
TGGCGGTCTTGACCGTGGCCTGGCCGTCGGCAACGCCGAGCAGCTCCGCCTGCTCCCAGACGCGGGCGCCGTGGGCGTACAGCATGGGGATGGAGAACTTGCGGCACCAGATGGACTGGCCCTTGGAGAGATCGTTGATGGGGTCGGGCATGACGATGGTCACATGCTTGCCGTTGGCGAGCAGGTACGTGGCGACGTCGCACGCCTGGCAGTTGCCGCCCAGGATGGTGACGTGCTGGCCGATCTCGGCGGACATGACGTCGTCGATGGAGATGACCGACGTCTTGTCGTCGCCCTGAACCGCGGGAGCCTCGCGCAGGCCGCCGAGCGCCAGGATCACCGCGTCAGGCGCCTGCTCCTGCACGAAGTCAGCCGTAACCTCCTGGCCCGTGACGACCGCGACGCCCTTGCGGCCCAGATCGCCCTCGCTCCACGCGATGTAGTCGGCGAGGTTCTGGTGCGGGCCCTTGATGGCGCTCATGAAGTTCATGAGGCCGCCCATGTAGCCCTGCTTCTCGTACAGCGTCACGCTGTGGCCGCGCTCGGCCGCGATGCGTGCTGCCTCCATGCCGGCGGGGCCGCCGCCGACGACCATGATGTTGCGGGGCGTCTCCGCGGGATCGGGGTCGAAGCCACCGGGAAGGCCGCGGTCCTGGCCGACCATGTCGCGGACCGGGTCGTAGCGGCAGGCGTAGTTGCTGGAGCCGAACTTGCTCGACAGGAGCGTGCCGTCGCCGCGGAACGCGTCGTTCCAGCAGTGGCAGCAGCGGCTGCAGGGACGGATTTCGTCGATCTTGCCCTCACGGAGCTTGTTGACGTAGTTGTTGTCCACCGTGATCGGGCGGTTGATCATGAGGAAGTCGACCTTGCCGTCGGCGATTGCCTGGTCGATGAAGTCGGGCGCGTGCGCGGGGTCGAGGTAGGTGACCGTACCCACGGGGATGCTCACGACCTGCTTGTAACGCTCGGAGATGTTGAGCATGATGCCGCAGCCGTCGTGGTTCGCCAGCAGCATCCCCTGGAAGTGGCGGTGGAAGTCGAACTGCGTGCCGAAGCTCGTCGAGCCGATGGAGCCGATCGGGTCGAAGCACAGGTCGGCGAGGAACTGCGAGGCGTGCTGCTCCAGGGTCCCCAGGCGCACGTGGAGGCTCGCGGCGCCCGCCTGCTCGAGCTGCTTGGCGATCTCGAGGCCGTCCTCGAGGGTGTTGAGCGTCGAGTTGTCGCCCATCTTCTCGTCGTTCTCCTCGATGCCGTTCATGAGCACCTGGACGGGGAAGTCCTCGCCGCACTCGGCGTGGATGCGCTGGATGATCTCGCGGACGAACTGTGTGCGGCTCTCGTAGGTCTGCGCACCGTACTTGTCCGTGCGGGTGTTGCGGGCGGGGCTCATGAACCACTGCGGGATGTTGTTGCCCGCGCAGTTGAGCTCGAACGCGTCGAAGCCCCACTTCTGCAGCTGTTTGACGCCGTCGACGTAGCACTGGATGGTGTACTCGATGTCCTCCTCGGTCATGTCCGCCGCGTCGTAGGCACCGCTCGCGTTGCGCCCGGTGATCTCGTAGAACCAGCCGGAGCCCATGGTGTCGAGCTGGTTGCCGCACTTGGCGCCCTCGGCGTGGATGGCGGCGGTGAGCTCGGTGATCTGCTCGTCGGTGTACTCGTCGATGTTGGCGTTGATCACGTTGGTGTAGGGCAGGAACACGTGGGCGAAGTTCTCGACCCAGATCATCTCGGTGCCGCCGGCCGCGAGGCGACGGTAGTACTCCACGAACTTGTCCCAGCCGCCGTTCTCGTAGTTGGAACCCGCGGCGGACTTGACGATGCGGTTGGAGAACTCGAACGGACCGAACTTCCAGGGCGAGAGGACGTGCGAGAGGTCGCCCGAGTTCTGGCGGTAGTCATAGTCCTGCGGGTTGAGCTCGTCGGTGATCACCTGGTAGACGTGCCCCTCCGAGACCTCGGCGACCTCGGCCTGCTCCTCCGCGACGGCGCAGGTCGCGCCCTCGCTCGCAAGGACCCCTGCCCCCGCGGCAAGCGTCAGTCCGCTCCCTACCACAAAGTTGCGACGCGTCAGTTCAGCCATCTTGCATCCCCTTCCGTTGTTGCGACGTTGGCATGCGCCACATTGCATGCGCCGCCCGGCGAAAACCGCGCCTTTCGACGCGTTCGCGTCCCGCCGGGTCTTTTTCGACGGTATGATTTCGGGGCGCCCAAAAGCAATCCGGTCAGGCGGTTACGAGACCGTAATCTTGTAACCCGGGGCCGTAACCCATCGTCTACCTGCGATGTTGGAATCACGACAGTAGCGCGGCGGCATCAGCGCGGCGGCGTTGCGGGCGGGGCGGGGGACAACGTTAGGGGAACGGGATGTACGACCGCATCCATGATCTGCTCGCGACGCGCGTGCCCACGGCGTCGCTCTCCTTTCTGGGACTCGGCATCTTGCAGGCCTGGGTCTCGGTTCTGCAGACCATGTTTCAGGAGACGCTGAACACCAGTGCGTTCACAGCGTTCGGACGCGCCTCGCTCTACGTCGACATGGGCTCGCTGCCGGTGTTCCTGCTCATCGCGATCCTCGCCCGGCGCATCGCCCCGCTGGGCGCGCACGGGCGCGTTCTGGCCGGGTCGCTCGCACTCATGTACGCCGGGAACGCCCTCATCGCCTTCGCGGAGCTGGTGCCCGTCGCGCCGCTCGGCACGGAGGGTCTGACGGCGCTCCCCTCCGACACGTCGCAGCTCGTCGGTCTGGCGGGCCTCGTCCTCGCGGGCGCCGGATCCTCCCTCGCGATCATCTGCTGGTGGGAGCTCTACGCCGTCCTCAATCCGGTCGAGGTGGCGTTCTGCTACGGCATGTCGTGGATCGTGCGCGAGCTGGTGGTGACCGCGCTCTCCGGATACGAGGGGTCTTACCTGCTGTTTTCTACCCTGGTGCTGCCGCTTCTGAGCCTGACCATGCTCGGTGCCGCCCACCGCCGCGCTCGCCAGCTCGACCTGCCGCCCTGCCCCTCCGGCGGCGCAATCTCGTTCCCGTGGAAACCCATGGCGCTCATCGCGCTCTACGCCTTCACCTACGGGTGCGGCACATGGCTGCTCCGCTACCAGGACGACCTCTCCATGCACCTGGGGATGGTGCTGCCGGCGGTCCTGGTGTGCGCGTCGGTCCTCTTCGCCTCCAGGCACTTCGACTTCGCGATGGTCTACCGCATCATCCTCCCGGTGGCCATCGCCAGCATCCTCGCCCTCCTGCTCGTACAGGAGGGCAACGAGGGACTCGTCACCGTCTTGGTGCGCGCGAGCTACTCCTCGGTCTCCCTGTACGTGTCGGTCCTACTCTGCAACCTCTCGCGCAGGTACTGCATCAGCCCGGCGTGGCTGTTCAGCCTGTTCAACATCGTGCACATCGTCTTTCTGGGCGCGGGGACCCTCACCTACAACGCGCTGCCGTCGCTCGCCGTGGTCGCCGTGCTCATCGTCTGCATCCTGTTCGTCACGTTCATCATCGTCTCCGAGCCAACGCTCAACTCGAGCTGGCGCATAGTCCTCACGCGAAAGGGGACCGGCTTGGGCGAAGAGGCGCGCCTCGAGCTGACCGTGGACAGCCTCGCCCGCAAGTACGAGCTCTCCGACCGGCAGAGGGAAATCCTCCTGCTCCTCGCCCAGGGCGACGCCCCGCGGACCCTCGCCAACAAGCTCGGCGTGGCCCCCGGCACGGTGAAGGCGCACGTCCAGCACATCTACAAGAAGCTCGGCATCCACAGCAAGGAGGAGCTCGACGCCCTCGTGAAGGGGTAGGGACAGCGGCGAGGGCTTACCGGACGGCGGATCGCTCTCGGTTCGTCAGCGCGCGGCGCGCCCCTTCGTTGGGGATACCAAGCGTGAACGCGCGGCTCGCCGGGTCGTATGACTTGAGGGTAAGGTAACCTCCCTGGTAGAGCATGGGGAGTAGCGCCTCCAGCCTCCGGCCGGGCGCGTCGAACTCCCCTTCGCGTGCCTTGTACGCCTCGAAGGTAGCCACGTCCCATTCGCGTCCCTTGGGCAGCTCGGGCAGAAACGCGGATGGCTCGGCTTCAACCTCGGCCTCGGACCGAAACGAGCCTGCCACCCCGTCTCGAAGAGCGGCGAACAGACCGTACGGGTTGCAGACAGCGGGCGACGGCAAGGCGAAGCGATAGCCACCGCACCGGCGTCTGAGGATGCCGAGCGCCTCCCCGTCGCCGGCCCCCAAAGACCGTCCGAACTCGGCCACGTCCCTCCCGAGCTGCGACTCCAGCTCCTCCTCCGTCACACCGCAGACGGTGGCATAGTCGGACCATGCGCTGATGTCCACAAGGCTGTTGAGGCAGCCGGAGGTATCGAGCCGGACGAACTTGGTGACGCCGGTGATAAGCCCGAAGCGGAGGCACTCGTCGCACGCTTTGAGCAGGGAGAAGAGTTCGACCAGCGCGTCCCAGAGCGCGGGGAGCACTTCCGGATCCGTGCCCGAACCGTCGCCGAGCGCACCGAGCAGCGGCGCATCGTAGCCGTCCACGAGGACGACGACGGGCTTGCCCGACTTCAGACACGCGCGGCGAATCAGACTCATCAAGCGCGAGCCGGGCGTCTTCACCGCCTCGCCGCGACCCCAAACACCCTCGTAGACGGCGAGTTCCGCATCGAGCAGGTCTCGAAGCGACTCGGGATTGCTCGCGTCCTTCGCACTAAGGTCGAGTCGAATGACAGGGTGGGGTTCCCAGACGGTTTCGAGCTTCTCGATGGCCAGACCGCCAAAGAGTTCGCGCCGCCCCTCGAAATACGCCTGCAGGGTGGACACGAGCAGCGACTTGCCGAACCGCGGCGGCCTGTTGAGAAAGAACACCGCCTCGGACTCGTTCGCCAGACGATGGACGAGGGCGGTCTTGTCCACATAGGCATAGCCGCCCTGGCGAATCTCGACGAACGACCGGACTCCGACGGGATACCGTCGATGCGTCATGTTTGGGTCTCCCACAGCCCCTCCTTTGCGATTGAGTGCTACAACGGTAGCATATGTCGACCCGGTTGGCACCGGCACTCCAGCCGGCGTGTTGCCGTGAGTCGACAAGTTCCAACGAACCGTCGGGTAAAGTGACGGGCTCCCCCAACCCTCTAAAGCGCCGCGAGCATCCCTTCCCACGTGTGGACCCAGACGAAGGTACCGTGGTCGGTGGGGCGAACGGGGGCGAAGCCGAGCCGGCGGGCGAAACGAGCACCGTCGTCCGTAGCGGTGTCGATGACGACGGAGGCGATCGGCCTGATAGCGGAGGCGAACTGGGCCGCGGCGCCGGCAAGGAGACGGTAGGCGAGGCCGGTCTTCTGCCGCGCCGGCTCGACGACAGCGCAGCTCAGGAGCATGTTGAGGGGCGCGTCGGGGCCTGCGTCGCTCGGGCCGAACGGGTTCTCGACGTCGCTCGCAAGCAGGTCGGCGTCGTTGAACGCGCCGGCGAGGGTCGCCTCGAAGACCTCCCGCCGCACAGGGAAGAGGTTCACGAAGCCGACGATCGCGCCCAGCTCGGCGTCATTGCGCGACACGTCGCGGGCAGCGAACGTCGTGAAAGGAAACGCCTGGTACCAGTGCCAGGCCTCCTCGGCAGGCGTGATGAGGTCCTCGCCGTA
>CAYMHQ010000184.1:0-5501 GCA_964390275.1 uncultured Coriobacteriaceae bacterium
CGTCTGGGCGCGTTCTGGCTGTACGGCAATATTGTAGCCGTTCCTGAATTTGCTATCCGAGAATCCGCGAAATAGGGTGGAGAAGTCGAATTGTAATATGGAACGGATTGTGGAGACATCAGCACAA
This sequence comes from uncultured Coriobacteriaceae bacterium, assembly GCA_964390275.1. GTDB lineage: Bacteria > Actinomycetota > Coriobacteriia > Coriobacteriales > UMGS124 > CAYMHQ01. Next base: position 128 of record CAYMHQ010000184.1, read on the forward strand.
TTCAGATTTTTGTTGACAGCGGAGTGCAATGTTCGATAATATAGACCAGTGGCGTAAGGGCCTGTAGCTCAGTTGGTCAGAGCGTCCGGCTGATAACCGGGAGGTCACAAGTTCGAACCTTGTCAGGCCCACCATCTTTTTCTTGGCAATAGCCGCCCCAGCGTTAGCCGAGTCGCCGCTGGGGCGGTTATTCTATGTAAAGGATGACCGCGCAGTTGGGGACTTAGCTCAGCTGGGAGAGCGCGGGCTTTGCAAGCCTGAGGTCGTGGGTTCGAACCCCATCATCTCCACCATCGGATAATCACGGACCGGGCGAGATAGAACGTTCGGTCTGTTTGTTATCTAGCCTCCCATTGATACCATGCGAGCACAATACGATAAGGTAAACTTGCATTTCGCATGAGTTGCCCGTGTCCCGCGCGTATCAAAAAGGAAAGTCGCATGAACAGATTCGAAGCGCTCAACATACTCGGCCTCACCGACGAGTCGACCGAGGAAGACGTGAGGCTGGCGTTCTACGGCATCAAAAAGGCCGCGGAGATGTTCGACTTTTCCGAGTTCGAGCAGGCGGAGCATCGCGTCGACAACATGCTGAGCCGGGCGACGGCCGCGAACAAGTTCCTGCTCAGCGCGCACAACATGTCCTCCGCGCGCCGAGCCCAGGCGCAGGCCGACCGCAAGGCCAAGTCATCCAAGAAGCAGAAGCTCACGATCACCGCCACCGAGGCCAAGGAGTCCGAGCTCAAAGGCCTTGAGCGCGTTCGCGGCGCACTGATCCAATACCTCGACCAGGAGCAGTCGATCCGCCGCTCCTGCATCATCGCGCTGATTATCTGCGTCGTCGTCGGGTTCATCGGCATCCGCTATTTCAGGGGCGGTATTCGCGTCTGGGCGTTCATCATCATCGGCGTGATCGCGGTGGGCGCGTCGAGCCTCGTCACCGCTACCCACCTGCACATCAAGAAGATCCGCGGCTACATCCAGCTGGTCGACGACGAGATTCTGGCGCACAAGATTGCACTGGGTCTCGAGCCCGACCCGAACGCCGACCCCGAGGATGAGGAAGCTGCCGAGGGCGAGGGAACCGACGAGGCGGAGGGTGGCGACCCGGCGGCAGCCGATGAGGGAGACGAGTCCGAGGAGTCCGAGGAGATCGATTGCGACGAGGTCGAGGCTGACTCCGATGACGACCTCGACTCCGACTCCGCCTCCACCGGGGACGACCCCGAGCCCGTTCAGCCGCACGCCAAACAGAAAAGCTAACCACCGCGGCACCCTCGGCACACGAGGTCCCCGCCGGCGACCGGCGATTCGATACCCAGCAGCACAAAGCATCAAGAGAGACGGAAGAGGCACCTGTGCGCAACGACACGATGGAAGAGAACGTGGACCCCGAGTCCGTGGGGTCCGAGGCTGTGGAGCCCGAGCCCATCTCGCCCGAGATGGACGCCCTGGCCTGCGCGATGATCGACTACTCGCTCGATTTGCTCGAGACGGCGGGGGAGCTGTGTCCCTCACTTGCTGTTGAGGACGGGGAGGGTGGCCGCGTGCTGCTCTCCTTCTCGGACGACGATTTCGAGGAGTGCCTCACGGAGATTCGCGACCAGCTCACCGCCGCCGCGAAGGGTAAGATCCAGATCGAGGGGCTCTCGGGCAGGCCGGTCCGCTACGCGTTCTCCTACGACGGCGCCGTCGAGAACCCCGACTCTGAGTTCTCCGGGTACGAGCCGGCGCTCATTGTCGAATACGGCGAGCACGGCATGACGAGCGCCTATTCGGCATACCTTCTCTACCAGAACGCCGGCAATCCTCAAGAGTTTGTGTGGACTGAGCCTGAGGCGGCCGGCGAGGGTGATTTACTGGTGTAGACGTGCGCTATTCTGAACTGTTACCAATTTAACGGTGCCGGGCGTGTCTGGTGGTTAGCGCGTCCGCAGCGCTATGCCGGGCATCCAGCGGCGCCGAATCGGCGTTGCGCAGCACAACACGAAAGGTTATCACGCTATGCGTCAGGAACAGCTGAGAAACATCGCAATCATCGCCCACGTCGACCACGGTAAGACCACGCTGTGCGACAAGCTGCTGCGCGCCACCGACGCGTTCCGCGCGAACCAGGAAGTCCAGGACCGCATCCTCGACTCGAACGACCAGGAGCGCGAGCGCGGCATCACCATCCTTGCCAAGAACATCTCGATCGAGTACCAGGGTGTCAAGATCAACGTCATCGACACCCCCGGCCACGCCGACTTCGGCGGCGAGGTCGAGCGCGTCCTGCGCATGGCCGACGGCGCCCTCCTGCTGGTCGACGCCTTCGAGGGTCCCATGCCCCAGACGCGCTTCGTGCTCTCGAACGCCATCGCGGCGCGCCTCTCCATCATGATCGTCGTGAACAAGATCGACCGTCCCGGCGCCCGTCCCGAGGAGGTCGTGAACGACGTCCTCGACCTCATGTGCGACCTCGGCGCGACCGACGAGCAGCTCGCCTTCTCGATGGAGCACATCGTCTACGCCTCCGCGGTGAACGGGTATGCCCGCCTCTCCCCCGACGACGGCAACATGGACATGTACCCGCTGCTCGACATGATCATCAACGGCCTGCCCGCGCCCGACGTCGACCTTGACGCGCCGCTCGCGATGCAGGTCGTGAACGTCGACCACGACAACTTTGTGGGTCGTATCGGCGTGGGCCGCATCTATTCGGGCACCATCCACTACGGCGAGAAGATCCTCGTCATCAAGAACGACGGCAGCCGCTCCGTCGCGCAGGTCCGCCGCCTTTACACGTTCGACTACCTGGGCCGCAAGGAGTGCGACCAGGCAGTCGCCGGCGACATCGCCGCAGTTGTGGGCATCGACGGGATCGACATCGGCGACGTCTTCACCTCGCCCGACGACCCCCAGCACCTCGAGCCCCTGCGCATCGACCCGCCGACCCTCTCGATCATCTTCGAGGCGTCGACCTCCCCGCTCGTGGGCCGCGAGGACCAGAACAACATCGTGGGCGGCCGCCAGCTCAAAGAGCGCCTGATGGCCGAGAAGGAATCGAACATCACGATGTCGATCAACGAGCTCGAGGACCACACGGGCGTCGAGGTCTGCGGCCGCGGCATCCTGCACCTCTCCGTCCTCATGGAGACGATGCGCCGCGAGGGCTACGAGTTCCAGGTGGGCCGCCCGCGCGTCATCTACAAGAAGGGCGAGGGCGGCAAGACGCTCGAGCCGTACGAGGAGGCCGTGGTCGAGAGCCCGACCGAGTACGCCGGCAAGGTCATCGAGCAGTTCGGCTACGTGGGCGGCATCATGACCAACATGGAGACCTACGACGACCGCTCGACGGTTCGCTTCAAGATCCCCACGCGCGGCCTCATGGGCCTCAAGACCCGCGTGCTCAACGTGAGCCACGGCGAGGCGGTCATGTACCACACGTTCCTCGAGTACGGGCCCTACGCCGGCGACATCAACGCCCGCAAGAACGGCCTCATGATCTCGATGACCACCGAGAAGGCCGTCGCGTACGCCCTCGGCACCCTGCAGGAGCGCGGCACGCTGTTCGTTAGCCCCGGCGACGAGTGCTACGAGGGCATGATCGTGGGCGAGCGTCCGCGCGAGGGGGACATGGTCGTCAACATCGCGCGCACCAAGCAGCTCGGCAACCAGCGCAGCTCGACCGCCGACATCGCCGTCCAGCTCACGCCTCCGCGCACCTTCACGCTCGAGGAGGCGCTCGAGTACATCGCCGACGACGAGCTGGTCGAGATCACGCCCAAGCACATCCGCATGCGCAAGCGTCTGCTTTCCGAGATCGACCGCCGCAAGGCGTTCGTGCGCCGCGCGCAGGCGAGCGAACCGCTGGCGTAAACCGATAGACCGACCGGGCGCCGGGTGCCGAGCAAGACAGGCGCCCGGCGCCCGACGTATGGGGCGAGCAGCGAGAACAGCCGAGGTTCCGAAGTGGGCTGGGCGGCCGAGAGAGGAGCGAGGGAGCATGGTGGACGAGACGATGAATGCGATGACGCCGGGCGCGACGGAGTGCGCGCCGAGGGTCGCTGCGGCTGCCGGCGTAGACGCTGCGGTCGACTTCGACATGGATTTCGACCTCGACGCACCGGTTCCCGCGCTCGCCAACCCGGTGCTCGATGTGATTGAGCGGCGGTCCTCGACCCGGGCGTTCAGCGACGAGCCGGTGACGGAGGAGGAGCGGCACGCAATCCTGCACGCCGCCTCCCGCGCGCCCTCGGCCGGCGCGATGATGTTCTACTCCGTCATCTCGCTCGACGACCCCGAGCTGCGCCGCGAGATCTGCCTCTGCTGCGACGACCAGCCGTTCATGCTCAAGGCGCCGTTCTGGCTGCTCTTCGCGGCGGACAACCGCAAGTGGCTCGACCTCTACGAGCAGACCGGCTGCTACGATGACCCCGCCCTCGCCTCGACGCCCGAGCACGCGGGGTACCGCCGGCCCGGCCTCGGCGACCTGCTGCTCGCCTGCGAGGACACGATGGCGGCGGCCCAGACGGCGGTCATCGCCGCGGAGTCGCTCGGCATAGGGTCGTGCTACATCGGCGACGTCCTTGAGAACGGAGAGCGCGTGGCCGAGCTGCTCGACCTGCCCGAGGGCACCCTGCCGCTCGCGCTGCTCGTCTTCGGTCACAAGCGCGCGCCGCGGACGGCGGGGGAGAGCGCAGTCTCGGTCTCGTGCACGGTGGACGACGTGCCGGCCGCTGAGCTGCCGGCCGGTTCCACGGCCCCCGCGTCACCGGCGGCTTGCCCCGCGGCTAAGGTTGCCCCGCAGACGCCCCATCCGGTGGGCAACCTTTACATGCCCGAGCGCTACCATGTCCCCTCGGCGGAGGAGCGCACCGTCATCATCGACGAGCTCGACGCGAAGTTCACGCCCAACGCGATCAAGGCGGGGGCGCCGGCGGGGGAGCGCGTGCGCAAGCTGTACCATCGCAAGCACACGAGCGACTTCATGGCCGAGATGAACCGCTCGGCCGAATGGTGGTTCGAGCGCTGGTGCGGCTCGGGCCGGAAGGCGTAACCGTCGGCACCGCCCTCCTCGGCCATCGTCCCGTCGCAGCGTCATGCTCAGTTCCGCATTACAAAACAGCAGGTAAACGGCCCGCACTTGGCGGACCTCAGAAGAGAAAGGCCTCCCATGATTGAACGCTACACCCGCCCTGAGATGGGCCGGATCTGGACGCTCGAGAACAAGTACGCCATCTGGCAGATGATCGAGGTCGCCGCGTGCGAGGCCCAGGCCGAGCTCGGCACCATCGGGATCACGGCCGAGGAGGCCAAGTGGATCGGCGACCACGCCGCGTTCAAGAAGGAGGAGGTCGACGAGATCGAGGCCGTCACCAACCACGACGTCATC
>CAYMHQ010000185.1:0-5474 GCA_964390275.1 uncultured Coriobacteriaceae bacterium
GCGGGTACCGAGGATGGGACGCTCACTGTGGGCGGTGCCCTCGGGGATGCCGGCGCGTACCCTGGGGCTGTGCTGCCGGCGGTCTACGGCGAGCCGGACCGCTCGGTCATGACGCGCTACCTGGCGCAGAGCCTCGCGGCCGTCGGCGCGCGCGGCGTGACGGAGGACGGGGAGGCGGGCGTCGTGGAGTTCGCGCTGCCGGCTTCGGGCGAGCGCCGCGGGGCGGCCGAAGGCGTGGCGGGACGGTTCGGCCTCGTGGCGCTTGGCTGCGGCGGGGAGGCTGTCGAGGACGACGGTTGGGCTCGGTACGCGGCGTACGTGACGCCTGAGACGACCGACTACGACTGCGACGCGCTCATCGGGGCATGTCTCGAGCTCGTCGAGGGTGAATGACGCGGCTGGGCGCGCGGGAGATTGACGAGGCTGACGCCGAGAAGGGGGTTCCGATGGCCCGAGGGTTCGAGAACGGTGGCGCAAACGGGAGCAGCGACGGAAGCGGGGAGTTCGCGACCGTCAGCGAGATCGGCGGCAAGGTGCCGAAGGCGCCGGAGGGGATGCGCTACGTGGGGCTGTGCCGCCGGTGCCGGAAGTTCGTCGAGCTCGGTCCGACGTTCACGTGCATGAACGCGGGGCACGGGAAGGACGACATCGCGGTGGCCCTCCTGCTCGACCGCGACGACCCGCTGCCCGAGCTGCCCGCGATGAACCTCGGCGCGCTGTTCATGCCCGCCCTGTGGGGTCCGGCGCACGGCCAGTGGTACATGATCCTGTTCTACCCGCTGTGGCTCATGCTCGACAATCTCATCTACGGGGCGGTTCACGGCTCGTTCCCGGTATGGGTCGCCGTGCTCGCGGGCCTTGCGACCGCCGCGTTCACCGTCGTGTACGGTATGCGCGCGAACATGCACGGCTACCTGCGCGTCGCCGCGTCGAAGACGCCTGAGGAATACCTCGCGAAGGAGCGCAGGTGGACGGTGCTGTTCGTTGTGATCGCCGTCGTGTTCCTCGTGTTCGCCTCGTGGTACAACATCGCGATTCGACCGGGCGCCGCGGTGGTGTAGCGGCGCGCTTGAGGACCGCTGGGGGCACGCTAACGGGCGGCCTTGGGAGTCGACTTTGCCGCTGACTTGGCTGACGCCGTCTTGGTCGCCGCCTTGCGGGCCTCGGCCTTGGTCTTCACGGGCTTGCCGCACGAGGGGCAGAGGTCGGCGAGGGGGCAGGGGGACGGGCGGTCGGCGGCGTCGGGACCGGCGAGGCATGCGGGCTTGCGCGCGTCGCAGACCTGGCGCCCGAAGAGCACCCACTGGTGGTTGACCGGGCCCCAGAGGTCCTGGGGGATGAGGGCGAGGAGATCCTGCTCGGCGTCGAGCGGCTCGGCTGCCTTGGTGAACCCGAGGCGCGTGGCGATGCGGAAGACGTGCGTGTCGACCGCGATGCCCTCGACGATGCCGAACGCGTTGTTGAGGACGATGTTCGCCGTCTTGCGGCCGACGCCGGGGAGGCGCGTGAGCTCGTCCATCGTGCTCGGGACCTGGCCGCCGAAGTCGGCAACCACCATCTGCGCGCACTCGGTCACGTGGCGCGCCTTGCTCCGGAAGAACCCGAGGGGATGGAGGACCTCCTCGACTTGGTCGAGCGGGGCGGAGGCGAGGTCGGCGGGGGTGGGCCAGCGCTCGAAGAGGACCGGCGTGACCTTGTTGACCGAGACGTCGGTCGTCTGGGCGGAGAGAAGCACGGCGATGACCAGGCTGAACGGGTCGGAGAAGTGCAGGGCGCACTCGGCCTGGGGGTAGAGCCCGTCCATGCGCCGGCAGACCTCGATGGCCCGGTCGCGCTTGGCCGACTTTGACTCGCGTGCCGCCATGTGGACCTCCTGTTGATGCTCCGTGACGCGTTGCCGGGGGAGTTGTTCGACCCGCAACCGTCGGTAAACGCGGCGGAAACCGACGTGACCGTTCGGCGGCCGTGCGGCGCCGTTCGTTGGGCCATTATCGCCCTGCGCGCCAGATTAATTCAACTGAAACACAATTACATGGGATTTCATGAATAATTAGTCCACTACGCTGCTGGTTTTATTCATGGGCCGCGCTTGGCGTCGCGCCGATGGGCGCCGGGCGGTTTGGGATCGGGGGGCCGGCGGCTCGCGCAGTCTGTCCGGGAATGGGTTGTGGAAAGGGGCGGAAATGGACTCCGTGGTTAGTGCTATCAACGCGGTGGACGCGTGGATCTGGGGCGTCCCCATGATCGTCTTGCTGTTGGGTTCGCATCTGTATCTCACGATTCGGACCGGCTTCATCCAGCGGAAGATCCCGCAGGCGATCAAGATGAGCCTTCAGAAGGACCCCGACGCGCCGGGCGACATCTCGCAGTTCGGCGCCCTGTGCGCGGCGCTCGCGCCCACCATCGGCACGGGCAACATCGTGGGCGTGGGCACGGCGGTGTTCTCGGGCGGCCCCGGCGCGGTGCTGTGGATGTGGCTGACGGGCGTCTTTGGTATCGCCACGAAGTACGCCGAGACGTACATGTCGGTGAAGTACCGCGTGAAGGACCACAAGGGCGAGATGCTCGGCGGCGCCATGTACGCGTGGGAGCGCGGGTTCCTCAAGCGCAAGGATGGGAGCGACCGCTGCAAGGACGGCGGGGTCCCGGTGTGGGCGAAGGTCGGCGCCGTGGCGTTCGCGGCCCTTGCGGCCATCGCGGCGTTCGGCATCGGCTCGGCGGTGCAGGCTTCGGCGCTGACCGACGTCATCACGGCGAACTTTGAGGGCGTGCCCAGCTGGGTCATCGGCTTCGTGATCGTGGTGCTCGTGTCGCTCGTCATCTTTGGCGGCATCCAGTGGCTCGCCAAGGGGTGCGAGGCGCTCGTGCCGTTCATGGCGATCGCCTACGTGGTGTGCTGCATCATCATCCTGTGCATCAACGGCGAGTACCTCTGGCCGGCGATCTGCCTCATCTTTGAGTGCGCGTTCACGCCCAAGGCGGCGTTTGGCGGGGCGGTGGGCTCGGGCGTCATGCTCGCCATCCAGTACGGCTGCGCGCGCGGTCTGTTCTCGAACGAGTCGGGCATGGGCTCGGCGCCCATCGTCGCCGCGGCCGCCGCGACCCGCAACCCCGCGCGCCAGGCCATGGTGAGCATGAGCGGCACGTTCTGGGACACCGTCGTGATCTGCCTGCTCACGGGCCTCGTTCTCGTCTCGACGCTCATCGCGAACCCGGACATCTACCTCGAGGGCACGCTCACGGCCGGCGCGCAGCTCACGAGCGCCGCGTTCGCGAAGATCCCGGTCATCGGCACGCCGACGCTTGTGGTGGGCATGGTGCTGTTCGCGTACTCGACCATCATCGGCTGGAGCTACTACGGCAACCGCTGCATCACCTACCTGTTCGGTAAGAACGCCATCCGTCCGTACCAGGTGATTTACGTCGCGATCGCGTTCCTGGGCGCCGTGGGTGTGGGCGATGTGGTGTGGACGTGCTCCGACATCGCGAACGCGCTCATGGTCATCCCGAACATCATCGCCGTGCTGCTGCTCTCGGGGATGATCTCGCGCGAGACGAAGCACTATGTGTGGGACGGCAACCTCGACGAGGCGTACGACCCGGAGATACCGGTGGTCGACACGAAGTAGGGAGGGGCTGCCCGCTGCGGCGGGGGAGCTTGCGGCAGAGTGCCCGCGGCTGAAGGGGCAAGAAGTTGACGAGGGGGCGTTTGCTGGGTGACCCGGCGGGCGCCCCTTTTTGGTGGCGGCTACTCGACCCTGAACGCCTCGTAGAGGGGCGGGGGCATGATGCTGACGAGCTTAGCGGCGGCCTCTTTGGGCGGTGGGGTCGTGCCGAGACGGTACCACTTGGTGAGGATGTCAGTCTCGAGGTGGACCCAGCTGTCGACGCAAAACGCCAGCTCGTCGTCGACGTCGATGTGGCGGTAGTCCTGCAGCGTCTCAATGAGGGCGCATTTGCGGAAGTGCGGCATGATGGTGCGGTCGGTGGGGATGTCGAGCGTGTACTGGGTCGCGACCTTGAAGAAGTCCTTCTCGAGTGACAGCAGCCTGATGTGGTGGAAGTAGCCGGTCTCCCAGTCGATGGTCCGCCCCACCTCGACGAGGTAGAAGCGGTGGGCGTAGGTCGGCCACCACCAGTGAAGGTCGTACTTGCTGTCGAAATGCCGGTAGAAGGTTTGCCGGGAGATGCCGGCCCGGGCGCAGAGTTCGGTGATCGTGATTTGGTCGAGCGAACGGTCGACGGCGTGCATGATGCGAAGCTTCATCTGCACGTCGGGGTCGTCGAACAGGTTGTTGGGCTCCCAAGGCTCGTTCTTCATGGCGCGTCCCCCGGCTTCCTCCGCATCGGATGCGCCAAGTATAACGCCCGTGCCCAGCCTGTTTCGTGCGCGCTCTGGGTGGTTGTGCGGCGTCTATGCGACGAGGCCGGTCGTTGCGAGGGCCATGCGGGCGAGATCGTAGAGGACGGGGACGAGGATGGCGGGGAGCATGTTGCCGAGCGGGATGTGGAATCCCTTGATGTTGCCGAACAGCTGGTTGAGGCCGACGGCGAAGATGAGGACGTTGCCGACGAGGGCGATGCCGTTGACCATCGTGTCGGGCATGACGTTGCCGGCGAAGATGCCGATGAGCTCGAAGATCGACTGGTAGAGGAAGAGCGGCACGGCGGAGAGGATCACGCCGGACCCCATGGCGGAGGCGAACACGACAACGATCACGAAGTCGAGCGCGGCTTTGGCGAACAGGGTGCTCGGGTCGCCCATGCCGTCGGAGATCGAGCCCACCACGGCCATGGCGCCGACGCAGATCATGAGCGTGGTGGTGACGAAGCCTTCGGTGAAGCGCGGGTTGTCGGAGGATTTCGCGAGCTTGGTCTTGAGGGACTCGCCGAGGTGCTCGAGCTTGCCCTCGATGTCTGTCGCCTGCCCCACGAGCGTGCCGAGGACCATCGACGCGATGAGCAGCATGGTGCCCTCGACGGAGAAGGTCACGCTGCCGTCGGCTGCGGCGGTCGCGACGAACATGTGCTGGAGGGCGCCGCTTCCGCCGATGAAGACGACGCACAGGCCGATCGCCTGGATGAGTGCCGTCTGCATACGCTCGCTGATGCCGCGCTTGAAGGACATCCCCAGGACGCCGCCCACGACGACAGCGAGGCAGTTGACGAAGTTTCCGAGAAACGGCACGGCGAATCGGGTCCTCTCATGGCTTGGGTGGGGTGCGGCGGGGCACTGGCGATGAGCGCACGGGCCATTATAGGAGGGCGAACGTCGTTGCGAGGTTGATATCCGACGCGCGGGGCAAACCTTCATGATGCCCAGGAGGGGTGCTGTCTGGCCCGCGTTTTACGCGCGGTCGCCGGGGTGTCGGGGGCCGAAAACCCGAGCGATTCGGCAGCCTCACGCGAGACGTCTTCACTATGTTGATTTACTGACAAGACAGAAGACAAGACAGATAGATTGACAGCGGCTC
>CAYMHQ010000186.1:0-5470 GCA_964390275.1 uncultured Coriobacteriaceae bacterium
CGGCTGTCCCCGCTGCTCCCTCCGCTCCCGCCTGCCAGCCCTCCCCGAGCGCCCCAGCCGTCCGCCTCGAGTCCGACTCGATCGGTGAGCTCGAGGTCCCGGCGGACGCATACTACGGCGTGCAGACGCTGCGGGCGTTCCACAACTTCCCCATCACGGGGCGGACCCTGCACCCCGTGTTCCTCAAGAACCTCGCGCTCATCAAGAAGGCGGCGGCGGTCACGAACTGCGGGGCTGGCGCGCTCAGCCCAGAGCGGGCGGGCGCCATCATCCAGGCGTGCGACGAGGTCGCGGCGGGCGGGCTCGCGAGCTCCTTCATCGTCGACGCGATCCAGGGTGGGGCCGGTACCAGCGCGAACATGAACATGAACGAGGTCGTCGCCAACCGGGCCGGCGAGCTGCTGGGCGATGCTCTCGGCAGCTACGCCAAGGTCCATCCCAACGACCACGTCAACATGTCCCAGTCCACCAACGACGTCATCCCCAGCGCCGGCAAGCTCACGGCCATCGACCTGCTGCGCACGCTCGAGGCGAGCTTGGCCGCGCTCCACCGGGAGCTCGACCGCAAGGCGGTGGAGTTCGACGACGTCCTCAAGATGGGTCGCACGCAGCTCGAGGACGCGGTGCCCATGCGCCTCGGCCAGACGTTCCAGGGGTACGCGAGCATGGTGGCCCGCTGCGAGACGCGCCTGTCCGACGTCGAGCGCGAGATGCTCGTCATGAACCTCGGCGGTACGGCGATCGGCTCGGCCATCAACGTCCCGCCGTACTACCTGCGCAACATCGTCCCCACGCTCGCCCAGCTCAAGGGGTACCCGCTCGTCCAGGCGCAGGACCTCTTCGACGCGACCGAGAACCTCGACTGCTTCGTCGCCGTCTCGGGCGCGGTCAAGTCGTGCGCGATGAGCCTCTCAAAGATGTGCAACGACCTGCGGCTTCTCGCGAGCGGGCCGCGCACGGGCTTCGGCGAGATCAACCTGCCCGCCATGCAGAACGGCTCCTCGATCATGCCGGGCAAGGTGAACCCGGTCATCCCCGAGGTGGTGAACCAGGCGGCGTTCCAGGTCATGGGCAACGACGTGACCATCTCGATGGCGGCCGAGGCGGGCCAGATGGAGCTGAACGCCTTCGAGCCGGTCATCTTCCACAACCTGTTCGAGGAGCTCGACGTCCTGCGCAACTCCGTGGACACCCTCACGGTCAACTGCGTCGCGGGCATCACCGCCAACCGCGAGCGCTGTCGCGAGCTGATGGAGATGAGCGTGGGCGCCTCGACCGCGCTCGTGCCCTACATCGGGTACGCCAAGGCGGCAGAGATCGCCAAGACCGCCCTGCGCACCAAGCGCAACGTGCGCGACATCGTGCTTGAGCAGGGGCTTCTTGGCCCCGAGGTGCTCGACCGCATCGAGGACCCCTACGCGATGACCGAGCCCAAGACGGAGTAGCGGCCCGAAGGCCCCCTCCCCGGCGTCCGCCCGCCGCCCGCCTCGCGCTCGCGTGCCGCCCGCCGCGTCGTCCGCCCTTGCGCATACCGTCCGCCCGGTTCATCAAAATACATTCGCTCTCTGGGGTGACAAATCTCGCTTTTCGTGTACCATGGGGTTTCAGATTGTTTTATTGGTATGTGTACCAATAAAGGTGTCACGAGAGGAGTGCGATCCCCGCCATGGTAGCCACGCCCGCCAGCCAGCCTGCGAAGAAGCGAATCCTGTCCGCTTGCGTCCGCCTGTTCATCGAGAAGGGCTACCACCGCACCACGGTGGCGGAGATCATCCGCGACGCCGACGTGTCCGCGAGCTCCTTCCAGAACATCTTCCGCGCGAAGTCCGGCGTGCTCGTCGAGCTCGTCAAGTTCATGTTCGAGAACCAGTTCGGCGCGGCGCACAAGATCGCGGGGGCGGGCCTGCCGTCCGTCTACGTCTACGCGGTCGAGACCTCCATCCAGCTGGCCCTGACGGAGCTCAACGAGAACCTGCGCGACATCTACCTCGAGGCGTACGTCCAGCCCGAGTCCGCGGAGTTCATCCACGAGCAGACCTCCACGCGCCTGTACTCCTTCTTCAGCTGCTACCTGCCCGGATACTCCGAGAGCGACTTCTACGAGCTCGAGATCGGGTCGGCGGGCATCATGCGCGGCTACATGGCGCGCAGGTGCGACAAGTACTTCACCCTCGAGAAGAAGATCCAGCGGTTCCTCGACATGAGCATGAACGCCTACAAGGTGCCCGAGGACGAGCAGGCCCGGGTGCTGGAGTTCATCGCCGGGCTGGACATTCGCTCCATCGCCGGGCAGGTCATGGAGGGGCTGTTCCGCTCGCTCGCCATGCGCTTCGACTTCCCGCTCGCGGACGCCGAGGAGGCCGCGGGGGCGGGGACTGCCGGGGCGAACGGCGTGAGCGGGTCGGCGGGCGTCTTCGGCGCGGTCGAGGGTTTCGCGCTCGCGAGGGTCATCGGTGCCGCTGGCGCCGCGGGCGCAGTTGATGCGGCTGGTACGTTCGGCGTGGTCAAGGAGGCCGAGCCGGCATAGGTTGTCGAATCGTGCAAGTCTCGTGAAAGGGAGGCGGCGGTATGGGCAAGACGGTCAAATGGGTCCTTTTGGGGGTTCTCGCGATTGTTGTGATCGCGGCGGTCGCGTTCTTCGCTGTCTACTTCACGCGCTTCCAGACGCTCGGCACCCTCGAGCAGCTGAGCAACCACGAGGACGGCTACGACCTCTACCGCATCGAGGTCAAGTACGACTACAGCATCGACGACGTCATCGCGCGCGGCATCACCGACGACGCGAGCTTCGTCTCGGCGATCCTGGCGGAGACGCTGCCCTACCTGCCCGTCAGCATCGACCTGCGCGACTTTGGCTGCACGGCCTTCAGCGTCACCGCGACCAACGGCGACATCCTCATGGGCCGCGGCTACGACTTCAAGTACGACACCTCGGCCATGCTCGTCTACTGCAATCCCAAGGACGGGTATAAGTCAGTTGCCACGGCGGCGCTCGACAACGTGAACGCCGGTCAGCCGTTCTCGAGCCTGAGCGCGCGCTTCGCCACGCTCACGGCCCCCTTCATCTGCCTCGATGGCATGAACGAGAAGGGCGTCTCCATCGCGGTTCTGACGCTCGATTCCGAGCCGACCGTCCAGAGCAGCGGCAAGCAGACCATCGGCACGTCGCTCGCCATCCGCCTCGTGCTCGACCGGGCGGCGACCACCCAGGAGGCGGTCGAGCTGCTGCAGGGATACGACATGCTCGCCACCAACGGGCGCGACTACCACTTCTTCATCACGGACGCCTCGGGCGACAGCCGCATCATCGAGTTCGACTGCGAGAGCGAGACGCGCGAGCTCGTGGCGACGCCCACCTCGGTCGCGACCAACTTCTTCGAGCTCTACAAGGACCAGGTGCAGCCCAACCAGAAGAACGGCATCTACGGGCACGGCAAGGAGCGCTACGACACCGCCGAGTCCATGCTCGCCGCGAACGAGGGCAACTTCACTGTCGACCTCGCCTGGGATACGCTGCAGGCGGTGGCTCAGCTCCCCAAGGAGGGGGACGTGACGAGCAACACCCAGTGGTCCATCGTGTACGACGACACCGCCCTTACGGCGCAGATTGTCATCCGTCGCAACTGGGAGGAGGTCTTTGGCTACAGCCTGTCCGATATCGAATAAAGCGCTTGTGAGGCAGCCTGTCGTGAGGTACCAAGGCATCAGAGCACGTCTGAACGTCGCACCCGAAAGAAGGAGGAACCTATGAACGCACGGAACGGCACAACGTCTTCACCTCTGATGAAGGCGCTCGTCGCACTGGTCGCGCTCGCCCTGGCGCTGTTCGCGCTCGGGATGGGCGCCCCCGCCGCCTTGGCGGACCAGCCCATCGACGATCCCACGATCGGGGAGCCCTCGGTGGAGCCCGCAGGGGAGCCTGCGGTGGAGCCCGCGGGCGACCCGGTGGTGAAGCCCAAGCCCACCCTCAAGGTGACGAGCTACTACGGCGACTACGACGGCCAGCCCCACTCCGCCTCGGTGTCGATCGTGGGCGAGGCTGAGGGCTACTACCTCGTGTTCACCAACGCGAAGGGCGAGGTGCTGTCCAACAACCCGTCTCGCACGGTGGTTGGGACCGAGGAGTTCATGGTCTACATGTATGACTCCAAGGGGCAAACCGCCTACTTCACGAACTTCTTCATCTCGATTGACCCCCGCAACGTTGTTGTGAACATCACGGGCAACTCCCAGACCTTCTACTATGACGGAGAGACGCACGCCGCCGAGGGCTACACCGTCGACTCGATCGCGGTCCAGGAGATCCAGGGTCTCGCCACGCCCGCCTACACCGAGGCCGACTTCACGATTCTTGAGGGCCAGGAGGCCAAGGTTCTGGGCGATGACGCCGGCACCTATCCCATGAACCTCTTCTCCATCGACTTCGCCAACCTCAACAGCAACTTCAACGTGACGTTCAACGTCACCGACGGCGCCCTGACCATCGCCCAGCGTCCCGTTGACATCCGCGTCGAGGGCAACATCAAGACCACTACCTACGACGGCACGCAGCAGGTCAGCGAGGGCTGGCAGATCACCTCTGTCAAGGTGGCCGACGTGCCCAACCAGCTCACTCCCGAGTTCGACCAGTCGACCGTCAACCTGCTGACCCTCGTGGCCGTGGCCACGGGCACCGACGTGGGCGTCTACCCGATGAACCTCGCCCCCGAGCAGTTCGCGTGCTCTGACGGGAACTTCGCCCCGACCTTTACCGTCGTCGACGGCGGCCTGAAGATCGACGCGCGCAAGGCGACGGTCTCCATCACGGGCAACTCGATGTACACGTTCTACAACGGCCAGCAGCAGAGCATCGGCGGGTACATCCTGGACGGCATCGCCGTCGAGGAGATCGAGGGCCTCGCGACCCCCGAGTACAAGGGGACTGACTTCGACCTCGTCGACCCTGAGTACGTCCCCGTGGCCACCGGCGTCGACGCCGGCATGTACCCCATGGGCCTGAGCGACGAGAGCTTCGTCAACAACAACACGAACTTCGTGGTCGAGTTCAACGTTGAGGACGGCTTCATCGGCATCGACGCGCTGCCCGTGCTCGTGCGCGTCGAGGGCAACATCGACGTCGTCCAGTACAACGGCGCCGAGCAGGTCGTCGAGGGCTTCACGGTGACCTCCGTGAACGCCATGGTCCCCGAGGACTACGACTACGGCTACCTGGCTGACGCTGCCAGCGAGGGCGAGGCCGACGGCCCCGCGCTCTCCGAGGAGAACGGGATCCTGCCCTACTTCGACGTGAGCTCCGTCAAGACCCTGAACCTCGTGTGCGTGGCCAAGGGCACCAACGTGGGCGTCTACCCCATGGGCCTCGTGACCGAGGAGTTCTACTGCGACGACGAGAACTTCGTGTGCGAGTTCAAGGTTGTCGACGGCGGCCTGAGGATCGAGGCGCGCGAGGGCGTCGTCCTGACCGTGACCG
>CAYMHQ010000187.1:0-5468 GCA_964390275.1 uncultured Coriobacteriaceae bacterium
ACGCGCATCAACGGCATCGCCTTCGCCACCAAGGAGGAGCTCGACGCCCATCTCGCCATGCTCGAGGAGGCGAAGCGTCGCGACCACCGCAAGATCGGCCAGGAGATGGAGCTCTTCATGTTCTCCGAGGAGGGTCCGGGCTTCCCGTTCTTCCTGCCGAACGGCATGCTGCTGCGCAACTCGCTCATGGAGTACTGGCGCGAGATTCACCATGCCAACGGCTATGACGAGATCATGACGCCCATCATCCTCAACCGCGAGCTCTGGGAGACGAGCGGTCACTGGGCGCACTACAAGGACAACATGTACTTCACCAAGATCGACGAGGAGGACTTCGCCGTCAAGCCGATGAACTGCCCCGGCTCGGTGCTCGTCTACAAGAACAAGCCGCGCTCCTACCGCGACCTGCCCCTGCGCTACGCCGAGTGCGGCCTCGTTCACCGTCACGAGCTCAAGGGCGCGCTCCACGGCCTGTTCCGCGTCCGCTGCTTCACGCAGGACGACGCCCACCTCTACATCACGCGCGAGCAGATCGCGGATGAGGTCGTGAACGTCGCGCACCTCATCATGAGCGTGTACGAGAAGTTCGGCTTCCCGTTCCACGTCGAGCTCTCCACGCGCCCCGAGGACTCCATGGGGTCCGACGAGGACTGGGAGGCCGCGACGAACGGCCTCATCAACGCGCTCGACTCGCTCGGCATGGAGTACGTGGTGAACGAGGGCGACGGCGCGTTCTACGGCCCCAAGATCGACTTCCACCTCGAGGACTGCCTCGGGCGCACCTGGCAGTGCGGCACCATCCAGCTCGATTTCCAGATGCCGCAGAACTTCGACCTCGTCTACACGGCGAGCGACGGCTCCAAGGTCCGCCCCATCATGATTCACCGCGTCGTGTTCGGCTCCGTCGAGCGCTTCATCGGCGTCCTGACCGAGCACTACGCCGGCAAGTTCCCCACGTGGCTCGCCCCGTGCCAGGTGAAGGTGCTCCCCGTCTCCGAGAAGACGATGGACTACGCGCGCGAGGTCACCGACAAGCTCCTCGCCGCCGGCATCAGGGCCGTCCTCGACACGCGCGGCGAGAAGATCGGCTACAAGATCCGCGACGCCCGCTCGATCGACCGCGTGCCCTACATGCTCATCCTCGGCGAGAAGGAGAGCCAGAACGGGACTGTCTCGGTCCGCGACCGCACGAACGAGACGGTGACTCGCGAGCTCGACGAGTTCGTCGCCTCCGTCCTCAAGGAGATCGCCGAGCGCGACTGCTCCCTCGCGCCCGAGCCCGCCCAGGCGGAGTAGGCGCGCTGCAAGCCTCCCGTTCGCTGCGGTACCCATAGCAAGCCTTGGCGCGCCCGCCTGTGCACTGCACGGACGGGCGCGCTTCTGTTGCATTCGACGCAAGTCGACTTGTCGCGCGGAGACGTTTGTTTCCATGTGTCGACACACATACGAAGATACGGTGAATCCCTTGAGCGAGTCCTGCGTTTTACCTGAATAGGCTTGCAATGACAGTGGCGGAGAAGCTCGAAATGTCGTATCTTAACCACCTGTATGCGCATGGGGCGCATACCATGACATTATTGGCCCCTGAGACATGTACTTCCTCGTGCCGCACTCCCTTTGCATAAAGCGGAAGAGGCGTTTGGCACGATGACCATGACGATCGGGGCCCCGGTTTGAAAGGGGTCCACCCTTGAGTGAGCTTAAGAACCCTTCGATTTTTTCTCTTGACGTCATCGACGACACGGAGATGAACGGCCTTGTCGACAACACCATCGTCGACTTCGACGAAGGGGACATCGTCGACGGCACCGTTGTCAAGATTGGTTACGACGAGGTTCTTTTGGACATCGGCTACAAGTCCGAGGGCGTCATCCCCGTTCGCGAGCTTTCCATCCGCAAGGACGCGGACCCGAACACCATCGTCTCCATCGGCGACGAGATTGAGGCTCTCGTTCTCCAGAAGGAGGACAAGGACGGCCGTCTGATCCTCTCCAAGAAGCGCGCCGAGTACGAGCGCGCCTGGAACCGCATCGAGGAGAAGTTCAACTCCGGCGAGAACGTCGAGGGCGAGGTCATCGAGGTCGTCAAGGGCGGCCTTATCCTCGATGTGGGCCTGCGCGGCTTCCTTCCCGCGTCCCTCGTCGACCTCCGTCGCGTCAAGGACCTCGGCGCCTACATGGGCACCCGCATCGAGGCCCGCGTCATCGAGATGGACCGCAACCGCAACAACGTCGTCCTCTCCCGCCGCGTCGTGCTCGAGGAGGCCCGCAAGGCCGAGCGCCAGGAGATCCTCTCCAAGCTGCAGGTCGGCATGCGCCTCAAGGGCACCGTCTCCAGCATCGTCGACTTCGGCGCCTTCGTCGACCTCGGCGGCATCGACGGCCTGGTGCACATCTCCGAGCTGTCCTGGAACCACGTCAACCATCCCTCCGAGGTCGTCAAGGTCGGCCAGGAGGTCGAGGTCGAGGTGCTCGACGTCGATATGAACCGCGAGCGCATCTCCCTCGGTCTCAAGCAGACCACCGAGGACCCGTGGCGCACGCTCGTCAAGAAGTACCCCGTGGGTGCCATCGTCGAGGGCAAGGTCACGAAGCTCGTGCCCTTCGGCGTCTTCGTTGAGCTCGGCGACGGCATCGAGGGCCTCGTGCACATCTCCGAGATGGCCAAGGCCCACGTCGACCAGCCCTCGCAGGTCACCAAGGTCGGCGCGACCGTGCACGTCAAGGTCATGGAGATCGACCTCGACCGTCGTCGCGTCTCCCTCTCGATGAAGTCCGCGGCCGAGACGCTCGGCATCGAGGTCGCCGTGACCCCGCTCGAGCCGAAGCCCGCTCCCGCGCCTGCCGCCGCGCCCGCTGCTGAGGAGGCTCCCGCCGCCGAGGCTGCTGCCCCCGAGGCCGCTCCCGCCGAGTAGTCGGGTACTAGGCATGTCTCCGGCAGCGCGCGACTGAGCGCTGTGCCGGGGTCTGTTCGCAAGATATAAAGCTGTAGCAGGGCGGGCCGTCTCTCGAGGTGGCCCGCCCTCTTCCTATTTGGGGGTATCGTGGCTGTTCAGGTGATTCCCGTTGCTTCGTTCGAGGACGAGCGCCTCGACGTTTTCGCCCGTCTGACCGAGGTCCAGCTCCGCAGCCGCCTCGAGCCCGAGCGCGGCGTCTTCGTGGCCGAGTCGTTCAAGGTGATCGACCGCGCGCTCGAGGGCGGGATGACGGCGCTCTCGTTCCTTGTGACACCCAGGTGGCTCGACGCGGCCGTTGAGTGCGCGGGGCGCTTCGAGCGCGCCGGGCTGTGCGAGGGCGACTTGCCCGTCTTTGTCGCGCCCGTCGAGGAGCTCGAGAAACTCACCGGGTTCGCCCTGACGCGCGGGGCCCTGTGCGCTATGCGCCGGCCTGCGCCCCGGCCTGTCGCCGAGGTCGTCCGCGACGCCCGCAGGGTCGCGGTGCTCGAGGGCATCGTCGATCACACGAACGTCGGGGCCCTCTTCCGCAGTGCCGCCGCCCTCAACGTCGACGCCGTCCTCGTCACGCCCACCTGCTACGACCCGCTCTACCGCAGGGCGCTCCGCGTGAGCATGGGGACGGTCTTCCAGGTCCCGTGGACGCGCATCGGCGACGACCCCTCGCAGTGGCCACAGCCCGGCCTCTCGCTCCTTCATGAGCTCGGCTTCACGACCGCCGCGTTCGCGCTCTCCGACGACTCGATCCGCCTCGACGACCCCTCGCTCCTCGAGGTCGACCGGCTCGCGATGGTCTTTGGGACCGAGGGAGACGGTCTCATGAGGGAGACGATCGAGGGCTGCGACCTTACCGTTCGCATCCCCATGGCGAACCAGGTCGACTCCCTCAACGTCGCCGCGGCCTCGGCTGTTGCGTTCTGGCATCTCTGCTCGCATTAGGTGTTTCTCGCGGCGACCCCGGTCGGCTCTGCGGACGCGCGCTCCAATCTGCCATAATGGGGCGGACTGCGAGCGTCGCTCGCCGTTGGGGCGGCGCGCTGGGCGCGGCTGGGTGAAGCGGGGACCGGAGATCGGAGGAGCGATGTACACGGTGTTTCTCACGGGCGGCCTGGGAAGCGGCAAGTCCGCCGTCTGCAGGCTGATGCGCGACAAGGGGGCGCGTGTCGTCGACCTCGACGTGATCGCGCACGACGTGCTCGGCGACGCGGAGGTTAAGGTTGAGCTCGCCCGCCGGTTTGGGTCCGACGTGCTCCGCTGGCCTGAAGGGTTCGACTCCGACTCCCTGTTCGAGCTTCTGGAGGACCATGGCTGCGAGGACATCGACGTCTCCCTGGCCGAGGTCGACCGGAGGCTGCTCGCCCGGCGCGCGTTCGCCTCGTTCGAGGACACGGCAGACCTGAACGCCATCACGCATCCCCCTATTATGGAGCGCCTCGGCGAGACGCTCACGAGCGGGTGCAGCTGCATGGGGTCTGCCGAGCGCGTCACCGTGGTGGAGGTCCCGCTCATCGAGGAATGCCCCGAGATGCACAAGTTCGCTGACGAGATCGTGACCGTGGCCTGCCCCGTCGAGATCCGGCGCGCGCACTGCCTGGGGCGGGGGATGGAGCTCGACGACTTCGAGCGCCGCAACGCGCGCCAGATCACCGACGACCAGCGCATAGCCATCTCGAGCTCGGTCATCATGAACGACGGCTCGGTTGGGGACCTCGCCGCGGCCGTCGACTCGTGGTGGTCGGCCCGCGAGGGGTTCGCCTGGAAGCCGGCGCCCAGGCCCGTGAGTGCCTCCGTCCGCGAGACTCCGGCTGCGAAGCCCTTCCCGTCGGCGTTCGAGAGCCTCCGCAGCCCGGCCGTCTCCTTTGTGGGCCGGCACAACTCCGGCAAGACGACCCTGGTCACGGCGGTCATCTCCGCGCTCGTGAAGCGCGGGGTCGACGTCGGCTCGGTCAAGCACCATGGCCACCGGGGGTTCGACATCGACATTCCGGGCAAGGACTCCTGGCGCCACCGCGAGGCGGGGGCGAGCGAGGTTGCCGTGTGCTCGCCGGACAAGTTCGCCCTCATCCGCGGGCTCGAACGCCAGCTTGAGGCCGACGAGATCGTGGCCCAGATGGCCCCGCATGACGTGGTGATCGTCGAGGGCTACCGGCACAGCGGCCTCCCGTCGATCGAGATCATGCGCTCCGGGAACGAGCGCGACCGCGTCGCGGCAGACGAGCTCGTGCGGGCGACGCGCGAGGGCCGGCGGTTCGAGTTCGACCCCACCGTCCTCGGCGACAACGCCGACCGCATGCCCGACGGGCTCACCATCGCCCTCGCGAGCGACATCCCCGAGGCGCTCGAGGCCGCGCGGACCCTCGGTCTCGAGGCGTTCGACCTCGACGACGCCGAGTCGATTGCGGAGTTCATCGCGACCCGCATCGCGCGGAGGCCGGGGTCGCGCGGCTGAGCCGGCATCGCGACCGAGCCGAACAACCTGTCTCTTTCAAAGGAGAAGACGTTTTCATGACCGTGA
>CAYMHQ010000188.1:0-5464 GCA_964390275.1 uncultured Coriobacteriaceae bacterium
AGGTCTTTCGAAACGATACAGCTCGTATCTCTCTGCCTTGTTTTTGTGCTGGTAGCCTCCCGCTTTGACGAACTCGACGAAGCGATTGTAGAAATCGCGGTCGAAGGCTTCGGCAACGATGACCATGTCGATGTCGTGGGTGGCGCGTTCGGGGGCGCCGTACTCGGCGAAGATGAGGTTGCACGCCGTTCCGCCGATAATGACATAGCGGGTCGAATACGCTTCGAACCAGCGCTTGAACGTCTCTAGCCCTGATACCATTCGCAGCTCCTTAATGCCTGTCTGAGCGCTATAGAGATGCGCTCGTCGTCTTCGTCGACGGTCAGCAGCATGGTCAGCGGGTCGACGCATCCCCGCGACGCGAACGGCGCCGGGTCGTATCTCAGGACCTTGACGCTGCACAGCGCGGTCGTCGTATCGTCACTCGACGAGATCAGCTTTGCTTGGCTGGGAGACACGGCGAACTCGGGGCGTTCCGGAGGAAGCAGGTCGCTCTGGTCGGCCAAGGCTGAGAGGCCTGATTTGAGCCAACCCTCCCCGCCGGCGGGGAGGGGCGCCGTTATTGCCTCTCGGACAGGCGAGCCGAATCGCCTGATTCCGTCACGGTAGAATTGTGACCGGTCTCGGAGACGGTAACTCTTCTTTCTACCTGTCTTTCCCCCTGTGGTGAACTCAAGCAGGTCGAGCCGGACGAACAGCGAGAGAGCCGACGACGCGCTTCCGGAGGACAGGCCCAGGGCGCTCTGTATGTCGGATTGGGAGATGGGGCCTTCCCCGGCATAGAGGCAGTATAGGAACACGGATTGCTGAGTGGGGCTGAACGAGCGCTCGCGAACAGGGGGGAGAAGCGCTTTCTCCGAGAGCGTTAGAGCGAGCTGGGGCAGGTAGTAGTCGCCGCCGTCCGTCATGAACGCCTGACCGCCCTCGATTAGCGTGCGTCGCTGTGGCCGCGACAGCGCGGTGAGGCGGAGCACAACGGGCTCTCCCAGCGCTTTCCCCAGAACGTCCGCCCTCTTTGTGACCTTGTCCGAGTCCTCCCCGCTCTCTGTGGGTTGGGCCAAAACCAGCCTTTTGCCGAGCAGCCGAGCCTCGTACAGGTCGTAGGCGCCTGCGAGATAAGCACTCAGGCTTGCTTCCAGGGGGCGCACCGTTGCGCCCGAATCGATGTCTCGTCGTAATGCCTGCTCAATGATTTCCGCCGTGCCCATCTGCACTTCCATTTTGCACCTCCATAATCTTCACGGAAGTATAATCAATCTTCGCAAAAAATTGAAGATTACAAAATAAACGTGAAGATTGGTGTCGACCGATCGCAGATTAAGGCTTGTCTCGAAGGTGGGGTCTCGAAGGTGGGGTCATCCCGCTTTTCGTCCGCGCCCCCTACAGCGGGTCGCTCGGGAGGCGCTTCGAATAGGCGAGGCACCAGTTCCAGAAGGTCTGCTCCACGTCGCCGAGGGCGTGGGTTGGGAGGCGCTCGATGCCAAAGCCCCAGCTCAGCTCCTCGAGCGGGAGGGCGACCACGGTGTCGTCGTGGGCGAAGACGGAGAGGTTCACGTGGTGGCGCGCCGTGAAGCCCAGCCCCCGGCCGCGCGCGGCGAACTCGTAGAGCTGGAAGATCTCGCTCATCTCAAAGATGTGCCCCAGGCCCAGGCCCCGCTCCTCGTTCAGCCGGCAGAGCCCCTCGTAGCACTTGAAGCCCTGGCCGGGCAGGGCGACGTCGTAGCCGCGCAGGTCCTCGAGGGTGATTCCGGTGTCCTTCTTGCGGGCAAGCGGGTCGGCGGCGTTGACCCAGAAGTAGAGCGGGCAGCGGTAGAGCGGGGCGGAGTCGAACGCCGGGTTGCAGGGGAGCACGGCGAGCGCGAGGTCGTAGTCGCCCTGGGAGAGGCCCTTGTCGCAGAGCTCGTCGTTCGTCTCCCAGTAGGACACGCGCACGTTGGGCTGCATCGCGCGGAAGCCGTCGAGGAACTCGGGGCCGAGGGCGCCCATCACGCCGAGCGAGCACCCCAGGCGCAGCTCGTGGGTCTCCTGCCCGCGCAGCCGGTCGAACGCCTCGTGCATGAGTCTCAGGTTGCTGGCCGTGACCTCGGTGAACTCGTAGAGCTCGGCGGCGAAGGGGGTGGGGGAGGGCATGCCGTTCGCGTCGGGCTCGAAGAGGGTGACGCCGAGCTCCTTCTCGAGCGCGCGGATCGACTTGGTGAGACCTTGCGGCGACACGGGCACGAGGCGCGCGGCGGCGGAGTAGTTGCGCTCCTGGTAGGTCAGCTCGAAGTACTTCAGCTGCTCGCTGTTCATGGCGCCTCCTGCTGTTTGGCGTGCGCGACGGATTCGACCCGCGCCGGCTCGACCCGCGCCGGTTCGTCATTCCGGCCCGGCACATGATACTCCGCAGCGGCGCCCGACGGACAGTCCAACTTTGCGTTTGAGGGTCACACTTTGGGCTGGGGTGAGAGGTCTTGAACCGAGACGTGCGGCGGTCCAATATACTCCGCAGCCAGACACACAGTCGCGACGTGCATCTGCATCCAACAGGGGTTTCGCGCGGCGGCCCTCCATAGGGGAGCCGACCGCCGCGCGCACATTCGCTGAAAAGGGGATTCGCATGTCCGTTATGTCTGCCACCGCCTCCGCCACCACCATGTCCCGCCGCTCGTTCGTCGCGGGCGCCGCCGCTGCCGGCGTCGCGGCCGCCTCGCTCTCCGCCGTCGCGCCCGCTGAGGCCAAGATCATCGCCGAGACCTCCGACGCCTGGAACCTCGAGGAGGTCGGCGAGCCCACCGAGACCCTGAGCTGCGACATCGTCATCTGCGGCGCCGGCGGTTCCGGCCTTGCGTGCGCCTGCCAGGCCAAGCAGCTCGGCCTCGAGCCCATCGTCCTTGAGAAGTTCAGCTTCACCGGCGGCTCGTTCATCGGCGTCGAGGGCATGTTCGGCGTCGAGACCCACTGGACCGAGGAGTGCGGCGAGACCCAGACCGTGGCCGAGGCCATCAACAACTGCATGGACTACCACCACTGGGTGCCCAACCACGACCTCTACAAGAAGTTCTTCAGCACCACGGGCGAGACCATCGAGTGGCTCGAGGACCTGGGCGTCGAGTTCGACCACGTCCAGCAGTACGGCGACCACAAGGCGTGGCACATCTTCAAGCGCAACCTCGACAAGGGCCCGGGCGTGAGCTTCATGGAGTCCATGGCCAACGCGGCCGCGAACCTCGGCGTGCAGATCGAGCTCGAGTGCCCGGCCAAGCAGGTCGTCATGGACGGCGGCAAGGTCGCTGGCGTCCTCGCCGTGCGCGCCGACGGCACCGTCGTCAAGGTCGAGGCCCCCGCGGTGGTCCTCGCGACCGGCGGCTTCGCGAACAACCTCGACTTCCTCTACGCGGTCTCCGAGACCCACAACGAGCTCCTCGCGCCGCAGGGCATGACCGGCCGCGACGCCGACGGCATCAAGATGGCCCGCGCGGCCGGCGCCGACATGGCCGAGGGCCTGGGCACCGTCATGTGGTGCGGTCCCGTCATGACCGGCTCCACCTGGGGCCAGCCCGACTACATCGCATCCACGCAGCCCGTTCTGTGGATTAACGAGAAGTGCGAGCGCTGGGTCAACGAGGACAAGTGGGAGAACGACTTCGCCCGCGTGGGCATCGCGCAGCGCAACCAGTACCGCACCTACGCCGTCTTCTGCAAGGGCGACCTCGACGCGTGGGAGAACGAGGGCGTCTACGGCACGTGCTTCAGCTTTGTTGCCGCCGGCGAGCCTCTGGCCGGGGTCACCGAGGCCGTCGAAGCGCTCGAGTCGGTGCACAAGTCCGACACCATCGAGGGTCTGGCTGAGGCCGTGGGCCTGGACGCCGAGGCGCTCAAGGCCGTCATCGAGGAGTACAACGGGTATTGCGCCGCGGGCGTCGACCCCGACTTCGCGAAGGCTGCCGACAAGATGCACGCCATCGAGGAGGGCCCGTACTACATCGCCGAGATCGGCGACGGCTACTACTGCACCGTGGGCGGCGTGAAGATCGACGTCGACTGCGAGGTCCTCGACACGAACGGCGAGGTCATCCCCGGCCTCTACGCCGTCGGCTGCGACGCGGGCGGCCTCTACGGCGACGCCTACGACGTGAACAAGGCCCCCGGCTCGCAGTCCAGCTGGGCCAACAACTCCGGCCGCTTCGCCGCTCAGGCCGCCGCTGCCTACCTGGGGAAATAAGGCGAGAGGGGAAGACGCACGGGTAGGTTGTCTGCGCGCGGGTAAGGTGCGCGCGGGCGAATGCTTGCGAGAAGGGCGGGCCGTCCTGGGGAACCGGGGCGGCCCGCTTTTTGGTAACGAGGTGGGGAGCGGGCGGGGCGCCCTGTTTTTTCTTGACCTTGACTTGACTTTCTCCAAGAGAGGGTATACCGCATTCACCTGCGACGATGAGCCAGATGATTTACGGTCCGGCGCCGAAGCCTATACATTCCCGCGGTCATATCAAAAGTGAAGCCCACATACTTCCGATGGCCATAAATCCCAAAAGACCTGAAATGGAAGTCTTCCAGCACGCCCGGCTGGCCACTTCGCCCTGGCAGATTGCCTCGCCTGTCGTCGGCATTCTCACTTTCCCCTTTGAATACTCCATTTTCTGCCGTCGGTTCTGCTAGAATCAAACTGAGGTCGTTGGAAGTTGTCGCGACGTGGTAATCTTTGCAGAAGATGGAATCTCGGCACGTTTGCATTGTTGATATGAGAAGGAGCGAGGTTATGGCAAGCTCGTTGCAGGAACTGCGCAAGATGGCCGGGTTCAAGACCGCCAAGGAGTTCGCGGCAAAGATGGAGATCCCCCTGCCCACCTACTCGCGCTACGAGTGCAGCCCCGACAAGATCCCGCTGCAGTCGGCGTGGGCCCTGGCCGACCATTTCCGCGTGCCCATCGACGTCATCGTGGGCAGGGACGGGTCCGACGTCAACGCGATCCGCGGCGGCGTCCAGCATATGTACGACTCGCTCTCGCCGGCGGCGCGGGCGGCGTTCGACGAGTACCTCAGCTTCCTTGTGAAGAAGGACTCCGATGCCCGTCGTCGCGCCCAGGAGGAGGAGCACCAGCGCTACGACGCGCTCTGCCGCCGCTACGAGCATCTCTACCTGGCCAGGCTCGAGGCCGATGCCGAGTTCGGCGAGCTCACGGACCTCGGGACCCCCGCCGAGCAGCGCGCAGGGTTCCAAGCGTTCGTCGAGGCCATGGCGGCTGAGAAGCGTGCCGGCAAGCCCGACGAGGGCGAACGCGCCGAGCGCGACGCGGCGACGGTCGAGCGGCTCATGCAGGCGTGGGATCGCGCGCACGGGGTCAGCGCGTAGGCGGCGCGAAAGGGCTTCCCCGTGCGTTTTCGCGAATCATCCCGCACGTTTTCGTTCGCGTTTCCTCTCGCTTTCTCTCGCGATTTGTGCGCAAAAGCGGTAGCAAAATTTTGCTCTCGCTTTTGCGTTCGTTTT
>CAYMHQ010000189.1:0-3500 GCA_964390275.1 uncultured Coriobacteriaceae bacterium
GCTTCACCGTCGACGAGGTGCGCTCCTACGCCAAAGGCGCAAGCCTGGGCGCCTGTTAGCACCTCATTTCCCGAGCGTTAAGCGTCAATCCGCCCCGCCCTTCGGACACCGGGTTCCGAGGGGCGGGGCGGTCGTTTTGTTCCCCGTGCACTCCCGCAAGGTCACCCCCGCAATGCGATCCAAATCCCCCACGTGGAGTTTTTGACCGCCCGCGCGGGTCTTCGAGCCGCGGCGGGACCCCACAGCAATCACGCCTATACTGTGCTCCAGACCGCCTGACCGAGAGGATTCCCCCGCATGTCCGCCCTCAGCTCCCCCATCGCCGTCAGCTTCGCCGATTCCGCCAATGCCACCGGCCCCATCAGTTCTGCCGGCTCCGCAGACCCCAACCCCGCCAGCACCGCCGACGTCGCCAGCCTTGCCGCTGACTCCCAGGCCGTTGCCGAGGCCCACGGCACCAGCACCACGGCGACGGACGGCACCTCCGGCATGCCGCCCGAGCGCCTGACCGGCGAGCTGCTCGAAAGGCTGCTGGCGAGCTCCAGCATCGACACGTTCTTGGGCGAGCCCGACGTCGGCACGCGAATTCTCACCGACTACCTGCGGGAACTCCTCGAGGCGCGCGGCATGAAGCGGGCGGACGTCATCAACCGCTCGGGCCTCAACCCCACCGTCGTGTACGACATCTTCAGCGGCAAGAGCCGCCCCGGGCGCAACAACGCCATCATGATCGCGATCGGCCTGAAGTGCGACCTGTGCGAGACTCAGCGACTGCTGCGTCTTTCAGGCGCGTCGGAGCTGTGGTGCAAGCAGCGGCGCGACGCGATCCTCATCTGGTGCATCGAACACGGCTACACACGTGCGCAGACCGACGACGAGCTCTACCGCCTCGGAGAGCAGACGCTCCTCGGCACCGGCAGGCTCAGCCGGACGTTCCGGGGCTAGCCGGGCACCAACCGGGCCGCGCGGGCGCGCCCCCAACTCGCCGGCGTTCCCCTCCGCCACCTGTGGAGATGCTGCCCCTCCTAGGCTAAAATCAGTTGACAACTGAGGAATCAGTCACGAACTGAGATTAGCATTTCAGACGCCGTGTTTCGCAGCGGAGCAGGGCGGTACGTAGCACGGAAACGGGACGGCAGACGGTTAGACGGAGAGGCGGAGGGCGCATTGAACGACCAGCAGGTCATGCACGCCATGTACCTCGACGACCTCTACCACGTGGACCGCGTCCTCGCGCAGGGGCAGGGCGGCACGACCGAGCTCGTGAGCGTCGGCGACACCGGCCCGTTCATCCGCAAGAAGGTCCCCACCCCGCTCGCCCGCCAGCGCATCTGGTCTACGCTCGCCGAATGCAACTGCCCGCGTCTGCCGCACGTCGACGCCACCTACGAGCTGCCCGACTGCTTCGTCGTGGTGTACGACTACGTCCCTGGTCAGACGCTCGAGAGCCTCGTCGCGGAGCGCGGCCATCTGGCGGTCGAGGACGCCGTGCGCATCGTCGGCCAGGTGTGCGAGGCCGCGGGGGCGCTCCATGAACGGGACATCATCCACCGCGACATCTCCCCCACAAACATCGTGGTCGCGGCCGACGGCGCGCATCTCATCGACCTCGGCATCGCCCGCATGCGCAACTCCCACGCCACCCGCGACACCACCTCGCTCGGGACGTACGGCTTCGCGGCGCCCGAGCAGTACGGGTTCGCCCAGACCAACGCGCGCTCCGACGTCTACTCGATCGGCCAACTGCTGGGCTACATGCTCACCGGCGTGCGCCCGGACGAGTCGTCCGCGTTCGAGAACGCGCTGGCAGACGAGTCGCTCGTGCCCGCATGGGTGCGCGCGGTCATCGAGAAGGCGAGCGCGTTCGAGCCGAGTCTGCGCTTCCGAAGCGCCGCCGAGGTCGCCGCCGCGCTCGGGGTCCCGGTGCCCAACGCGGGCACGGGGTCGGGCGGCGCCTCCGCGAAGGCCGGCGTCGGCGACAAGCGCACGAGTAAGACGATTGTCGAAATCAATGACGAGTCCGAGCCAGAGCACACCAAGGGCATCACTGCTGAGGCCCCGCAGGCGGAACGTCGCCAGGTGCCCTTCGTGCCGCTCGCCGTCCTCTGCCTCGTGCTCGTGGCGGCGGTCGCCGGGGCGATCGGCTGGACGGCGGGCACCGAAGCGCGCCACCAGGTTCAGCAGACCGAAGCGCAGACCGAAGCGCAGACCGACACGCAAACGCAGGCAGCCGCCAATTAGAGCGCACACTCCCGCTCCGCCGCGAACGCCGCCGCAAACGCCGCCGCGAGCCGCGTCACCCTACATGAACAGCAGGAACAGGTACGTGAACGCCCAGGCGAGCAGGCCGCAGCCGGGGAAGGTGAGCACCCACGTGAGCACCATCCGGCCGGCGAGGTTCCAGCGCACGGAGCGCAGGCTCTTCTCGGCGCCCACGCCCATGATCGCGGTGGTCTTGGTGTGCGTCGTGGAGACCGGTATGCCCGTGAACGTCGCGAGGCCGATGCAGAAGCACGCGGAGAGGCACGCGGCGAACCCCTGGAACTGCTCCATCTTCACCATGTCCATGCCCACCGACTTGATGATCTTGCGCCCGCCGATCGCGGTGCCGAGCGACATGGCGAGGCTCACGAGGATGATGATCCACATGGGGAAGCCGTCCATGTCCGCGGTGCCGTAGACGCCGAGCATGACGGCGAGCATCGCAAGCGACAGGAACTTCTGGCCGTCCTGCGCGCCGTGCAGCACCGCGACGCCGGCGCCCGAGATGATCTGCGCCCACCGGAAGAAGGTCAGCGTCTTGCAGCGGTTCATTCTCCGGCAGATGAGCTTGATGATGCGCACAAAGAGCCACCCGCTGCCAAAGCCGAGGAACGTGGAGATGACGAGTCCGTAGATGACCTTCATCCATTCGGCGAGGTTGATGCCGTCGACGCCGCCCTGAAGCGCGATCGCGGCCCCGGTGATGCCCGCGACGAGCGAGTGGCTCTGGCTCGTGGGGATGCCGAACGCCCACGCGGCCACGCCCCACACGATGATGGCGACCATGGCGGCGGCGAGCGCGACGAGGGCGTGGTGGTTGTTGCCGCCGAAGTCGACCATGCCGAAGATGGTTCCCGCGACCGCGGTCGAGATCATCGTGATGCCCACGAGCCCCACAAAGTTGCAGACCGCCGCCATGGCGATGGCCGGCCCCGCGGGCATGGCGCGCGTCCCCACGACGGTGGCGATGGCGTTGGGGGCGTCGGTCGCGCCGTTCACCATGGTGGCGCCCAGACACAGCACGATGATGAGGCCGAGCACGGGGTTGGCGACAATCGCTTCGATGACTGAGGACAGGTCGACGGCCATGCCCTACCTCCTACAACTTCCTGCATTCTCGCGGACTCTTCCATACTTCCATACAGAGTAAAGAATGTAAGGCGTCTGTCAAACATCGGCAAAGCGAACGTAAAGTTCTCGTAAAGTCCACCAACCGCGCACAGCTCGCCAGCCCGGCG
>CAYMHQ010000189.1:3600-5428 GCA_964390275.1 uncultured Coriobacteriaceae bacterium
CCCGAGCGCCTGCGCACCCGGGCCTTCCGCCGTCGCTATGGTCCAAGCAGGAGGAGGAGTCGCGTCACCCCGCCTGCCCGTTGTTGTCCCGCGAGCCTACTCGGAGGCTCGCTCGGGGTCCGCTCGACGAGCCTACTCGACCTCGGTGAGCTGGGCGAGCTTGTTGTAGATTTCGGTGTTGTCGAAGGCACCGTCGAAAAGCTCGCTGCCGCAGCCCATGGCGTAGATGTTCACGGGCGCGCCGGTGTGGGCGTAGGTGCAGTGCGAGATGCCCGACTTCGCGTCGAGGATGTGGCAGAGGGCCATGCTGAACGGCTGGTAGGTGCCGTAGAGCTCGTAGTTCTCCTGGCTCATCGTCCTCTGAGAGCCGCTGCCCACCTCCATGGTGCGGGCGAAGGCCTCCTCGAGCTCCTCGAGCTCGGCGGTGGTGAGGACCAGCGAGCCGTTCTCGCCCGCGGGGTCGCAGGAGGCGGCGTCCTCGTCGGCCTCGGTCATCAGGCCAAAGTACTGCTTGACGTCGGCCATCGCGTCGTCAAAGGTCACCTCGGAGCCCTCGGCGGTGTAGTTCGCGACCACGTCGGAGTCGAACTTGGCGTAGGACATGGTCTGGTGCGTGAGGTTCGTGAGGAACGTGTCGTAGTTGGTGGTCTTGTAGCCGATGGAGAGGCCGCCGGTCTCGTGGTCGGCGGTGACGAGGATCAGCGTCTCGTCGGCGTGCTCGTTGTAGAAGTCGATCGCGGCCTGCACGGCGGTGTCGAGGGCGAGGACGTCGTGGATCGAGGAGGCGGCGTCGTTGGCGTGGCAGGCCCAGTCGATCTTGCCGCCCTCGGCCATCATGAAGAAGGGCTGCTCGTCGCCGAGGCACTCGATGCCCTTCTTGACGTAGTCGGCGAAGCGCCACTCGCCCTCGGCCGCGTCGAGCTCGTAGCTCATGGCGTTGCCGTCGGCCAGGGTCTCGGCGATGATGAGGACGTTGCCGGACTCGGCGTTGAGGGCCTCGGCCTCGGCCTGCGTGGTGGCGACGGTGTAGCCGTTCTGGGCGGCCAGCTCGTTGAGGTCGGTCTTGTCGCCGCCCTTGTCGGTGGGGGCGAGCCACGCGCCGCCGGCGAAGAACTCGAAGCCGGAGGTGGTCATCTCCTCGCCGATCGCGTAGTAGTTGCCGCGCTTGTCCTGGTGCGCGTAGAACGCCGCGGGCGTGGCGTGGTTCATGTTGACCGTGGAGAGCACGCCGATCTTGTAGCCCTTCTGCGCGTGCAGCTTCTCGGAGATGGTCTCATAGGGCTGCGAGAGGGTCTCGGGGTCCATGTTGATGGTGCCCGACTTGGTCTTGTGGCCGGTGGCGATCGAGGTCGCGGTGGAGGCGGAGTCGGGGCAGAAGGAGGTCGAGTCGTAGGTGGTCACGCTGCCCGTGTGGGGGAAGCCCATGAACGAGAGCGGGCTCTGCACCACGGCGCCGTCGTTCTCGACGGTGCCCTTGTAGAAGCTGGCGATCTGGACCTGCTCGTTGCCCATGCCGTCGCCGATGAACAGGAAGATGTACTTGGGGGCCTTGGTCTCGGCGGCGGTCTCCTCGGCGATCGCGGAGGTGGCGCCCATGGCGAGACCGGCGGCGCCGGCCAGCGAGGCGGCCTTGACGAAGTTGCGACGGTCCATAGCGAAGTTCATGTGTCTCTCTCCTCTTTTTCGCACGACGGCCCATCCGCCGTGCATCGCGACCCATGTCATCGGGTTCGAGGAGAATGATGCGCCGCCCGTGTAAAGCCCGCGTCAAGCCCGGGCAAAGACTCCGGAAAGCCGAGGTAAGGCATGGGTAAAGGCGGAGGGAGGG
>CAYMHQ010000190.1:0-5418 GCA_964390275.1 uncultured Coriobacteriaceae bacterium
CTCGCATCGCCTTACACGCTCGGTGTGTCGAACGGCGCAGGCTTCGGCGCGGCGCTGGGGATCCTCGTCGGCTCCGGCATGGTCGTCACGCAGTTCTCGGCCATCGGGTTCGGCATTCTCACCGTGGCGCTCACCTTTCTGGTGGCGTCGCGCAGCAGACAGTCCAACGTGACCCTCGTGCTCGCGGGCATGCTCGTGAGCTCGCTCTTCGCCTCGCTCGTGTCGCTGCTCAAGTTCGTCGCCGACCCTACCGAGAAGCTGCCCCAGATCGTCTACTGGCTCATGGGGTCGTTCTCGGCCGTGAGCTACGAGAAGATTCTCATGATCCTACCGCTCTACGTCGTGGCGCTTCTCGTGCTCCTCGCCTTCCGCTGGCGGCTCAACGTGCTGGCTTTGGGCGACACCGAGGCGCGGTCGTTCGGCGTGGACGTCCGCCGGGACCGTGCGACGGTCATCGTCGCCGCGTCGGTGCTCGCCGCGCTCTCCGTGAGCGTCTCGGGCATCATCGGATGGGTCGGCATCGTGGTGCCGCACCTCGCGCGCATGGTCACCGGTCCCGACTTCCGCCGGCTGCTGCCTGCCTCGTTCTCGCTCGGCGTCGTCTATCTGCTCGTGATCGATGACGTCTGTCGCGCCCTCACCAGCATGGAGATCCCCATCGGCGTCGTGACGGGCATCGTGGGCGTGCCGGTGTTCCTCTACTTCATCTATCGCAGGAAGGTGAACTGGTGATGCGCCTGACCGCGACCGACCTGAGGTTCGGCTACGACCCCGCGCGGCCGGTGCTCGACGGGGTTTCGTTCACATGCGAGTCGCCCGGGGTGCTGTGCGTCCTGGGCACCAACGGCACGGGCAAGTCGACGCTCCTGCGCAACCTGATCGGCGAGCTCAGGCCGCTTGCGGGCACGGTGGAGCTCGACGGGAGACCGGTTGGCTCGTACCGGCCGGCCGAGCTGGCGCGGCGCTTCGCCTATCTGCCGCAGACGCACGCGCCCTCCTTCTCCTACAACGTGATCGACGTCGTGACGATGGGGCGCACCTCGCGCATCGGCTACCTCGCGAGTCCCGGCGTGTCCGACGTCGAGTTCGCCCGCGAGCAGCTGGTCTACCTCGGCATCGAGCATCTGGCCGACCGTCCCTACACCGAGGTCTCCGGAGGCGAGCGCCAGCTGGTGATGATCGCCGCCGCACTCGCCCAGGAGCCCGAGGCGCTGCTGCTCGACGAGCCGACCGCCCACCTCGACTTTGGCAACCAGTACCGCTTTGTGGGTCTTGTTGAGCGCCTGCGCGAGCGCGGCATCGGGGTGCTCATGACGACGCACTTCCCCGACCACGCCCTCATGCTCGACTGCCCCACCGCCGTGCTCTCGAAGGGTCGCATCCAACGCCTCGGCCCCGCGCGCGAGGTCGTGTGCGACGAGGTCATGACGCAGGTGTACGGCATCCCGGTCACCGTGGCGCACGTGGGCGACCGGACGACCTGCATCCCGGGGCCGATCAGGTACGACGCCGGGCGGGAGGAAGGGGTGTCCCATGCTTAAGGCTTCCATGTGCGAGCGTCCCATGCGTGATGCGGAGCGGGCCGAGATGTCGCTCGGCTACTGGTCGGGGAGGGCGCGCGAGTACTCCGAGCTCCACGAGGGCGAGCTGGCGTCGGAGCGGGGCGAGGCGTTCGGTCGGCTGGTCGCCGCGCTGGTCAGCGAGGCCGAGGGGCGCACGGGCGAGGGACGCGCCGCCGAGGGGCGCGCTACCGAGTCGGAGGGCTGTCTGCGCGCGCTGGACCTGGGCTGCGGCTCCGGCATGATGTCCATCCTTCTGGCGCGGGCGGGATGCGAGGTGACGGGGGTCGACTTCTCCGCCGACATGCTGTGCCAGGCGAGGGACAACGCCGTCGGACACGACGTGGGGAGCCGAGTGATGCTCGTCCGGTCCGACGTGCACGGCCTGCCGTTCGACGACGCGACGTTCGACCTCGTTCTCACGCGCAACGTCACATGGGTTCTCGACCGCGTGGAGGACGTCTACGCGGAGGCCCTACGGGTGCTGAGGCCCGGTGGCCTGTTCGCGAACGTCGACGCCCCTTACGGGCAGGCTTTCGCCGCCGCGGCGGCCCGCGGTGAGGAGCCCGTCCATCCCACCCAGACGCTCGAGCAGCTCCGCACGCGCAACGCGATTGTCGCCGATCTGCCCATCTCGCACGTCGACAGGCCGGAGTGGGACATGCGCACCTTGGAGGCGCTGGGCGCGCGCCGCGTCACCTGCGACCCGGACCTCGATGCGACGCTTGCCAAGCTTGCGGACGGCGAATCCATCGCGCTGGGCCTGCGGGCGACTTCCTGCGACGGCGCCGCCTTCTCCCGTGCCAGCGCCAAGACGCGTGCTCAGCTGTTCATGGTGGTGGCCGAGAGGTAGGGGCGCGAACGGGTGCGCGCCGTTAATGACGCGCGGGGAGATTGATCGCGAAGTCCTTCTATCCCCAAACTGTCATCCACAGTTACAGTTTTCGCCAAAAACTGTCATCCGCAGTTGCAGTTTGCTAGAATAGGCGCGTCTTGCAGGCGAGAGAAGGGCGGCCGATTGGTATGGCATCGTTGCGCGACACCCTCAGGTTTCTCATCGAGGACTTCCACGTGACGGTCCTCCCGTCGGTGCGTCAGTTTCTGGTCAGGCGCGACCTGTCGCTCGGCACGCCGCTGGAGCCAAGGGTCGGCAACCTCGTCAAGGTCGTGGCGGGAATCCGCCGCTGCGGGAAGTCGTTCCGCGTCTACCAGGAGATTCTCCGCCTCATCGATGAGGGCGTCGACCGCAGCCGCATCTGCTACCTCAACTTCGACGACGACCGCCTGCGTCCGTATCCGCCGGACCTGGTGAGCCAGGCGCTCGAGGTGTTCTTCGAGCTGCATCCCGACGCGCGCCGGGAGGGGGCATACCTGTTCTTCGACGAGATTCAGGAGGTCCCGGGCTGGGACGTGGTCGCGCGCAGAATCGTGGACACCGAGAAGGTCACGATGTACTGCACGGGGTCGTCCTCGAAGTCGTTCGCCGAGGACATCGCGACCGAGTTTCGCGGCCGGTCGGTGGTCTACGAGATGCTCCCATACAGCTTCGCCGAGTTCCTCCGAGGAGAGGGCGTCGAAGTCGCGCCGGGTGCCGAGGCCGGCGCGGGCGGAACGGCAGCCCTCGACAACAAGGAGTTCGCCTCGCGCGCCCACGCGGCGTTTTCGACGTACCTGGCGCGCGGCGGGTTCCCCGGCGTGCAGGGACTCGACGCCCCCGAACGGGTCCAGACGCTGCAGGGATACGCCAGGCTGACCGTCGCGCGCGACGTGGTCGAGCGGAACGGGTATCCGAATTCGGCGTTTGTGCAGGGGCTCGCGCGCAGCGTCGTGGCCTCCACGGCGCGCGATTTCTCGATTGCGCGCGCCCACAACCAGGGGCAGTCGTCGGGATACTCGCCCGGCAGGGAGGCGATCGGCCGGATGCTTGATGCGTTCGAGGACGCCCATCTCGCCTACGGCGTGTTCCAGTTCTCGCGTTCCATCCAGCGCGTCCGGCTCGGCGGCTTCAAGGTCTACGCCGTCGACACGGGCCTGTTCAATGCGATGTCGCCGGCGACGACCGACGGCCTGACGCGCGCGCTGGAGACCGCCGTGTACCTTGAGCTGCGCAGACGCAGGCTGGCGGGCCGCGCGGGCGAGATATCCCTGCTCAAGCTGACGAGCGGTCGCGAGGTCGACTTCGTCTGGGGGGACGAGCTGTTCGGGCAGGCGTACTCGCTTGTGCAGGTCTGCCTGAACATGGACGACGAAAAGACCCGCGCCCGCGAGTTCGCCGCGCTCGACGAGGCCCTCGCCCGGTTCCCCGACGCCCGGGCGCTCGTCATCACCCTCGACGAGCTCGGGTCGCAGCGCGTGGAGCACGGCGAGGTTCGCATCCTCCCGGCATGGAGATGGATGCTGGGCGGGGAGTGAGCGACGTCTGATCTCTCGGCCCTGCCCCCTACAGCCCGAAGGCTCCCCTCAGCTCGGCTGATCTCTGCGCGAACACCGGCTCGAACATGCGAATTTCCGATTCCCGGCACCCGTTGCGGCGCGCTGCCAGACGCCAGGACCCCATGACGCGCAGCACCGCGGAGACGATTGATTTCGCCTGCTCCGCCGACAGGCCGAACTCGGGGGCTGTCTCGCGCAGCGCCTTCGCCTGGCCGGCGCCCGTCTCGCCGAGAATCGATGTCGCGCGCGGCGCGTCGACGTCGGGGTTCGGATTAACGTCGAACGCGGGGGAGAGCCGCCACTGCGCCCCGACGCGCAGGAAACCGTGGTTGCGCAGGTGGTCGTCGGTGTTGTTCACGGCGATTGAGAAGGCGATGCGGCGGAAGAGCTGCTCAAGGTCGCGTCCGGGGTCCTTCACGAAGCTCGAGAGGCTCTCGGCAATCTCGACATAGTCGCGGATGTCGCCGTCATGGCTGCCCAGCAGGGTCATGGCGCTGATGTAGGGGAGGCGCCGCGTTCCGCAGGCACTGCCGGTCCCGCCGTCCTCACTGTCTCTGCTGCCGACGCGATCGCGGTCGAACCGGCGGAGCAGAAGGACGCTGTCGTCGCCGATGTGGACGAGCCGGGTCGTAGGGGTCTCGATTCCGCATGAGGATGCGAGGTCGGCGGCGGTCTTCTCCCAGGCCATGACGTCGTGGCTGTCCGATGGCGCGGGAAACTTGGCGATATAGAGGACGCCTTCGTCCATGACGCTCGCTTTGGGACGCGCCCCTCCCAGCGTCGAGGAACCCACGCTGAGCAGGTATTTCACCTCGTCATGCGCCTCTGAGTCGGCGAGCACCGCCCGGCACGCCGCCAGGAGGCGGGGGAGCTGGACGAGAGGCGGGATGGATTCGCTCGTCGAGTCGGCTTTGCCTGTCGAACCCGCCGCCCCGGCGCGACCGCCCGGACTACCGGACTGCCCTCCCGAGCGGAAACCGGTCTCACCGGGAACGCGATAGCGCAGCGCCCCCTGCCGCGCGAGGTCGCTCGTGCCGAGCATGTAGTCCACCTCGTCGGGGGTCCGCGTCCATCCGCGTCTGATGAGCCTCCGGCCCCAACGGTCGGGGGCGGTGTCCGCAAACGCGCCGGGCAGCCCCGCGAAGAAATGGGTGGCCTTGGTGATCGGCATGTGCGGGTCGATGGCGAACGCGTCCGGGCTGGCGAGGAAGGCGTCGCTGTACGAGAACGACGTTGTGATCTGACCGCGGCGCAGCGCGAATCGCGCCCTCCCTACAAGCTGGGGAGTCGCCTCGCTTCGCGCGCCGTCCCGCGCACTCTCTCCGCCCAGATGGTCAAGATAGATGTCGACTGTCGGCTCCATGGCGCTACTCCCTAATCCGCTGGGGGAGGAGCTGGTCGGCGCGCGCCCGGCCGAGGTCGGTCT
>CAYMHQ010000191.1:0-2101 GCA_964390275.1 uncultured Coriobacteriaceae bacterium
TGCTCGTTCCGCTCGGCTTACGCCTTCGCGTAGGCGGCGGCGTTCTGGCCGGCGAGCATGCCGAGGGTCTCGGCCATGGAGAGCGACTGGCCGGCGATGCTCGTGAAGTACTGCCAGCCAAAGCGCCCGCCGCTCGCGTTGCCGGCGGCGAGGAGGCCGGGGATCGGGTTGTAGTAGCCG
This sequence comes from uncultured Coriobacteriaceae bacterium, assembly GCA_964390275.1. Classification (GTDB taxonomy): domain Bacteria; phylum Actinomycetota; class Coriobacteriia; order Coriobacteriales; family UMGS124; genus CAYMHQ01. The sequence goes on from CAYMHQ010000191.1 coordinate 181, forward strand.
TCGAGCACGCGGCCGTCGGCGTCGACGATCAGGCCGCCCACGGTGACCATGAGGGCGCCGATCTTCTTGGTGCCCTTGTAGCCGTAGTACGGCGGGGTGGTGAGGCCCAGCATGAGCGACGGGTCCTTGCCGAAATCGGTGTCCTTGCCGGCGGCGCAGAGCTCGTTGTAGTGCTCGATCGTGGCGACGAAGTTCTCGAGCGCCTCGCCCTCGTAGCCCAGGTAGGTGCCGAGGGTCTCGAAGTCGTCGGCCGCGTAGACGTTGCCGGCCATCATGGCCGCAGCGAACGCGCTCTCGCCGCCGTCGCCGGAGCTCTCGCCGTCGGAGCCGTTGGGGCCGCCCGCGTAGGCCGCCGCCATGGTGGAGCGGATGGAGTCGAGGTCGGTGTTGACCATGTCGAGGCTCATGTGGCCGAAGGGCTGGGCGCGCAGCAGAGGCTCGATGTTGTCGTCGAACACGGTGCAGATGTCGCCCGCGGGCTGCTTCACGCCGGGCATGGCCATGAGCTCGGTCGAGCCGAAGCCCTCGTTGGAGTAGCGCTTGCCGTCAGCGTTGATCCACAGGGCGGCGGTGGCGCCGAGGAGGTCGGCGGGCTTGTCGCACGGGTACCAGTAGCCGCCGTCCATCGTGCCGGCGCACGGGTCGACGCGGCCGCCGGCCCAGACGCCCATGGCGATGCCGAGGCCGTCCTGGTCCATCATGCAGCTGCTGGCGCAGCCGGGCTCCTGGAGCTGGTTGATCTCCCACAGCAGGTCGTTGCGCATCTGCTCGTTGGCGCCGTAGCCGCCGGTCGCGAGCACGACCTCCTTGGCGTCGACGCGCACGTAGCCCTCGGCCAGCTTGCCAAAGGCGCCCTTCACGGCGCCGGACTCGTCCTGGATGAGCTTGTAGCCCGAGCAGCCCCAGAACACCTTGCCGCCGGCGGCCTCGGCCACCTCGACGCAGTGGTCGAGCGCGTCGTTGATGTAGTCGCCGGTCATGGCCGTGCCGACCCAGCTCTTGAGGCCGGAGAGCTCCTTGACCCACGGGCCCTCCCCGCCGTCGAAGCAGCGGATCTGGGTCTCGGCCTTGGCCTCGTCGGAGACCTGGTCGAACAGCCAGTCGAAGCAGATGCCGCAGTTCTTGGCGTAGTTCATGACGAGGCCGGGGTTGGAGCGGTTGTTGGAGCGGACCTGCCAGTCGTTCATGAACTCGACGACGTCGACCTCGGGCACGCCGCGCCCCTTGAGGAACTCGGAGTTGATGTGGCCGATCTGGCCGCCGCCCATGATCATGCGGGCATCGGCCTCGGCCTTCTCGAACGCGGCGACGGACGCGCCGGCCTCGGCGGCGGCACGCAGGGCGCAGCTGCCGGCGTGGCCCAGGCCGATGACGAGGACGTCGCACTCGTAGGTCTCGGTGATGTCGGTGGGGTCCTCGGGGATGACGGTCCAGTCGGCGAGCGGCTCGGAGGAGGAGACGACGCCCATGCCGCCGGGCATACCGCCGGGCATGCCGCCGCCTTCGCCGGGCATGCCGCCCTCGCCTTCGCCTGCGGGAGCCTCGCCCGCGAACGCCTGGGCGTCGACGGCGGCTGCCATGGCGGCGGTGACGGCGCCGGCGCCAACGATGAACCCGCGACGGCTGAGGATGGTCTGTGACATAGTGATTCCCCTTTCGATACGACTGTCTTGACGAACGCGTACGAAAACTGCGCGCGGACGAGCTTCCGTCGCCGCCTGAACAAGCGGGGTCGGGGACGTTCGCGCCGCTAAAGGCAGCATAGGCGATTGTCGGGAAGCGGTCATCACACGGAGCGTTGATATGCGTAAACAGATTGCATGAATCTGATTTTGCAGGGTTTGAGCGGACGGCGTTCTTATGTTGTCGCCCGGCCCGGTTTTACGTTACGGTAGCGCATTGCGGCGCCGCGGCTCGCGCC
>CAYMHQ010000191.1:2201-5387 GCA_964390275.1 uncultured Coriobacteriaceae bacterium
GCCCGTGCAAGGCCCCCAGATCCCAGGTTCGGTCACGAGTTCAGGCTCCGGTTCCGGCGCGACCGCCGGGCGGGGCTCGACGGCGCTGCGCGGTCACCTGCTCGCCTTCGCGTGCGCGTTCATCTGGGGCGTCACGTTCATCTCGACGAAGATCCTGCTCGTGGGGCTCACCGCCGTCGAGGTCCTTGTGCTGCGCTTTGCCGTGGGATACGTCTCGCTCTGGATCGTGCGGCCGCGCCTGTTCCGCACGGGCGGGTGGAAGTCCGAGGCGGTCTTCGCCGTGCTCGGGGCCACGGGCGTCGCGCTGTACTTCCTGCTCGAGAACATCGCGCTCCTGTACACCACGGCCTCCAACGTGAGCGTCATCGTCTCGACGGCGCCGCTCGCCACCGCGATCGTGGGCACGCTCTTCTTCAAGGCGGGGAGGCTCACGCCGCAGTTCTTCGCCGGGTTCGTGCTCGCCATCGCGGGCATCGCGATCATCAGCTTCACCGGCGGCGCGTTCGAGCTCGGCATCCTCGGCTGCCTGGCGGCGCTGCTCTCGGCGGTGGTCTGGGCGGTCTACTCCAACGTGCTCAAGGGGGTCGTCGAGAGGTACGGCGACACGGTGCTCATCGCGCGGCGGACGGTGTTCTGGGGCCTCCTCTTCATGGTGCCGGCCGCGGCGTTTGACGGCTTCAGCCCCGACTGGGCGTTCCTCTTCGACTCCGGCAGGGTCTTTCACCTGCTGTTTCTTGGCCTGTTCGCCTCAGCGCTCACCTACGTGATGTGGAGCGACGCGGTGCAGGCGCTCGGGACCATCAAGTCGTCGGCGTACATCTACCTCTCGCCGGTGTTCACCATCGTCGCGGGGGTCGCCGTTCTGGCCGAGCCGTTCACGCCGACCATCGCCGGCGGCTGTGCGCTCACGATCGCGGGCCTCGTGGTCTCGCAGCTCAAGCATCGCGAACCCGAGCCCGCGGAAGCGCTTGCGGAAGGGTCCGCGGAAGGGGAGGGCCGCTGATGGGACGCACGCGTTCGTCGCAGGATCTGCGCTACCAGGTGGAGTCGATCGACCGTCGGGGCTATCCCGCCCTCAAGGAGTTGCGCGGGGCGTACGACTTCGGCGGGTTCGAGCTCTCGATCGACCACGTGCAGGGAGACCCGTTCGCTGCCCCCTCGAAGCTGAGCGTGTTCGTGCCGCACTGGACGGCCGGCTTCCCGCGCGACCTCTCCGACACGCCGTGGAAGCGCGTCGCGCTCGAGGACCATCTCGTGCGCAGGTTCGGCGCCGCACTCGCGAGGTACAGCTTCAAGGCGCGCGGGTCGGGCAAGAGCGGCCTGCTCGGCACGAGCCGCCCGGGGCAGGAGGTGCTCGAGCGGACGGCGTGCATGATCGACGCCGACGGCGTGACGCTGCGCTTCGAGGCGGGCTTCCCGGCGAACGGGCGCAGCGTGGCGGCGGGGGAGCTCGAGCGGATGCTGCTCGACTACGTGCCGCGCTGCGTGAAGGAGACGCTCCTCTTCGCGAACCTGCCCGAGCGCGAGGTGCGCGCGGCGGTGGAGCTGGCCGAGGACCAGCACGCCATCCGCGAGGAGCTGGGGCGTCGGGGCCTCGTGTGCTTTGTGGCCGACGGGTCGATTCTGCCGCGCGAGAGCGGCGTGTCGAGCCGTCCCATGCACGGTGCGCGGCCGTTCGCGTCGCCCGCGTCGCTCAGGGTCGAGCTCGACCTACCCCACCGCGGGCATGTGACGGGCATGGGACTGCCGCGCGGCGTGACGGTGATCGCGGGCGGCGGCTACCATGGCAAGTCGACGCTGCTCAAGGCCATCGAGACCGGCGTCTACAACCATATAGCAGGCGACGGGCGCGAGTACGTGGCGACCGACGCGACGGCGGTGAAGCTGCGGGCCGAGGACGGGCGCTCGGTGCGCAACGTCGACATCTCGCCGTTCATAGGGGAGCTGCCGAACCGCGTCGACACGGCGTCCTTCTCGACGGACGATGCGAGCGGGAGCACCTCCCAGGCTGCGGCGGCCGTGGAGGCGGTCGAAGCGGGGTGCCGGGTGTTCCTGCTCGACGAGGACACCTCGGCCGCGAACTTCATGGTGCGCGACGCCCTCATGCAGGCCGTCGTCTCGCGCGACCACGAGCCGATCACGCCGTTCGTCGAGCGCGTGCGCGACCTTTACGAGCGCGCCGGCGTCTCCTCGGTCATCGTCGCCGGCTCCTCGGGCGCGTTCTTCTCCGTGGCCGACACGGTGCTCCAGATGGACCGCTACGAGGCGCTCGACATCACCGAGCGCGCCCACCGCGTGAGCGCGGAGTTCGCCGCGGCCGCGGCGGGCGAGGGCGAGGTCGAGGGTGCTGCCGAGACCAGAGGGGCGGCCGGAGCCGGAGGGGCGCCGCGGGTGGCGCGCTACGGGAACCCGGGGCGGAGGCTCGCGGGCGGTCGCGGCGGGGACAGCCGGGGCGAGCGCGGTGGCGCCCGCGGAGGTCGCGGGGACCACGGGGACCGCAGGGGCCGCGGCGGGCGGGACGACCGCCTCAAGGTGCGCGCCTCGGGCCTCGACTCGCTGCAGGTGGGCGGGCTCTCGGCAGATGTGCGCCTCGTCGAGCAGCTCGTCGACTTCGAGCAGGTAGACGCGCTGGCCCAGATTGTGCGCGTGTGCGTCGAGCGCGGCCTTCTGACGGGCGGCACCGTGCGCGAGGCGGTTGACGAGCTCGCCGGTCTGCTGGCGCGCGAGGGCCTCGAGGCGTTCTGCGACCACGGCGCCCCCGAGTGCGGCCTCGCGATGCCGCGCACCCAGGAGATCTGCGCCTGCCTCAACCGGCTGAGGGGGCTGTAGGCGAGACGGGGGAGACGCTCTGGGGCCTGTGAAGGGGGAAAACGCATAAGGAAACGGTTTGATACATGTTTGCGAATACGCCGCCTCTTCGTGCGGTGGGGCGGCGTTCGTTTGGCGTGCGTGTCGAGCCGTGCTGGCCATTTTTTCGAGAAGTGTATGGCTCTATTCCTATAGAAAATGGCTTTGATGCTGTTTGTATATGCTTGCCCGTGTTCTCAGGGGCGGTTACGTACGAAAAGGCACGGGGTTTCATCGAGATCTCTCCCCCTGCGGTAGACTTTTGGGTTTATGCACGGCAGCTTCGAGGATGCTGAGGACTACACTTCTGCGAATTTTGGCCAGGAGAGTGCGGGAGAG
>CAYMHQ010000192.1:0-5375 GCA_964390275.1 uncultured Coriobacteriaceae bacterium
CGATCGACCTGCTTCGCGAGGACGCCTTCGCCCCGCGCGACCTGCGCTCCGACGTGATCCTTGTGCGCAACGGCCGCTCGATTTGCCCTAAAACCGCAGGTCAGAAGCGCTATGTCGACGCGGTGCGCTCCAACGTCGTCACGTTCGGCCTCGGACCTGCCGGCACGGGCAAGACCTACCTCGCCATGGCGCTCGCGGTCGCGGCGCTCAAGCGCAAGGAGGTCGGCCGCATCGTGCTCACGCGGCCCGTGGTGGAGGCGGGGGAGAACCTCGGCTTCCTCCCCGGGACGCTCGAGGAGAAGATCGACCCCTACATCCGGCCGCTCTACGACGCGCTTTACGACATGCTCGACCACGACCGTGTGAAGACCCTCATCGATTCGGGAGTGATTGAGATTGCGCCGCTCGCCTTTATGCGAGGACGCACCCTCAACGACGCGTTCGTCATCCTTGACGAGTCGCAGAACACGACGCCCGAGCAGATGAAGATGTTCCTGACCCGCCTGGGGTACGGCAGCACGTTCGTCGTGACCGGCGACTCCACCCAGTCCGACCTGCCCTTTGGCCGCTCGTCGCTCAAGGGCGCGCGCGAGATTCTCGAGGGGATCGACGGCATCGCGTTCGTCGACCTCACCGGGGCCGACGTCGTGCGCCACGGCCTGGTCACCAAGATCGTCGCCGCCTACGAGGCCGCCGCAAAGTAGCGGTGCGGGGCGGAACCAACTATCAAAACCCGAACCACCAAAGAGAGGGAGACACCCGTGGAGGACTGCAAGGAGAACGTCTGCGAGAGCGGTTGCGAGACCGGCTGCGAGACCGGCGTCCAGAACCCGAACGCGAACATCACCGTCGAGATCGACGACGAGGTGGGCCAGACCATCCTCACGCCCGACGAGGTCGTTCGCCTCGTCACGAGCGTGCTCGAGGGCGAGGGCTGCGGCGACATCCCCTGCGAGGCGTCGGTGAGCTTCGTCTCGATCGACGAGATCCACCGCCTGAACAGGGAGTACCGCGGCATCGACCGCCCCACCGACGTGCTCTCGTTCTCGTTCGACGACCTGTTCGATGTCGACGACGATGATGACGACGAGGAGTACGACGAGGGCGACGCCGACGAGGGCGACTCCTACGAGGAGGCCGACGAGGAGCTCCTCGAGTCGGAGGAGACCGTCGAGTGCTTCACGGAAGACCTCGACGACCTCGACGGCGTCGTGCAGCTCGCGGGCGACGTGATCATCTGCCCCGAGGTCGTCGAGGGCCAGGCCGAGGGCTTCGGCAACACCGTCGCCGACGAGATGCGACTTCTGCTCGTCCATGGCTGCCTCCACCTCATGGGCTACGACCACGAGACGCCCGAGGAGGCCCAGGAGATGGAGGATCTCGAGCGCAGCTACCTCGCCGCGTTCGCGAGTGTGCCCCCCGAGGACCTGAACGTGGGCCCCACCGTCGACCACGCCGCCGAGGGTTCCGCCGCCTGCCCGTGCTGCCAGGGCTAGCGCTGCCCAGACGAGAGCGATACCTGCGATGATGCCCGACGGCCGTCACCCTGCCTTCCTCGAGTCGTTCCGTTACGCCCTCCAGGGGCTCGCATCCGCGGTGAGGGGCGAGCGGAACCTCAAAGTCATGCTCGCCATGGGCGCGGCGGCGGTCGTCGTGGGCGTCGTGCTGCGCATCGACGCGCTGAGCTGGGCGATTGTGGCGCTCATGATCGGCTCCGTGCTGTGCGCAGAGTTGCTGAACACGGCTGTCGAGACCGTTGTCGACCTCATCTCGCCGCAGTACCACCCGCTCGCCAAGCGCGCGAAGGATCTGGCCGCCGCCGCCGAGCTCGTCCTGTGCGCGTGCGTGGCGGTGGGCGGTTCGGTGATTTACGTGCGCGCCGCGCTTGCGCTCCTCGGAGCGGGGGCCTAGGCGCTATCCTGTACCGCGCCGCGTTTTCGGGCCCTCAACTCGACCGGACCCGACTGTCCCGATCGACCCGATCGACCCGCGGCGCACGCCAAGACGCCCCTCCCGCCGGGAGGGAGCGACCACCTCAAGGAACGGAGATTTCCCATGACAACTGAACGCACCGCCGCCGACGCCCCCGTGTCCGAGACCGACCGCGAGCGCGAGGAGCGCGAACTCGACGCCGAGCTCGCCGCCTACGACGAGCGCCTCCGCGAGCTCACCGACGACGATGACGACGATGATGACGACGACTTCGACGAGGAGGGCGAGGACGAAGAGGGCGACCTCGACGACGAGGACGGCGACTACGATGACGACGCCGAGTACGACGACGAGGACGACGGCGACGAAGACGACGGCACGCTCGGCGGCCTGAGCGGCACGGCCCTCATCGACGCCTTCTTTGCGAACGAGTCGAAGCCCGGCTCCTCCAACGGCTCCAACGGGGCGTCCGGCGCCTCGGCTGCCGGCGACGACGAAGGCGACTCCGACGGCGAGGACGGCGACGGCGAGAGCCTCGAGCCCAACATGCACCCCGCCACCTACGTCGGCCCCTTCAAGAGCGGCTTCGTCGCACTCGTCGGCCGACCCAACGCCGGCAAGTCGACGCTCATCAACGCCATCGTCGGCGACAAGCTGCTCATCACCTCGCCGACCGCCCAGACGACGCGCCACCGCATCAACGCGGTCTACAACGAGCCCAACATGCAGATCGTCCTCGTCGACACCCCCGGCCTCCACAAGCCGGTCGACGCGCTCGGCGAGGAGCTCAACATCTCGGCGCTCAACGCCCTCAAGGACGTCGACGTCGTGGCCATGCTGGTGGACGGCTCGCAGGAGGCCGGCCGCGGCGACGAGTGGGTCGCCCAGCACGTGGCGCAGTCCAACGCCTTCAAGATCCTCGTGGTCTCCAAGGCCGACATCATCGAGCAGGACAAGGCCCGCGACCAGGTCGCGCGCATGGAGGAGTTCTGCAAGTTCGACGACGTCATCGTGCTCTCCGCGCAGGAGAACTTCAACGTCGACTCGTTCCTCCACCTGGTCGCCGACCGCCTGCCCGAGGGTCCGCGCTGGTTCCCGGTCGACATGCGCACCGACATGAGCACCGACGTCCTCATCGCCGAGTTCATCCGCGAGAAGGTCCTGCTCAACACCCGCGACGAGGTCCCGCACTCCGTGGGCGTCTCCGTCGACTCGGTCCGCCGCGACGCCAAGCGCGACCTCACGAGCGTCAAGGCCGTCATCTACGTCGAGCGCGAGGGCCAGAAGGGCATCATCATCGGTGCGGGCGGCAAGATGATCAAGCGCATCGGCAGCCAGGCCCGCTACGACCTGCAGCGTCTCCTCGGCGGCCAGGTCTACCTCGACCTCAAGGTGAAGGTGAAGCAGGGCTGGCGCTCCGACGCCGCCCAGATCAAGCGCTTCGGCTACGGCGAGGGCGCGTAAACCGGCGCGCGTAAGCCAGCGCGTGTAGACGGCCGGCGTACGTAACCGCGGGCGAAGGCGTACAGTCAACGGAAAGGGGCGCGTCCGTCTCATGCGGCGCGCCCCTCTGCGATAGAATCGGCGGAGGAATCCGAGAAGGAAGGGACGGCCATGGGGACGCAGGAGCAGGCGCAGGGCACGGTGCAGCAGGACCGGGAGGAGCTGCTGGGCAGGGTCGCATCGCTCGTGTGCGACGAGGACGAGGTCTCGCTCGACGACGTGCGCGCGAACCTCGCGGCGTGCATCGACCAGACGCTGCTCGATCCCGCCGCCGGTCCCGAGGCAGTCGCCGCCCAGGCGCGGGCGCACGCGTTCTCCGGGTTCGCCTCCCTCACCGTGTTCCCGAGCGACGCCGGCCGCGTGGCGTGGGAGCTCGCCCAGCTCGGCAGCGACACGCCCGTCTGCTGCGCGCTCGCGTGCCCCCACGGCCGCGACGCCTCCGACAGCCTGTGCTTCTCGACCGCGATCGCCCTCGCCTCCGGCGCGTCCGAGCTCGCGCTGGCGATGAACCTCGGCGCGTTCACCGAGGGCAGCCTCGCCGATGTGGCCGAACCCATCCAGTCCGTCCTGCGGACCATCGACGCCGGCGACGACGATGAGGACGTGGATGACGAGTACGACGACGAGTGCGATTGCGGCGATGATTGCGATTGCGGGCACGACCACCACGATCACGACCACGAGTGCTGCGGCCACCACGAACACGGCTGCGATGACGAGGGCGAGGACTGTGGCTGCGACGAGGACTGCGGCTGCGACGAGGTCGACGACTTCGACGAGGACGACGAGCACGAGCACGACCACGGGTCGCAGGCCGCACTCAAGGTCGCGATCGAGACGGGCTCCCTCACGGCCGAGCAGGTCTGCTCCGCGTCCGACGTCGTCTCGTCGCTCGGGGTCGACTTCGTCGTCGCGGGGACGGGCTTCGGGTCTCGCGATGCCTCGGTCGAGGACGTGCGCCTCATGTGCGCGACCGTCGAGCCGGGCGTGCAGGTCGAGGCGGCGGGCGCCTTCAAGACGCTCGCGAGCGTCGTCGCGCTCCTCGAGGCGGGCGCCACGCGCATCGGCACCCCGTTCGGCCCGGAGATTCTCGCCGAGTTCGACTCGCTGACGGCCGACCTGGGCGCGCCGCTTCAGGAAGACGGCCCGGCCGAAGGGTAGGCGAGGGCCGTGCCGGGCACCTATCGCGCGCGCGGAATCGTCCTCAAGCGTACCAAGCTGGGGGAGACCGACCTCATCGTGACGTTCCTCTCCGATGCGTCGTCGCAGCTACGCGCTGTGGCGAAGGGCGCGCGCAAACCCGGGTCGCGCCTCGCCGGGGTGGTCGACCTCGGCAACGAGGTCGAGCTGCTCCTGCACCGGGGCCGCGGCCTCGACATCGTGTCCGAGGGCAAGCTCGTCACCTCCCGCGCCGCGCTCGCCATGGACTACGACCGCTCCTCGACGGCGTCCGTCATTCTCGACTGCGCGGCCGAGTTCACCGTCGAGGGCGATTACGACCCGCGGCTCTACGCGCTCACCTCCACCGCGCTCGACGCCGTCGCCCATGCCGAGAACGGCCGCCTCGCCATCGTCACCGCCGCGTACATCCTCAAAGCCGCCGCCATGCAGGGGTTCCGCCCTGCCCTCGACGACTGCGTCCGCTGCGGCGAGCCGATCGACTACGATGCCGCCGTCCGCGCTGGCCGCGGCGTCGCGTTCGCCCTGCGTGAGGGGGGTGTCGTGTGCGACGACTGCGCCGACCTCGAATGCGGCCGCTCCTACAGCCCCGCCCTCATCGGATGGGTCCGCACCCTCATCGGCTCCCGCTTCTCAGAGCTCCTTGCCGTCGACCCCCAGCCCGGCGAGGACGAGCTCGGCCGCGACCTGCTCCTGTTCGCGAGCACCTGGATCGGCTGCTTCCCCGGCGTCCGCCCCCGCGCCCTCCAGTTCGTCCTCTC
>CAYMHQ010000193.1:0-5344 GCA_964390275.1 uncultured Coriobacteriaceae bacterium
AGACGACCGCGATCGGCCTGCTCGACGCCGTGTGCTCCGCGCTCAACGCCGACACGCGCGCGGTCGCGCCGCGCCCCGAGGGCGAGAGCGAGAGCGAGTAGAGGGCGAGACCGGGCAGAGAGCGCCGGCGATGCGCTCTCAGACGGCGCGTGACCCTCCGCCCGCGATGCGCCCATTCCGTGGGTTTTCAGCTTCGTCGCGCTCCCCGCACTCCCGCAACTATACTGAAGTCGAACGGCCCCCACGGCCGTACGCCCCATGCGGGCGGCACCCTTCGCAAAGACGGGAGTCCACCATGGCATCGACGAACCGCGCGCACCGCACCTCCTCCCCCAACACCTCATCTGCCAGCACCTCAGCCTCCTCCGCTGGTTCTGCCTCGCCCGAGGCCTCCCGCACGCTCTCGCGCCGCGCGTTCGCGGTCGCGGGCGGCGTCGCGCTCGGCACGGTCGCGGCGGGCGGGGCGGTTCGCCAGGCGCATGCGGGCTTCCTCGACAGCATCGTGGGCGCCCTGACCGGCGGCTCCGAGAACGCGGCCGAGACCGGCGCCGCAGACGCGGGGAACGCCGCTTCTTCTTCCTCCTCCGCCTCCGCAGGCTCTTCCACGCGCCCCACGCTCATCAAGTCGCTCGCGGACACGGGGGAGGTCCAGACGGCCTCGGTCGCCGAGAACCCCTGGGCGGCCGACCTCTCGAACGTCGTCAACGCCTCCTACATCTACCTCACGGACTCGCAGCGCTCCGTCCTCAGCCAGCTCGGCTTCTTCCAGGCGCTCGGCAACGGCGGCAACGAGTTCTTCGAGGTCTACGAGCGCAACCGCTACAACCTCAACCCCAGCTTCGTCACCGTGGACTCGATGGTGCACACGTACCACCTCTACTTCGTCTACGTGCTGAGGAACGCCGAGCGCTACCTCCTCTCGACCCAGCTCGCCGACCTCTCCCGCCGCATGCTCGCCGCGAGCTGCCGCCAGGCCGAGGCGCTGGCGGGCACCGAGTGGGAGTCCGCCGCCCAGCTCGTCGCCGGGTTCTTCGCTGTGGGCACGTCGCTGCTCGACGCGGGCGCGGCCGAGCTCGCCCAGGTGCCGTCCGCGGTCCAAGGCTACGTCGACGCCGAGCTCGCGCTCATCTACGCCGCCGGCGGCATCCAACCCTCCCCGCTGTTCGAGGAGAGCGGTCTCGCGTCCGCGGACGGCTCGTCGATGGGCGAGGACTACTCGCAGTACACCCCGCGCGGCTACTACGAGGGCGACGCGACGCTCGAGCCGTACTTCCGCGCGATGATGTGGTACGGCCGCCGCAACTTCACGCAGACGAACGAGACGCTCGACCGCTGCGCCCTCCTCATGACGGTCGCGCTCGCCGACTCCGACGAGACCACCGGCGCCGGCGCGACCGGCCTCGGCTACTGGGAGGGCATCTACCAGACGACCTCGTTCTTCGCCGGCGCGTCCGACGACAACGGCTACTACGAGTACCTCCCGCTCGTCGAGCAGGCGTACGGCGCCGTCCCCGCGACGGCCGACCTCCCCGGCAACGACGCCGCGTGGCAGGCCTTCCACCAGCTCACCGCCGAGGCCCCGGCGCCCCAGATCAACTCCGTCCCCATGTACGACGCGGGCGAGGACGCCGACCACGTCTCCGCCAACCAGGGTTTCCGTTTCATGGGACAGCGCTTCTCCATCGACGAGTCCATCTTCCAGAAGCTCATCTACAGCAGCGTGGGCGAGCGCTCCGACGGCGCGCGTCGCATGCTGCCCGACGTGCTCGACGTGGCCGCGGCGTTCGGCTCCGAGAACGCGTACGCGATCCTCGAGGAGCAGGGCGACACGTCCTACCCCAACTACCCCGAGAACCTGGCCAGCCTCAAGGAGACCGTCGCCGCCGCGACCGACGAGCAGTGGCGCGCGAGCCTCTCCTCCCAGTGGCTCGACATGCTGCGGCCCCTCCTGCAGGAGAAGGGCGCGGGCTGGCCGGCCGCGATGCAGGGCGACGCGTGGGCGCGCAAGAACCTCCAGACGTTCGCCGGCAGCTACACCGAGCTCAAGCACGACACGGTGCTCTACGCCAAGCAGGTCATGGCCGAGGGCGGCGGCGGTCCCCTCGAGGAGCGCGACGACCGCGGCTACGTGGAGCCCGAGCCCGAGGTGTTCGGCCGGCTGGCGGCGCTCGTGCAGGCGACCGTCGACGGGCTCAACGGCTTTGGCATGCTGAGCAGCGCCGACGTGGAGAACCTCGGCATCCTGCAGCAGCTCGCGACCCAGCTCCAGACCATCGCCAACAAGGAGCTCCGCGACGAGCTGCCCACAGACGAGGAGTTCGACCTCATCCGCAGCTTCGGCGTGCAGCTCGAGCACTTCTGGAAGACCGTCCACGCGCAGGACGCCGGGGCCACCACCTTCGCGACGTCCGAGTTCCCCGCGGCGCTCGTGACCGACATCGCCACCGACCCCAACGGCACCGTGCTCGAGATCGGCACCGGCACGGTCTCCACGCTCTACGTCATCGTGCCGGTCGAAGGCTCCCTGCGCATCGCCTCGGGCCCGGCGTACAGCTTCTACCAGTTCGAGCAGCCCATCGACGAGCGCCTGACCGATTCGAAGTGGCGCCAGCACCTCGGCATCCAGCGCGCGGAGGACGGCAGCTACCAGGACTACTCCGTCACGCAGGCCAACATCTCCGCCGTGGTGCCGTGGGTCTCCGGCTTCACCAAGAGCACGTGGGATGAGTAGAGGCCGAGCAGGAACCCGAGAGTTCTCGCGACGCGAGGCGCTGAAGGCGTGCGCCGCGGCGGGGGTTGCCGTGCTTGCGGCGCACGCCCCTGCCGCGGCGTCGGCGTTCGGGGCGGACAGGACAGCCGAGGCAACCAAAGCGAGCGGGGCAAGCGGACCGATCGCGCGGCTGGCGGGGACGGCGGGTGCGGCGGGTGCGGGAGTCGCCGATGACGGAGGCGAGACCGGGACCGTCGGCGACGAGCCGCCCGCATGGGCGACGTTCCGCGACGCGTGGGTCTTCGCCGACGTGGACGGCGACGGGGAAGCCGAGGAGCTCGAGCTGCGCGACCGCCGGCTGCGCGTGACCAAGGACGGCGCCGCGCTGCTCGAGTCCGACGAGGACTGGCAGGTCAGCGACGTGTTCGCGGACGACTTCGACCGAGACGGCTGCCCTGAGGTCGTCTTTCTTCTGTGGCGCCACGGCAACCTCGGAAGCGAGCAGCTCGTCTGGCTGAAGGACGGCGCCGCGAATCCCAACGCCACCGCCGGCTTCAACATCGACGCCGGACTCGACGACATCCTCACCCAGCACCTCTTCGTCTACCGCTGGCAGGCCGACGGCCTCCTGCACCCGGTGTGGATGTCGTCGCGCCTCCCCACGGACGTCGCGCACATCGAGGTCGCCCATCCCGCCGCGCTCGGCGGGGACATCTGCCTGCGCCTCACCTCGCCCGAGGGGGACGTCACGCTCTGGGAATGGCTCACATGGGGATTCGCGCTGGTAGACGAGGGTGATCTGACGGACGTCGACAGCGACGCGACGGGCGATGCCGCAAGCGCCGACGCCTGCACGGATCCGGCAGCCGCAGCCCCCGACGCAAGCCTCTCGCTCATCGCAGTCGGCGACAACATCGCGCACGAGAACGTCTACGAGGGCGCCTTCGTCCCCGCGACGGGCTCGTTCGACTTCTCCCCCTGCTACGAGCACGTGCGCGACCGACTCGCGGAGTACGATGTCGCCGCCGTCTGCCAGGAGACCATCCTCGTCGCCAACCCGGCGCGGCGCAGCTCCTATCCTCGGTTCGCCACGCCGCAGTCCATGGGCGACGCGCTGGCGGACGCCGGCTTCGACGTGGTCCTCGGCGCCACGAATCACGTGAACGACCAGGGGATCGCAGCAATCGACGAGACCCTCGCCTTCTGGGCGACCGAGCATCCCGAGGTCGCGGTCGCCGGTCTTCACGGCAACCCAGCGGACGCCGGCAAGCCCGTCTACGTGGGGCGCAACGGCATCCGTCTCGCCATCTTCGACTACACCTACGGCCTCAACGGCAACGACCCGGTCCCGCAGGAGTCCTATCGCGTGGACACCCTGCCCGACGGCGGCGCGGACCGGCTGATCGAGGATGTCGCCGCGGTCGCCGAGACCGCCGCGGCTGGGGGCGCGACCGGAGATGGGACTGAGGGCGCCGACTTCATCATCTGCTTCCTGCACATCGGCGAGGAGTACGACCCCGAGCCCACCGCCGAGCAGAAAGACCTGGCAGCCCGCCTCATCGACGCCGGCGCGAGAGCCGTCGTCTGCTCGCACACCCACGTTCGGGGCCCGTGGGGTCGCGTTCGAACGGCGCTGGGCAACGAGGGCGCGGTCTTCTGGAGTCTCGGCAACTTCCTATCCGGCCAGCTCGGCGACCCCGCAACCTCCCAAGGAGAGGCCGCCGTCCTGCGGTTCGAGCGCGTCTCGACCGGGGTGCAGCTCGCCGACTACGACATGCTCCCCCTCGTCTGCCGCGCCGATTCCACGACCGGCCTGCCTGCGGTGCATTTCGAGGAGTAGCAGGAGACGGATGAGACAGCGCCGTTCGCCCCAACTTAAAGGCCCTCGCGAACCTGAGCGAAGGCTTCGTCGAGAGGAATCGTCTGACCGCTTTTCGCTTGCCGGTACCCTGTTTCTATCATGGCGTCGAACTGCATATCTGTCATGCTGTCACGAACAGGGACTATGTGTGCCGAACCTGGCATTCCAGTATCGGCAAGATTCGCTTCTGTCTGCTGCTTGCTCTCTGGATGCACGCAAGTCGTTACGTTAGCGCTTTTTGCCGCCATGATAAGCTCACCAACCTTTCGTACCTGTTAGGGCGAATTATATCGGCGCTCGCAATACAATATACGGGCGTGTACAGACAGACGCCAACAGCGCGATTCACTGCCGTAAGGACACCATGCAGATGAAACGGCTCGATGACAGGTTCATCAGCATGAAAGCAATGGACAGGAGGGGTGTTTATGAAAGAGGGGAAAGCCCAATCGGCCGATGAAAGGAAGCCAGACAAGCCCGAGACAACCGAAGTAATCGACCCGGAAAGACTCAGAACGCGCAGCGGGGAGATCAACAATCAGGGGTTCAACATCATCTGCCCAGACGGCAAATCGAGGTATTACGGCAACGGGGGATAGAGTAGCGCCCTTTTCGCAAACGAACGACAATCGTTGTTACACCTTTTGTTACACCGATGGTGTATCGCTCGGTGTATTCAAATCAATCTTGTAACGGATTTTCGCGTTTCCGCAGGTAGAAGGCTGGCTGGGATAGAGGGATTCGAACCCCCATAACGGGAACCAAAAACCCGG
>CAYMHQ010000194.1:0-5329 GCA_964390275.1 uncultured Coriobacteriaceae bacterium
AGCTCCCAGGGCGACATCCTCCTGTGCGCCGTGACCTATGACCCCAAGACGAAGCAGCATGCTTGCAAGATCGAGCGGGTGACCGGGGAAGTAGCGCGAGAGGGCTGACGTGCGGCGAGGTTGCGGGCGGAGCGGGCGGTGAAACAGGCAAGGTATATCAATCTTGAAACGATGGCCAAAAAGTACGGTATTCTCACCGCTTTAGGTCTGTAAAATCGAAGGCCTCTACAAAACCGCAGGTAGATGGCGCGTCCTTATAACCCTACCTGTACGGTAGGTTGGTTTCCGGTGAGAATAGGGGACTTTTTGGCCAGGCGATTTCCGTTCAGTGAGAATAGCGCACTTTTTGGCCAACACTGCACGGCTCCTCCACATCCCATCCCCTCGCCTCGCCACCCGCCCCTCGTCCACTCGCCCTACCCGTAAAACCTGTGGAACTCCCCCTGATAGCTCCCCCTGCCGGGGAACCCGTCGAGGACCAGGCGCATGAAGCGCTCGGAAAAGCCATAACGCACCAGCTCGTTCGCGGGAACCATCCGCGCGCAGGCGAACCGCTCGCCGTCGCTGGCCATGTGGGGACCAGCCGCTAGACGGCCGCCCGTGCGCGTCACCAGGAAGCTCATGTCGACCACCTGCCGGTTGAGCGACTTGAACCGGTCGCACACGTAGAGGAGCGGGCCCACCGCCACGTCGAGCCCGCACTCCTCGCGCATCTCCCGGCGCAGGCACTCCTCGAGCGTCTCGCCAGTCTCGAGCCTGCCGCCCGGCAGGTTCCAGTTCGCCCGCTCGCGCAGCACCTGCCGCACCACGAGCAGCCGGCCGTCCTCGACCAGCACGCCCGTGGTGCGCAGCTGCGGGGCGGCGGCGGGGGCTTCCTCCATGCGGAGGCACGCGGTCCCGCACGTCGCAGGCACCCCGCGCATCACCGCAGCTCCTCGCGTCGCAGGCGCCTCATGTACCGCAAGCGCCCCGTCCACCGCCGCCGTCCCGCCCATCGCAGCCTCCCCCTCCGCAAGCCTCCACCGGCACGCCTTACGCGGGCAGCTCGACGCCGTACTCGCCCTCAAGGCGGTCGGCGATGTCCGTCAGGCCGTACTCCTCGAACGTCGAGCGCCGGGGCAGGCCGGTCGCGACGTCAAAGCCCATGACCTCGTACCAGCTGTCGAGCATCGCCTCGTAGCGCTCGCGGGTGAGGCCGGTGTCGGTCTGGTAGTAGCTCGTAGCGAGGTTCTCGGGCGCGTACTCCTCGTAGACCTCGTCAAAGAGCAGATCGTCGGCGCGCGTGCAGCCCTGGCGCGTGAGGATGGAGCGCTCGAGCAGGTACATGCGCTCGCCAAACGCGTCTTCTTCCTCCTCGGTGTACTCGTGCCCCGTCACACATTTGAGCAGCTTGAGCGGGATGTTGAAGTCTCCCTGGTGGTTCTCGGTGTAGTTCGAGTAGATGCCCATGGCGCTCATCGCGATGTAGCAGAACACGAGCGAGTCGTCGAACGCCTTGAAGCGGTGGTTCCACTTGCAGAAGGGGGCGTTCCACTTGCTCTCCCAGTCCCAGTTCTGGATGTCCTTGAACACCTGGTCGGTGCCAAAGAGCGTGGTGGAGTTCGCGTCGACGAGGTCCTGGTGCTCCTGGCTGCCCGCCGGGAGCAGCTTGTCATTGGAGCCGAAGAGCAGGAACGTCTCGGCGCCCGTGCAGCGGATGTCGGTCGAGCACAGGTTCGACGTCGCGAAGCGCAGGATGCCGGGAGCCAGGTAGGCGCCGGGGATGTACCACCCGCACGAGCCGCCGCCGTTGTGCTTGGGCGAGTTGCGCACGCCGCGGATTGCCCGGTAGTAGTAGATCGCCTCGGGCGTGCCGATGAAGTTCTCGCAGAAGTACCGCCAGCCGTTGGCGATGGCGTCGCCCACGGGGGTGGAGCGGTAGGCGATCTCGTACATGAGCCTCTCGGTGAACTCGGGCTTGCCAAAGTCGCTCCAGTCCATGCCTGTAGACTCCTCGGTGAGGAACCCGCGCAGGCTCATGCCGTCGAGCCCCTGGAACCACAGGTTTCCGTCGGAGAGGCCCAGGCGCTCGTTGAGCGTGAGCCGCGCGAAGTGAGCGTTGCCCACGTACTCGCCCGTCTGCGCGCTCTCGAGCGACACGGGGATCGCCTCGGTGCAGCGCAGCTGACCGAGCGGCTTGTGCGAGCCGTCCTTGTAGCGGAACGAGTAGCCGCATCCGCCCCACGGGCACGAGTAGCAGCCCGTATAGCCCAGCTCGAGGTTGCCGTCCTTCTTGCGCACGTCCTTGTAGATGTCGGAGTCGGTGAGCGGCAGGCACGCGAGCCAGCTGCCGATGTAGGAGTTCGTGGGAATCTCGTCGGTCGTCTCGTAGAGCTTGCGCGTGGCGAGGTTCTGCACGTATTCGACCAGGTCCATGAGGCCGTCGGGGTCGTAGACGTTCACCGCGCCGGTGCCCTGGACCGAGATTGCCTTGAGGTTCTTGGAGCCCATCACCGCGCCGAACGAGCTCATGCCCGTGACGCTCGAGTCGTCGGTCAGGATGGTCGAGAACATGCACAGGTTCTCACCGGCCGGCCCGATGGATGCCACGCGCGCCTTCCCCTGGCTGCGCAGCCAGAGCTCGTTCTGCACGGCGAAGTTGTCCATGCCCCACAGGTCGCGTGCGCTACGAATCTCCACCACATCGTCGTTGATGTAGAGGTAGACGGGCGCCTCGGCCTTGCCCTTGACGATGATGCCGTCGTAGCCGGCGAACTTCATCTCGGGAGCGAAGCCGCCGCCGAAGCTCGAGCGGGAGAACGACCCGGTGTCGGGATACCCGGTGGGGCTGATGGCCTGCACGAACGTGCGCCCGCCGTCGAGCATGGTGCCGGTGAGCGGGCCGCTCATGAAGGTGAGGACGTTCTCAGGGTCGAGCGCGCCCACCTCGGGGCCGCACTCCCTCCACTGGATGATGGAGCCCAGCCCGCGGCCGCCCAGCCACTTGTCGACGTCGTAATCCGCCGTGGGGACCTTCTCGATGGTCGAAGCGGTCAGATCGACCTTGAGGATGGTGCCCACGTACCCGTATGTCATGTCTGCCATTGTCTTCTCCCCCTCGTGCTAGTACTCGACGTCGGACACGCTGACCCAGTAGCCAACGTTGCCCACCAGCACGACCGACGCGATGTTCGAGTAGTCATCGCACGCGTACTCGAGCGTGATCTCGAGGTGCTCGTGCATCGTCATGCAGTACTGGTGCTCGACGCTCGACCCCAGGTAGTTGCCCT
Organism: uncultured Coriobacteriaceae bacterium; assembly: GCA_964390275.1. Lineage (GTDB taxonomy): Bacteria > Actinomycetota > Coriobacteriia > Coriobacteriales > UMGS124 > CAYMHQ01. Next base: position 3,270 of record CAYMHQ010000194.1, read on the forward strand.
GCGCGTCGTAGAAGTCCGCGCTCATGCGAACGCGCAGCTCGGCGCCGTCGCTCGAGGTAACCTGGCCCTTGACCTCGACGCCCGTCTCAGTGGGGACGAGGGCCCATTCCTTCTCGTCCTCCGCCTTGCCGGCGTGCGCACCCGAGTACTCCTTGGTGAACGTGATACCCTCGATGGCGCCCTCCGTCGTGAGCTCCACGTAGTCGTCGATGCCGGGACGCACGATGTCGGGGTAGTCGACCCACGAGGCCATGGTGGCGCCGAGCGGGCAGCGCTTGACGCACATGGGGTCGCCGCCGCACAGGTCGCATTTGAAGCACGTCCCCGTCTGCTTGTTGTACTTGATGCGCGACTGCCCCTGCCCGCCGGCAGCGAAGATGCACGCGTTGAGGCAGCTCTGGCAGCCGATACACACGTCCTGGTCGATGACGCGCGCCCCCGTTGTCTCGTCGACGTGCAGGGCGCCGGTGGGGCAGGCCTTGAGGCACTTGGGGTCGTCGCACTGCTGGCAGTACAGGACGTTGGTGCGGTGCGCGTCCTGGTAGTCGATGTTCACAAAGTTGCGCGACAGCTGCGGATTGATGAGCCGCTCATGGAAGAGCACGCAGGAGAGCTCGCAGGTGCGGCATCCCGTGCAGATGTACGACGTGTGGATGATGTGCCCCATCGCCGGTGCGATCGCGTCGCCGGCCTCCTCGGCAACAGCCACGCCCGCCGCGCCAGCCGCGCCCGAGGCGGCCGAGGCGAGGGCGCCGCCCGCGAGAACGCCCGCCCCGCCCAGGAACCCGCGGCGCGAGACGCCCCTCTCCGCCGACCCGACCTGACTTGCCGACTGCCCGGCCGCGTCCTGCTCCGCCGAAGACCGCGGCGTCGCGTCCTGCGCGATACTGTGCTGCGCGCTCGAATACTGCGATGTGCCCCTATCCAAACCGATCCTCCCCCTTCGTCCGTTCCCTCCGTGAGACGATCCATGTCCCACGCCGGCTGCCATACTACGCGGCGTGCCCCGAGCGAATTGCGCCCCGCGCGGCGTTCTCCATGGCGCAAAATGCCGCCGGAGCCACAGTTAAACGTGCCATAAAATGCCGCGAGCGGTACAATTGCCGGAGCACGGGGAATCGCGGCGAAGAGGCAGCCGCAAGGAGCGCGGCAGGGAACGCGCTGGTAGAAGGATTACGGCAAGGGGGACGCCGCATGAGGATGGAGGACTACCTCAAGGTTGAGGCCACGGCCGTCCGCCGCTGCCCCGCGCGCCAACTCTGCCCCATCGGCGCGCTGTGCGAGGAGATGACGAGCGAGGACGAGGAGAACCCCCTCTTCCCCGCTATCGTCGACTGCCCGCGCGGCCAAATCGCCTGGACCGACCCCCACAGCGAGCAGCGCGTCTTCTTTATCAAAAGTGGAATCTTCTCTTGCGTCTCAGGCCTCGATAACGACCAGGAGGTGCCGTTTGCCCTCTACGGGTGCGGGCACGCGGCGGGCCTGGGCGAACTCTACATCCCGCGAACCGTTGGCAGGACGTACTACTTGCGAGCCATCTCCCACGGAACGCTCTGCTCGCTCCCCGCGAAACCCCTGCGCCGGCGGCTCGAGTCGACCCCGCAGGCCTATGCGCTCGCTGTCATGAGCAGCGCGCTCACCAACCTCTCGAGCGCCGCCTATGCGCAGGAGAAGCTCGTGTCCCGCCCGCTGCTCTCCGAACGAATCGCGCTCCTCATCATTCGCCTGCGCCACCTGGCGGCGCGCGAGGGACGCGACCTCGACGAGATCCGCCTGACGCACGAGGAGCTCGCCGCCCTCGTCGCCTCCGACCGCACGTCCGTCTCCCGCGCGCTCCAGCGGATGGCCCAGGACGGCCTAGTCGAGCTCGGTTACCGTCGCATCAAGCCCACCGCCGGCTTCGATTCCCTCGAGGGGCTCGACGCGCTGCGCGGCGATGCCTGCGCGCAGTTCCACCCCGCGCCGACAAAGCTGTGACGCGCGAGACGAGAGGAGAGCGAAGGGCGGATAGGGAGCATGCGGACGCGAGGCGAACAGGGGCGTGCGGGGGATATCAATAT
>CAYMHQ010000195.1:0-5327 GCA_964390275.1 uncultured Coriobacteriaceae bacterium
GGGGCGAAAGGTCGCGAGCAAGTTGGAGAAGCAGCACGGTCGGGGAGACGATGTAGAGGTCGGGGGCGAGTCGATAGAACGAGTTTCGCAGGATGTGCCCGCTCCACAGATGGCTGCGCAGGACCATGTCCTTGTCCCAGATTCTCCTCTCGCGGCCCGTCACGAGCACATGGAGCGGCGTCGACAGACCCTTCAGCTCGCTGAATCGAAAGCGTTCTGCCAGGTCGAGATCAGATCGGAAGGAGTCCGGAAGGTTGGCGTCCAGCGTCAGCCTGCCCGCTCTCTTCATCCGCTCGGCGACGGAGGGGATGCTCCGGTCCAGGCAGAAGCCGTCGGCCACGCGGAGCCGGCTGTAGTATTCCATGGCGGTGAGGTGACTCAGACAGATGCTCATGCCAACGCATGCTATGCGCAAAGTCAAGAGACCCATATGAAAACGGCGTGGAGAATGGGGCACTCTAACACAAAACCGTTAGTCCGGGTAAAAACACCCCCTCTGAGCTGGGTTCGGCAATTGCTTAGTTGCATGTTTGATATTCGCCTCCTGCGAATCCACTCCCCCTCCACATTTCGCAGTCTCCAAACCGCCTCCAAACCGCCCGGCTCCTCCCCCATCGACACCCCGCCGGCGCCCCGCCGACGCCCCTCCGCCGGTGCCCCTCGTCTTTCCATTTCGTTAAATCCGCGAACGCGGGGCAATCGGACTTCGGCGGTTGTCGTATAACCGGGGCCTCTACAGACTTGCCGTCGCAGAGGGCTATGGGCCCGGAACGGCCGGCCACCCAGATTCGCGGAGGAACCGCGGAGGGCCGGCAGACGGGCAACCCGACGCGAGGCAAAAAGGAGGCTGAACGATATGCAAGATAGCGAACTGTCCCCCCAAGGGGCAGCCATCGACGCCGGCCCTTCCGCCGCCGGCGCCTCCCCCGCCGGCGCACCGGAGCTGCCGGCGCGGCTCAAGTCGGACATGGACCTCTGCCTGCGCATACTGCGGGTGGTCCTGCGCGAGTACGACCCGGCGCTGCTCGACGAGTTCAACGAGCTGCTCGACTACGTGACCGTCGCGGCGGAGACGATGCCGCCGGGGAGCCTCGACGACGCGGTGGGGCTCATCGACGGGCTCGGCCTCAAGGAGGACGAGCTCCTGGCGCGCGCGTTCACCGCGTTCTTCCACCTCGCGAACCTCTGCGAGGAGAACTACCGCGTCGCGTCGCTGGCCGAGCGCGAGCGGCAGGTGGCGGCCAACTCCCCCACCGACCCCGTGAACGAGATGACGGGCGCGTACCGCCAGCTCATCAACGAGGTGGGCCCGGCACGCGCGAAGCAGCTGCTCGACCGGCTCGAGTTCCACCCCGTGTTCACCGCGCACCCCACCGAGGCGCGCCGCAAGGCGGTCGAGGGCAAGATCCGCCGCATCGCCGACCTGCTCGAGGAGCGCCCGCGTCTGGGCGGCTCCGACCTCGCCGAGAACGAGCGCAAGCTGTTCTGCGAGGTGGACGCGCTGTTCCGCACCGCCCCCATCGCCATCAAGAAGCCGACGCCCGTCGAGGAGGCCGACACGGTGATCGGCATCTTCGACGCGACGCTCTTCGACACGATCCCCAAGATCTACCGGCGGTTCGACGACTGGGCGCTCGGCGAGTCGGCCGGCACGGTCCCCCCGATGTGCCCCGCGTTCTTCCGCCCGGGCAGCTGGATCGGATCGGACCGCGACGGCAACCCCAACGTCACCGCCCAGATCAGCCGCAAGGTCGCGTGGAAGTTCTCCGACCACGTGCTGCGCCGGCTCGAGGAGGCCACGCGCACGGTGGGCCGCAACCTCACGCTCGAGGCCGGCACCACGCCGCCGTCCGACGAGCTCGTCGCGCTGTGGGGCCGCCAGAAGGAGATGAGCGCCACCCTCTCCGGGCGCGCCGCCGTCATCTCCGACAGCGAGCCGCACCGCGCCGTGGTCATCGTCATGGCCGACCGCATCGCCGCGACCGTCGAGCGCCACGCCGACCTCATGTACGCGAGCGCCGAGGACTTCCTCGCCGACCTGCGCGTCGTGCAGCGCTCGCTCGCCGCGGCCGGGGCGACGCGCGCGGCGTACGGACCGCTCCAGACGCTCATCTGGCAGGTCGAGACGTTCGGCTTCCACATGGTCGAGATGGAGTTCCGCCAGCACTCTCTCGTCCACACGCGCGCCCTCACCGACATCCGCGAGCACGGGCTGCACGGCGAGCGCGGGCCCCTCGACCCCATGACGGTGGAGGTCCTCGACACGTTCCGGGCACTCGGTGCCATCCAGCGGCGCAACGGTCTGCGGGCCGCGCGGCGATACATCGTCTCGTTCACGAAGTCGGCGACCGACATCCGCGACGTCTACGAGCTCTGCCGCCTCGCGTTCGCCCGCCCCGCCGACATCCCGGTGATCGACGTGATTCCGCTGTTCGAGCAGCTCGAGGACCTGCGCAACTGCGTCGACGTGCTCGAGGAGATGCTGAGGATACCCGAGGTCCAGGCGCGCCTCAAGGCGAACGGCCGGCGGCTCGAGGTCATGCTCGGCTACTCCGACTCGTCAAAGGATGCGGGACCCGTCTCGGCCACGCTCGCCCTCCACGACGCGCAGGCGCGCATCACGGCGTGGGCGAAGCGGCACGACATCGACCTCACGCTCTTCCACGGGCGCGGCGGCGCGGTGGGGCGCGGCGGCGGCCCGGCGAACCGCGCGGTGCTCGCCCAGCCGGCCGGCTCGGTGGGCTGCCGGTTCAAGCTGACCGAGCAGGGGGAGGTCATCTTCGCGCGCTACGGAAACCCCGTGCTCGCCACGCGCCACGTCGAGTCGGTGGCCGCGGCGACCATGCTCAACTCCGCGCCGAGCATCGAGCGCCTCAACGCCGAGTCGGGCGAGCGCTACGCCGCCATGGCCGCCGAGCTCGACCAGGTGGCCCGCGCGCGCTACGAGGGACTCGTCCGCACGCCCGGGTTCGCGCCGTGGTTCGAGGCCGTCACCCCGCTGAGGGAAATCGGCCTGCTGCCCATCGGATCGCGCCCGGCCAAGCGCGGCCTCGGCGCCAAGTCGCTCGACGACCTGCGCACCATCCCCTGGGTGTTCTCGTGGGCGCAGGCGCGCATCAACCTGGCGGCGTGGTACGGGCTGGGCTCGGCGTGCGAGCAGCTCGGCGACCTGGGGCTTCTCCAGGAGGCCTACCGGTCGTGGCCGCTCTTCACGACATTCATCGACAACATCGAGATGTCGATCGCCAAGACCGACGAGCGCATCGCCCGCATGTACCTCTCGCTGCCGAGCGGTTCGCAGCCGAACGGGGCCGAGGCGGGCAACGGAGCCGAGTCGAACGGTTCCGAGGCGAACGGGTTTGACGGGCCGACCGCCGACGAGCTGACCGAGGACGTGCTCGGCGAGATGGCGCTCACGCGGTCGTGGGTCCTGCGCATCGTGGGCGACGACTGGCCCCTGCAGCACCGCCGCGTCCTGGGCCAGGCGATCCGCATCCGCTCGCCCTACGTCGACGCGCTCTCGGTCACGCAGGTCCGCGCGCTCGCCGCGATGCGCCGCCTCGCCGAGAAGGGCAAACTGCCCGACGAGCTGCGCAAAGAGTACGAGCATCTCGTCCTGTGCACCGTGTCCGGCATCGCGGCCGGCCTCCAGAACACCGGGTGATGGCGAAGGGCGGGACGGCGGACGGCGCCCCGGGGCCTCTTGGGGCGACCGACGCTCCCGCGAACGACCCTCCCGCGGCAGAATATCGAAACAGAAGGGGCCCGCGCTCAGGTTCGTTTCCGAGCGCGGGCCCCTTCGTCTGTCCTGCCGAATGCGAAAGCCGCTCAGTTCCGAGCGAACGCGCAGCTACCTGCCGCGACGGTCGTCCCTGCGGAAGCCGCCGCTGCGGTTGCCGCGGTCGTCGCGGGGACCACGGCTGTCACGCGGGCCGCGATCGTCGCGATAGTCGCGGCCGCCCCTGCCGTCGCGGTCGTCCCTGCGGAAACCGCGCGAGTCGTCGCGACCGAATCCGCCCCCGCGGCGGTCGTCACGGCGGTCGTCACGGCGGAACCCACCGTCACGCGAGTCGCCGCGCCCGCGGAAGCCACCGTCGCGCCGGTCGTCCCTGCGGAAGTCATCGCGGCGCCCGTCCCTCGGTCCGCGGAAGTCGCCGTCACGACCGCCCCTCGGGCCGCGGTCTCCCCTGAAGTCGCCGCGCCTGTCGTCCCTGCGCGGGTCGCCGCCGTCCTGCGGGCCGCGGTCGCGGGGGTCGCGGCGGGGCGGCTGGGTGCCGCGCTTGTACATGAGGCGCTCCTCGCGTGCGAGCTTGTCGATCTCCTCGACCTTCTGGACGGAGAGCTTGCCGGTCTTCTCGTTCACCGAGACGGTGATCTTGAGGGAGTAGCCGGGGTCGCCAAACTCGGTCATCACGGCGTGGACGGGGTTGCCGGACTTGTCGTACTCGACGATGGCGCCGAGGGAGTCGGGGCAGCCGGGTTCGTCGGTCGTCTCGATGAGCAGGTGGAGGGGCGAGACGCTCGGCTTTCCGTGGGCGTCGAGCGGCACGACCTCGACGCGCGTGAAGGCCCAGCCGCGCTCCGGCACGCCGACCTCGATCCCACCGATCATCCCGAACGGGTACCCGGAGACCTCCGCCGCCTGGGCGAGCAGACGGTTCACGAAGCTGACCGACTCGGTGAGGGAGACAAGGGACGCGGGCTGGTCGGGCTCGTCGGAGTCGCCCTCCGCCTCCGCCGCGGATTCGGAATCGGCTTCGGCGTCAACCTCGACCTCAGGCTCAGACTCGGCGTCAGCCTCAGCTTCGGCCTCAACCTCAGCCGCAGCCTCAACCTCGGTGATCTCTTCCTCCGACTCTTCCTCGTAATCCTCTTCCTCCTCCCCCACCGGGAAGGCGTACACGGTCTTCCACGACCCGTCCTTGCGCTGGGTCGCGACGGGGAGCAGGCCGCCCACGCCGAGCGGGAACGGGCGGTCGTCCTCCACGAAGGGCAGGATGTACCGGCGATCCGTGAGGTCGACGCGGTCGGTGCCGTACGAGGTGTTGTCACCGAAAAGTATCATGAAGCGAATCCAATCGTTCGGGCTCCTGTGCGCGGCGCGACGCGTCCCGCGAGCTGCGGGCGCGACGATTAGGCCGCGCTTTTGATGCCGAACACTCTACCAGTTCGCCGGCGGATGGAGGGCCTCCCCGCGGCATCTCCCCCAAGGCTCTGCGAGACTGAGGCGGCCACGGGGACGGCAGGGCGGGAGCCGAGGGCCGGGGGCTGAGCTGGGCCGGGGGTCAGGCAGCCGGGGGTCGGGGCAGGGGCCGGGGTTGCTGGGT
>CAYMHQ010000196.1:0-2267 GCA_964390275.1 uncultured Coriobacteriaceae bacterium
AAGTAATATATTGTAGGCAGTGGGCCGGCCGTCACGGATGGTCGGCCCTTTTCGTGCGCGGCCAACGGTGTTCCCGCAAGGAGCCTGTGGGGCCGCCCCGGGGCCGCCCTGGGGCCGACGTGCCGCGTTTCGACGTCTTCGGAACGGTTCCTCTGGGCGATCTAGGCCCTATTCCATCTCCATCGAATACATTTTAAAAATCCGTTGAATATTCGCATTGACTCTCAAGACACTTGAGGTAATAAAGTGCCTCCCAGCGTGTTTCAACTGCAGAAATGCATGGTTGGGGAGTCCATAGGGGTTTGAGATTTAACGTATAACTGACTTTCTAAAAAGGAGAGAAGGGAAGGTTTCCGTAATGGCTTTTAACGAAGAAGCTGACTTCGACGTGATCGTCGTGGGCGCGGGCTGCGCCGGCGCTGCGGCGGCCTACGTCTGCGCGAAGCAGGGCAAGAACACCCTGCTCGTCGAGCGCGGCGAGTACCCGGGCGCCAAGAACATGACGGGCGGCCGCATGTACGCCCACGCCCTGCGCAAGCTCATGCGCGACTATGAGGGGGAGGGTTTCGACCTCGACGCCGATAACCCCTTCGAGCGCAAGATCACGCACGAGCGCCTGTGCCTCATCGACCCCGAGACGGCCGTGACGTTCGACCACACCTCCGAGAAGCTTCGCCGTCCCCAGAGCGACTCCTACTCGGTGGTCGCAACCAAGCTCGACCAGTGGCTCTGCGACAAGGCCGAGGCCGCCGGCTGCGAGCAGATCTTCGGCATCCCGGTGGAGGAGCTCATCAAGGACGAGAGCGGCGCCGTGACCGGCATCCGCGCCGGCGAGGACACCTTCACCGCGAACGTCGTCATCGTCGCCGAGGGTCAGAACGCCCTGCTTTCCGAGCGCTTCCTGGGTGTGCCCCGCACGAAGGACAACCAGATGGCGGTCGGCATCAAGGAGGTCTTCGAGCTCGACCCCAAGACCATCGAGGACCGTTTCCTCACCCCCGAGGGCGAGGGCGCGGCGATGCTCTTTGTGGGCGACTGCACGCACGGCAACATCGGCGGCGGCTTCCTGTACACCAACAAGGACTCCATCTCGCTCGGCCTCGTGGCTACCATCAAGGAGCTCTCCGAGTCCGATACCACAATCTACCAGGCGTTCGACGACTTCAAGAAGCATCCGGCCGTCGCGCCCATCATCCGCGGCGCCAAGATGGTCGAACACTCCGGCCACATGGTCGCCGAGGGCGGCTACAACTCGATTCCCGAGACCGTCTACGACGGCGCCCTCCTCGTGGGCGACGCGGCGAACCTCTGCATGAACCTCGGCTACCAGGTTCGTGGCCTCGACTTCGCGATCGCGACCGGCCAGTTCGCGGCCGAGACGGCGTGCAAGGCCATCGACGCCAAGGACGCCTCCGCCGCCGGCATGCAGTCCTACAAGGCCGCCATGGAGAACTCGTTCGTGACGCAGGACATGCGTACGTTCAAGGACTGGCCCGCCACCATGGAGCACTGGGACCGCATGTTCACCGAGTACCCCAAGATGCTCGGCGAGATCTTCGACGCGCTGTTCGTCGTCGACGGCAAGCCCCAGCAGCATCTGATCAAGCGTCTCCTGCCCATCATCAAGCAGCGCGGCCTCTTTAAGCTGGCCGGCGAAGTGAAGGGAGCTCTGAAGGCACTCTAATGAAGAAACTCAAGCCTATCACGTGCCGCGTCGATGAACTCATCTCGGTCGACAAGTTCACTGTCGACGAGGGCCACGCGCACATCAAGCTCGCTGCCGACGACCTCAAGCAGCTCGACGCCGACGAGTTCGGCAAGCTCGTCCGCGTCTGCCCCGCCGGCCTGTACCGCGAGGACGAGAACGGCGAGCGCACCTTTGACTACGCCGGTTGCCTCGAGTGCGGCACCTGCCGCATCGCCTGCGGCAATACCATCGTCAAGCAGTGGGACCAGCCCGCGGCGTTCTGCGGTGTCTCCTACCGCGTGGGCTAAGCGCGATACCAGCGACGATTCTCTGAGGACCGGCCGAGGCCGTGGGGCCCAACCGCTCGACCCGGCCGGTCAAAGCGCCCTTTCCCGGTGCTCCTCAACTCAACTACTCACGGGAAGCGGGCAATACAGGAGGGACGGGACGTGGGACCCGCCCCTCCTTTTTTGATGCGCATTCGATGGCGTCGGGCGCGGGGGCCAGGCGTGGAAGAGCGGGCATCGCGCTGTCTGCAAATCAATCATTGAAGCGGTTGCATCAATCTTCGAAACTGTTA
>CAYMHQ010000196.1:2277-3547 GCA_964390275.1 uncultured Coriobacteriaceae bacterium
CCTATGCAATAGCCGCTTAGAGGCACAAGTCGAAGATCGCAGTGGGAAGGACTCGATGAAACCCCAGGTCGTTACGTATGTAGCACTTGCATCCGCTCCGTTTGTTTCGCGTGAAGGCCCGCTCATGGGCAGTCTGTCGCTGCAAAGTCCTACACTTCTCGAAATTTTGGACAGGTGCGCGCTCGGTAGGGGGATATGATTTCGCTATTGATACTCTGCATACCCTAGTTTGCATATTCTGGCCCGGTTATGCATTTATCGCCGCTTTGGCCCTCGCCGGCAGCCACGGCCTCCGCCAGCATTCGCTTTCCGGCGGCGAGGCCCCCCTCGTCGCCCCTTGCTTCTTCCCCGCGCCCTCGCCCCGCCGTTCGCCGCCCGCATTCGCTCGCTCGCCAGCGCGCGTCCCCGCCCCTCGCTGATTTTCTGAGGATGTCGAGCCGCCTCCGCCCCCGAGTTCCCCGCGGGGAGTACCATGCGCCCTGTCAACCGAATACCGTGTGAAACAGGAGAGCCCGTGTGCGGGCTGAGAGGAAGTCATCAACTTCGATCCTTGACCTGATGCGGGCAATGCCGCCGTAGGGAGTTTTTCAACTTGTCTGGAGAGCGTCCCGCGTCGGCATAGGCCCCGGGGCGCTCTCCTTTTTTGTCGCGGCTCGGCCTGTGTGACGGCTCACAAGTGAAAGGCGACGACAGTGGCATTCATCGACGACATCATCGACCAGTCGAAGGACCTGTGGGAGGCGGCTGCCAACGAGCGCTTCCTCAACGAGATGGCAGACGGCACCCTCCCCAAGGAGAAGTTCCTCGACTACATCGTCCAAGACAGCATCTACCTGCGCGACTACCTCAAGGCGTTCGCGTTCGCCATGGCGAAGAGCGCCGACTGGGAGCAGATGAAGCTCTTCTACTCCATGCTCGGCTACGTGAACGACGGTGAGAACGTCACGCGCCTGGGCTACCTCGCCGAGGCCGGCCTCACCGACGCCGACGTCGACCGCACCCCCAAGCGCCCCCAGTGCGCGAACTACACGAGCTTCCTCATCAAGGTGGGCCAGGGCGGCGACGTGCCCGACATCGTGATGGCCGTCATGCCCTGCATGCTCGGCTACCACTACGTGTTCACCAAGCTGCTCGAACGCGCCCCGCAGGTGGCCGAGGGCTACTTCGCGCCGCTCGTCGCCGACTACACGAGCGAGGGCTACGCGGAGTGCTGCGAGTATTGGAAGGGCCTCGTGAACGAGATGTGCGAGGGCTTCGACGCCAATCGCAA
>CAYMHQ010000196.1:3647-5303 GCA_964390275.1 uncultured Coriobacteriaceae bacterium
CGGCCGAGGAGTCGCGGCTGATCGGCTTCGGCGAGGCGCTGCGCAACGTGCGCGAGACGGTGCCGCTCATCCACAACATCACGAACTACGTCACGGTGAACGACTGCGCGAACGCCCTGCTCGCCATCGGCGCGTCGCCCATCATGGCGGACGAGGCCAAGGAGGTCGAGGACATCACCTCCATCTGCGCGGGCCTCAACATCAACATCGGCACGCTCAACCTCGGCACGATACACTCGATGTTCCTCGCGGGGGAGAAGGCAGTCGCGCTCGGCCATCCCGTGGTGCTCGACCCGGTTGGCGCCGGCGCCTCGAAGCTGCGCACCGACACGGCCCGGCTCATCATGGACACCGTCGACGTCACCGTGGTCCGCGGCAACATGTCCGAGGTCAAGACGCTCGCGAAGGGGAGCGGCTCCACGAAGGGCGTCGACGTCTGCGTGGATGACGCGGTGACCGAGGGGAACCTCGACGAGGCCGTGCGGTTCGTGAAGGGGTACGCCCGGGAGTGCGGCGCGGTGGTCGCGGTCACGGGGGCGATCGACATCGTGACCGACGGCGAGGTCGCCTACTGCATCCGCAACGGCCATCCGCTCATGGGGCGCGTCACGGGCACCGGCTGCCAGCTCTCGGGCCTGACCTGCGCGTTCGTTGCGGCGAACCGGGGCCACGCGCTCGAGGCCACGGCGGCCGCGGTCGCCTCGATGGGCCTCGCCGGCGAGATCGCGCACGGGCGGATGGGCGAGCTCGACGGCAACTCGTCCTACCGCAACTACATCATCGACGCGCTGTTCAACCTCACGCCCGACCGTCTCGAAAAGGGCGCGCGCTATGAGCTGCGCTAACCGCGGGGGAGAGGCCCCTGCCGGGCGTCCCGTCCGGGCGGGCCTTGCGGAGAGCCTCGAACTCTACGCGGTGACCGACCGCCGGTGGCTCGGCGAGGGCGAGACGCTCGCCGACCGGGTCGCGAAGGCGATCGACGGCGGCGCCACCTGCGTACAGCTGCGCGAGAAGCATGCCTCGCGCGACGAGCTGCTCGCCCTGGCCTCCGAGGTGGGCGCCGTGTGCGTCGCCCGCGGGGTGCCGTTCTACGTGGACGACGACGTCGAGGTCGCGCTGCTCGCGAACGCGGACGGCGTGCACGTGGGGCAGGACGACGAGGACGCGGCCGAGGTCCGCCGGCGCATCGGCCCCGACAAGATACTCGGGGTCTCCGCGCAGACGGTCGAGCAGGCGCTCGCCGCCGAGGCCGCCGGCGCCGACTACCTCGGCGTGGGCGCGGTCTTCTCGACGTCCACCAAGACCGACGCCGTGGAGGTGCCGCCCGAGACGCTGCGGGCGATCTGCTCCGCGGTCTCGATCCCGGTGGTCTCTATCGGCGGGATCGGCCGCGACAACCTGCTCGAGCTCTCCGGCTCGGGCGTCGCGGGGGTCGCGCTCGTCTCGGCCATCTTCGCCGCCGACGACACCGAGGCTGCCTGCCGGGAGCTCCGCGGGCTGACCGCCCGGATGCTGCGCGGCTCCGACGGCCTCGACGAGCACAATCGATGACAGGGAGGTAACAATGAGCGAAGTTGCTATGAGCGACACGAATAAGCACTGCGAGCCGCGGAAGGTCCTCACGATCGCGGGGTCCGACTCGAGCGGCGGCGCGGG
>CAYMHQ010000197.1:0-1736 GCA_964390275.1 uncultured Coriobacteriaceae bacterium
AACGCAAAACGCCCCCGCCCGGCTTCTCGCCGGCACGGGGGCGTTCTCGCAGCTCAGTGGCGCTTTCCGGAAGCTCGGCCACCTCTCGGTCCCGAGGCTCTCCGCCTTCGGCGTCCTACTTCTCGGGGGCCAGGACCTCGCAGCCCATGTAAGGCACGAGCACCTCGGGCACGGTCACGGTGCCATCGGGGTTCTGGTAGTTCTCGATGATGGCGGCCATGGTGCGGCCGCAGGGCAGGCCGCTGCCGTTGAGGGTGTGCACGAAGCGCGTCCCCTTGAAGCTCGCGGGGTCGGTGTAGCGGATGTTCGCGCGACGCGCCTGGAAGTCGCCGCAGTTCGAGCAGCTCGAGATCTCCTTGTAGTTGTTGTAGCTGGGCAGCCAGACCTCGATGTCGAACGTCTGACGCGCGCTAAAGCCCAGGTCGCCGCCGCACAGGTTCACGATGCGGTACGGGAGCTTGAGCGACTGGAGCAGGAACTCGGCCTCCTCCACCATGCTGTGGAGTTCGTCGTCGCTCGTCTCGGGCGTGGCGAACTTCACCATCTCGACCTTGTCGAACTCGTGCTGGCGGATGATGCCGCGGGTGTCGCGGCCCGCCGAGCCGGCCTCCTCGCGGAAGCACGGGGTGAACGCGGTGTAGTGAAGCGGCAGCTTGGAGCCGTCGATGACCTCGTCGCGGTGGATGTTGGTGAGCACGACCTCGGCCGTGGGGATGAGGTACATGTCCTCGCCGTCGGAGCGCACGTGGAACAGGTCCTCCTCGAACTTGGGCAGCTGGCCCGTGCCGTAGAGCGTGGCGCGGTTGGTGATGACCGAAGGCCAGAACTCCTTGAAGCCGTGGGCGAGGTGGGTGTTGACGAAGTAGTTCATGAGGGCGCGCTCGAGCGTGGCGCCGAGGCCGGCGAGCAGGGTGAAGCGGGTGCCGGCGAGCTTGACGCCGCGGTCGAAGTCGAGGATGCCGAGGTCGACGCCCAGGTCCCAGTGCGGCTTGGCCTCGAAGCCCTCGGCCGCAAAGTCGCGCGGGGTGCCCCAGCGCTTGACCTCGACGTTCTCGGAGTCGTCCTTGCCCTCGGGGACGCAGTCGGCGGGGATGTTGGGGATGCGGCTCAGCATCTCGGTCATCGCGTTGTCGCAGGCGTCGCGCTCGGCGTCGAGGACGGCGATGCGGTCGTTGAGCCCGCGCACGGCCTCCTTGGCCTCCTCGGCCTCGGCGGTCTTGCCCTCCTTCATGAGCGCGCCGATCTCCTTGGACGAACGGTTGCGCTGCGCCTGGAGCTGCTCGACCTCGGCGATGGCCGCGCGCCTCTTCTCGTCGAGCCCGAGGAAGCCCTCTTTGTCCCAAGAGCCGTTGCGGCGCGCCATGGCTGCGTCGAGAATCTCGGGGTGGTCGCGGAGCAAACGAATGTCGTGCATGGATATCCTCCCACTGTGGTTGACGCCGAAGGTTGAAGCCGAAGTTGAAGCCGAAGGTTGGAGCAGAGAGACGCCTTGGACCCGCCATCGCCTCGGACCCGCCAGAACCCGCCAAAAACTGTCGCCGCACATAATCTCACAGGCGGCGCGCCGGCGGGGCCGCGGCGGGCGAATCTAACGGAGCCGACAGACAGCCGACAGACAACGACGGCCGAGCGCGGGCGTAAGCCGGTCGGACGCCGAGGCGAGAGCCGGGCGAAACGCCGTCAAACGGACGCGCGGAGACCGCCCGAACGGGGTATCAGGGGGAAGGCCCTGTTTG
>CAYMHQ010000197.1:1836-3743 GCA_964390275.1 uncultured Coriobacteriaceae bacterium
CAAACGGACGCGCGGAGACCGCCCGAACGGGGTATCAGGGGGAAGGCCCTGTTTGCGCCTTTTACTGTGCTCGGTCGAATGTGACAAGTATAACCGCAGACAGATGTGATATCGTTCGCATAAAACTTCTGACCGGAGGCACCATGCAATTCATCAACTGGCTTTTCAACGAACCCGCCGGCGTCGCCGTGCTCGTCTTTGGCGGCATGGTTCTCTTCGTCATCATCGCGCTCGTCGCCGAGCACAAGACCCACAAGATGTTCTACAACCATGAGCCCGAGGACGACGAGGACGACTGGGAGAGCGACGACGACGACTGGGACGACGAGGACGAGGACGACGACTAGCCTCCCGCGGTCATCGTCCTGAGGTCATCGTCCCGCGGCGCCTCACCGAACCGATTGCACGCCAGACGGCACCGGCGAGTCTCTCGACGGGCGCCGTCTTCTCTTTTCCGGCCGTTTTAGGCCCCCTGGTTTCCCCTCGATTCTCACAGATTGACCCTCGAAGATTGGGAGAGGCATGAGCGAGCAGACCGACCGCAACCGCGACAACGCTACCCCTGCAGACGAGAAGGCCGCCACGGTGACGGCCGATCCCGAGACGACCGCCGCCTCGGACGACCCGCTCGCCAAGAAGCTGCCGCTGCCGCTCAAGATCTTCGGCGTGCTGCTCCTCCTCGTGGGCGTCGCGGCGGTGCTCGCGGGCATCGTGGTCGCCCTCTCCATGGTGGTCGTCTACCTCCTCTCCAACGAGGAGCTGCCCGAAGAGTTCGCCGAGGTGTCGTTCATCGTCCTGATGATCATCGCGACGATCATCACGTTCGTCCAGGGCCTGCTCACGTTCCAGATCGGCCTGGGGCTCCTGCGCAACAGGAGGCGCCATGCCGCGGTCATGGCGCGCGCGGTCATGGTGATGCTCATCGTCTCGCTGCTGCTCTCGGTGATCATGGCGGGCATCTCGGTGAACCTGCTCCCCTCGCTCGTCTCCATCGGCGTCCTCATCCTGTTCCAGAGCTACCTCGACCCCACGCTCGCCCAGGAGCGTCAGCTCAACCGCAAGCTCCGCAGGCTCGACGAGCGCTCGGCCGAGGAGGCGCGCCTCGACCACCTGCGCCGCAGCAGGGGCAGGGAGCCGTACGACCTCAACTTCTTCAACATCTTCTGGACGTTCGTGGTGTGCTCGGTCCTGGGCGTGATCATCGAGACGATCTACTACTTCGTCGTCGCGCACGGCTACATGGACCGCGCCGGCCTGCTGTTCGGCCCGTTCTCCCCCATCTACGGGTTCGGCGCCGTCCTCATGACGTTCGCCCTCAACAGGCTGCGCGACAAGAACATCGTGCTGCTGTTCCTCGTGAGCGCCGTGATCGGCGGGGCGTTCGAGTACCTGGTGAGCGTGTTCCTGCAGTACGCCTTCGGCATCACCGCGTGGGACTACTCGGGCACGTTCCTCTCCATCAACGGGCGCACCAACGGGTTCTACATGCTGTGCTGGGGCATCCTGGGCGTCGTGTGGGTCAAGCTGCTCATGCCCGCCATCTTCAGGCTCATCTACCTCATCCCGTGGGACTGGCGCTACGCGGTGACCGGCGTGGCGCTCGCGCTCATGCTCGTCGACGGCACCATGACGCTCCAGTCGCTCAACTGCTGGTTCGAGCGCGAGAGCGGCAAGCCGGTGGAGTCGGACGTGCAGGTGTTCTACGCGACCTACTTCGACGACGAGTACATGGCGAACCGCTTCCAGACGATGACGATGAACCCGGACTCCGCGACGCGCGTGGACCGCAACGGCGCCACCATGTCGCCCGGCCTCAACTGGGCGGCGCTGACGACTTCGACGACGAAGACGAGCGCGGACGCGACGGAGGCGGAGACTACGGAGGCGGAGGCCGCGGAGTAGGCTGT
>CAYMHQ010000197.1:3843-5293 GCA_964390275.1 uncultured Coriobacteriaceae bacterium
CGCGTTTTGGGGCGACTTTCAGCTAGCTGAGGTAAGATGCAGCTTTGTAACAGGCGCCCGCCGGGCCGATCGACCTTCGATTCGGCGACGGGCGGCGACCGGACTGACCCCAAGGAGAGATGCTCGTCATGCGCATGACATCGAAACACAGGATCGCAACCGCCGTCTTGGCCTCGGCCCTCATCGGGACCTCGCTCGTGGGCTGCGGCACCTCCGAGTCCACCACCGACGCCGAGACCGGCTCGGACACGACCGCGGAGTCCACGCAGGACGCGACCGAGGAGACCGAGTCGGCTGAATCGACCAGCTCGACCGAGTCGACCGGCAGCGAGTCCTCGAGCGGCGTCACCGTCGAGACCGAGGAGGTCGCGAGCTTCGACTTCAGCCAGAACCTCGACGAGGACGGCCACTGGGAGGGCGTCAAGGCGCTCGACCTCGTGGAGCTGTGCGACTACTCGACCATCGAGATCCCGAGCGACGAGGTCACCCCCACCGACGACGATATCCAGTCCCAGATCGACTCGATCGCCTCGTCGTACACCGAGACCCAGCACGTCACCACCCGCGCGGTCGAGGACGGCGACACCGTCAACATCGACTACGTGGGCAAGATCGACGGCAAGGAGTTCGACGGCGGCAGCACCGAGGGCAACGGCACCACGGTCACCATCGGCACCACCTCCTACATCGACGACTTCCTCGAGCAGCTCATCGGCCACAAGCCCGGCGAGACGTTCGACGTCGAGGTCACGTTCCCCGAGGACTACGGCGTGGACTCGCTCAACGGCAAGGACGCGGTGTTCTCGGTCACCATCAACTACATCTCCGAGACGATCGCGCCCGAGATCAACGACGAGTGGGTCTCCGAGAACCTCCAGGAGACGCACGGCTGGACCACCGTCGACGAGATGAAGGCCTCCATCAAGAAGAGCCTGCTCAGCCAGGCCGTCTCGAGCTACGTGCAGGACTACATCGCCAAGAACTCGACCATCTCCGAGGTCCCCTCCGCGATCACCGAGTACCAGGAGAACCTGCTCGTCTACCAGTACCAGGCGTACGCCGACATGTTCGGCATGGAGCTGAGCGACATGCTCTCGATGGCCGCGGGCGTCGAGACGACCGACGAGCTCATCGAGGCCAACCGCGAGTCGATCGACAAGATTGCGACGTACTACCTCGTGTTCCAGGCCATCGCCGAGAAGGAGGGCTTCACCGCCACCGACGAGGAGGCCGAGGAGTTCTACACGACCAACACCGGCAACGACGCCTCGCAGATCGAGGAGTCCTACGGCATGCCCTACATGAAGCTCTGCGTCCTCATCAACAAGGTCGCCAACCTGCTGACCGGCAACGCGACGGTCGTGGAGTAGGCTTCCAGGCCGCAAGAGACACGCACACGAAAGGCGCCGGGGAGGCGAATCGCTCCCCCGGCGCCTTTTTGGTGGCTGGC
>CAYMHQ010000198.1:0-3305 GCA_964390275.1 uncultured Coriobacteriaceae bacterium
TCCGTTCCTTTCGAATCTTGATGCTTGCATGAGGCTGACGTTGTCTTGCCGATATCTTGAAGCCCGTCTTGATCTTGCCCGGGCCGTGGTACCTGTTTGAGCTGGCCTATTTGATGTCGCGCGGGTCGACGAGGAGCTGGACTGTGACGCTGTCGTCTCCCCAGCTGTCCGAGCTGATGACGCACTGGCTGGTGCCGAAGACCGCGGCGGTCTCGCCCTGCCTGCCCATGACGGCGACGAAGGAGTCTCCCTCCCTGCGAAGCGCGGCGCGGCGCTCCATCTTGCCGTGCGTGGTGGAGAAGCCCCAGACGGCATCGACGGGTGCGGGCTTCGGCAGCTCCTCGCCCTCGGCTGCGGGAACCTTGATCCAGTTGTTCTCGACACGGGCGGTCACGGTGGGCCTGCCGTAGCGGTACACGCCGAGGAACTTCTGCATCGCGAGCGGCACGACGACCTCGCTCAGCGTGAGGCAGGCGTGGGGAGGCCCGGGCATGCCGAGCAGCGGCTTCCCCTCGACGCTGCCCACGAGGCAGCACTTGCCGCCGGGGCCGAGCGCGACCCCCACGTGGTACACGTGCCCCACGGACTCGATCGCCTCGACGGTGCAGTCGCCGCCGTACTCCTCGCCGAACCTTCCCAGGCCGCCCGTCACGATGACCATGTCGCAGTCGTGCGCGGCGGCTACGAGGCTCGCAGAGATGGAGGAGGCGTCATCGGGGACGATTTCGACCGAGACGACCTCGCCGCCGCACTCCTCGACGATGCCCCTGAGCAGGAAGGAGTTCGCCTCGTGCTTCTGACCCAGGGCGAGCGGCGCGTCGTAGGGGACGAGGTCGTCGCCCACGGCCACGATGCCCACGCGGGGTTTCGCGAGCACGTCGACCTCGGTGACGCCCATGAACGCGAGGATCTCCAGGCGGCAGGGAATGAGCGAGGACCCACCGGGGACGAGCGTCTCGCCCTGGCGGATGAGGCTATCGGGCTCCGTGAGCCCCGAGCCTTTGAGCGGCAGGCGCTCGAGCGTCACGGTGCCGTCGTCCTCGAACGTGCAGATCTCGAGTGGGGCGATCGCGTTCCAGCGTGCGTCGAACATCGCGTCCATGCCGGTGCGCTCGAAGCTGCCCGGCGCGAGATGGACCTTCCCGTCCTCGCCGAAGAGCCCCTCCGCCTCGTCGACGTTGATGAGCAGGCCGTCGTGGATGTTGCTGACGTGTTCGGGATACCCGGCGGGCGACAGGATGTCGTGCGCCGTCACGCGGTTGAGAGACGCGGGCAGCGGGATGCTCTCGACGCGTGTCTGGGGTTCTACCTGCGCGAACAGCAGCTCGACGGCGTCCGCCGGGGCGATGGGGTCCTCAGACTTGCGATGGCAGCGTATCTTGCACCCGGAGCATACGCTCGGGCAGCGTCGCTTCTTGGCGAACTCGGACATGTCTCGTTCTCCTCTCTACGCCTGCGTGCTAGTGCGTCTGCGCCTTCGCCCCGACCGTGCCGAGCGGGACGCACGTGTTGATGAGCGTTCCGGTGTGCGGCGAGGTGAGGTGGGTGTTCACGATGCGCGACTCCACGCTGTACAGGTCGCGCAGGCTCTCCTCGGTCACGACCTCGTTGGAGGGACCGTAGGCGTAGGTTCCGCCGTCCTTCACCAGCAGAGACTTCTCGGCGTAGAGGAACGCGTGGTCGGGGAAGTGCGACGCCATGACCACGGCGAGGCCGCTGTCGGAGAGATTCTTGACCTGCTCGAGGACGAGCTGCTGGTTGCCAAAGTCGAGCGCCGCGGTGGGCTCGTCCATGATGAGGACGCGCGGCTGCTGGGCGAGGGCGCGCGCGATGATGACGAGCTGGCGCTGCCCGCCCGAGAGCTCGAGCATGCTGCGCTGGGCGAGGTTCTCGATACCCATGCGCTCGAGCGACTCGAACGCCACGCGCTCGTCGTCCTTGCCCGGGTTTGCCATGCGGCCCACGCGCGAGGCGCGCCCCATGACGACGGTGTCGAACACGCTGTACCCGAACGGCAGGTTGCTGGCCTGCGGGATGTAGCCTATGGCGCGCGCCGTCTTGGGGCGCGACCACCCGGCGGTGTCCTCGCCGTCGACGAACAGCGATCCGCCCATCAGCGGGATGAGGCGCAGCAGCGACTTGAAGAGGGTCGACTTGCCCGCGCCGTTCGCGCCCAGGATGCAGAGGACTTCGCCCGGCTCGACCGAGAACGAGATCCCCTCGAGGACGACCTTGGTGCCGTAGCCGCACTTGGCGTTCTTGAGTTCGAACAGCATCGTCTACGCCCCCTTCCGCATGATCATGGTGATGAAGAGGGGTGCGCCGATGATCGCCGTGAGCACGCCTAACGGTATCTCGATTGAGAGCATCGAGCGCGCGACGTTGTCCACGAGCAGCAGGAACGCGCCTCCCACGATGGTCGATGCCGGCAGCAGGTACCGGTTGTCGGACCCTACGAGCATGCGGCAGAAGTGCGGGATGATGAGGCCGACCCAGCCTACAAGGCCCGCGATGGAGATCGACGCGGCGGTGACGAGCGTGGCGCACAGGATGACGATGCGGCGCAGGGCCTTGGTCTCGACGCCGAGCGCCTTGGCCTCGTCGTCGCCGAGCGAGAGGACGTTGAGCTTCCAGCGCTGGACGAAGAGCGGGATGGCACCGATCGCCATGGGGACGATGACCCAGATCAGATCCTTCGACGAGACGTTTGCGAGGCTGCCGAGCAGCCAGTACGTGATGGCGGGCAGCTTGTCGTTGGGGTCGGCGACGAACTTGAGCAGCGACACGAACGCGTTGGCGAGCGCGGCGATGACCATGCCGGCGAGGATGAGCGCGAGCACCGGGTCGCGCTTGACGCGGCCGGACACCAGGTACGTGAGCCCGATGGCGAGCAGCGCGAACGCGAACGCGAAGATCTGCACCCACACCGAGGGCATCCCGGTAAAGATGGCGATGGCCGCGCCGAGGGAGGCGCCCGCGGAGGCGCCCAGGATGTCGGGCGAGACGAGCGGGTTGCGGAAAATGGACTGGTAGGCGGTGCCGGCGAGCGACAGCATGGCGCCCACGAGGACCGCCGCGAGGATGCGCGGCAGGCGGATGTACATGACGACCGTGTTGACGTTGGTCTCCACGTCGAAGTTCAGGAACGGGAGGATGTTGTTCGCCAGTACCTTCGTCACGTCGGTGATCGAGATGCCCGAGTAGCGTCCCAGCACGAACGACAGGAGGAACAGCGCCACGAGGATGATAGCCGCGGCGCTGATCTTGACCGCGACGCCCCGTCGGTGCGCGGCGACCGCCATCTC
>CAYMHQ010000198.1:3405-5291 GCA_964390275.1 uncultured Coriobacteriaceae bacterium
GCCATCTCCCCCGAATGCGCCTCGGGCCAAACGTTCGCGACCTCGGCGCCGGCTGTGGCAGACACGCCGGAGGCGGAGGACGCGCCGGCGGTGGAGGGTCCGGCAGGCGTCCCGGTGGCGGGCTCGGGGATGCTCTCAGACGCGGGGGCATCCTCTTCGGTTCTGGCCATTCACATGCTCCTTCCGTGCTTCACGCCGACTTTCGCCAGCGGCTACTTGACTTACGGCAGATGAATCTAACTGCGTGCGGAACCGCTGTCCGTTGCATCTGCTACCGAGCGAAGTTCGCGTCACACGATGCATACAAAGATTGATATTGCACAATCAGGGGCGGAGTGTGCAGACAGGTCTGATGGTTGGGGCGGGGGTGCCGGTTGCGCAAATCGAGGCGCTCGTGCTGGCGGGCCTGCCCGAGGAGGTCGACCGGGTGGTGAACGGCAGGTCTATCTCGTTCCTGCTGCGCGCGGTTCCGTTCGACCTCGACTCCTCGGACGCGACTGGCAACGAGGCGGTGCCGGCAGAGTAGCTGCGCGGTGAACGTGTGTGCCTGCCGTTGCACGCGGTTGGATTGTCCGGGCTGTCCGCGGGGCGCCGGCTGGAACTGGTAAACTAGTTCGCGCTTTCGTTCAGACGTGTGGGCTGACGACGTGAGCATGGCTCTGCGCGGGCAGGGACCTCAAACGAAGATGCGTTGCGCCGAGGGGGAACATGATTTACACGCTGATGAACAAGAACCGTCCGGTTCTCGATTTCCTCTACGACCTCGACACACATCATGTCGTTAAGATACTCGACATTCGCGACATTGATTACGCGCCCCCGGCGATTCTGGATATGAAGGGGAGGCCGACGCGCGCTGCGCTCGATGGTTGGTGGACTCGGCGGGCGATACCGGCATCCCGTGCGCAGATCCAGCGCCTCATGGCCGAGCTCAACGTCGACAGCACGCTCGCCCTCGCGGAGAAGAACTTCGGGCTCTCGCTCTCCGACCGCTACTGGATCGACGACCCCCAGAATCCGCAGGCGTGGGCGGACATCAACTTCTTCGACAACGACTTCACGGAGGACCTCGGCCTGCTGACGCTGGGCCAGGACTCGTCGAGCGAGAACCCGAACCTCATGTCGCCCAACTCGACGGTCGGCGGCGACCTGAACAAGAAATGGACCATCCTGAACGGCGTTCGCGTGCTCGTGAAGAGCGGCACCGGCTTCGCCAACCAGGAGGGAAAGCGCACCTACTGCGCCTGCCCGAACATGCTCGGCGAGGACGAGGAGCTGGTCCCCGCCCTGCACATCATCCAGAACCGCAAGAAGCCGAACACGATGAACGACTACCAGTTTCTCGTCTCGTGCCTCGAAAGCCTGGGCCTGCGGGAGGTGGAGATCGGCCTCTCGAAGATGTTTACCTGCGACTTCATCGTTGGCAACTACGACCGGCACTATCAGAACTTCGGCGTCATTCGCAACGTCGAGACGCTGGAGTACACGCGCCTCGCGCCGGTGTTCGACACGGGGAACAGCCTGTGGTGCAACGTGGAGTCGCTGGATGTGGCCAAGGACTACGACTATCTCGCCAAGCCGTTCGGCCGGGGCCTCAGTCCGGTGCGTCAGCTGCAGCTGCTCTCCCGGTTCGACTGGTTCCGGCCGGAGAGGCTGGAAGGGTTCGCGGCTGAGGCGGGGTCGATTCTCGCGGGCAACCCCAACATGCCGCCCGCCCGTATCGAGCGGATTGTGGCGGGCGTCGAGCGGCAGGTCGAGACCGCCGTGCGGGTGATCGAGGGCTTGCGCTGACGCAGTGGCGTGCGGGTCGTTGGCGACGCGTGCACGGCGGGGGCGGGACGGAGGGCGAGCGGGCGCCACGATGCGCGTCGCGCGGGCGGTGCGCG
>CAYMHQ010000199.1:0-2921 GCA_964390275.1 uncultured Coriobacteriaceae bacterium
GAAGAACGCGCCGATATGATTGCCATGCTGGTGCGCGACGGAAGCCTGTCTCTCGAGAAGATTGCGAAGATGTTCGGCATCACCGTCGACGAGGCGCGCTCCTATGGCAAGGGTGGCCGCCTGGAGACCTGCTAGCATCTGCTGAATCCGCTGCCGGTCGCGCAGACGCCCTGCATCAACGATTCCGAACGAGGGGCAAGGACATGGAAACCTACACGCAGAGGATTCGCCGCGAGGCGGTGGAAGAGGGCAGGCGGATAGGCCTGCAAGAGGCCAAGCTGGAGGGTAGGCTGGAAGAGCGTGCCGTTTTGATTGCCATGCTGGTGCGCGACGGAAGCCTGTCCCTCGAGAAGATAGCCGACCTATACGGCATCACTGTCGACGAGGTGCGGTCCTACGCCTCGCGCGGGACGGGCGCAACGTCCCAAAGTCCGTTCCAAAGCTCGCTATAAACCAAACACCCACACAGCCCCAACTTGTGTGAGCGGAAACTTTAAAACGCTCCAAAGCAACTTCCTCGCCTGCTTTCTGTCCGTCTCCGCCCTTTCGCTCCGGTCGCGCCACGCCCGGCCCCTCGCCCCCTCGCTCCCCCGTCTTTCCCTCCCCATCGCACACAAAAGGCCCGACGCGGGTCGGAACTCCCCACGTCGGGCCGTCTACCTGCTAGTTCGTCGCTCCCGGTTCGGTCTTGCCGGCCGCCGGCGCCGGGCGCTGCGCCTTGCTCGTGCTCGTGCTAGTTACTCGCGAGCCTTCGCCATGGCGCCCTCGAGGGCCTCCTTGAAGGCCTTCGTCGTGGTGGTCGCGCCCGCGACGCCCTCGATGTCGGGGCCGCCGGCGGCGAGGGCCTGCTCGCACAGGGTCGGGACGGCAGCGTGGCCGATGGTCTCGGTCTCGTTCTCCTTGGTGACCTCGACGCTCGTGATGACGCCGCCCTCGACGACGATCTGGACCGCGACGGGGCCGTCATGGCCGGCGGAGGAGGTGCCGGTGAAGGTGCCGTCGTTCATCGGGGCGCTGGCGTCGGCCGCCGTGGCCTTCTCCTCGGGCGCGCCGCCGTAGACGGCCATCTCGTTCCAGCCCTCGGGTGCGGCGACGGCCACGCCCTCGGAGCCGCCGGCCGCGGCGGAGGTGCCGGCGATGTAGCCGGTGGGGATGGCGCGGGACAGGCCGTGGGTGCGGGTGCCGCCGGCGCTCTCACCGCAGGCGTAGAGGCCCGGGATGAGGTTGCCGTGGATGTCGATGCACTGCATCGAGGGGTTCACGCGCAGGCCGCCGTAGCAGTCGTGCAGCGCGGGGGTCGACCAGGCGGCGTAGAACGGGCCGGTCTCGATCTTGTTGACGAGCGTGGTGCGGCCCCACTCCTCGTCGACGCCGGAGTCGCAGGCGGCGTTGTAGGCCTCGACGGTGGCCACGAGGGTCGCGGCGTCCATCTTGATGTCCTCGTAGTACTTGTTGACGACAGCCTCGGCGAGCTCCTCGAGCGTGTCGGCCTTGAAGCAGTAGCCGTTGTCGTAGTCGACGGTGCCCTGCTCCATGTCCCACTCGTTGCGGTCGGCGCAGGCCTGGTCGAAGATTGCCCACAGCGGGCCGGCGATGCGGCGGGCGTCGCCGTCGGTGTCGGGGTCGTCGATGATGACGCTGGCGAGCGCGGTGTCAAAGAAGTCGCAGGCGAAGGCGTCGGAGCCGTTCCAGGCGACGTCCTCGTTGCCGCAGCGGGCGCCCAGGGCGTTGACGATGATCATCGACTCGGAGTCGCGGATGACGCCGGTCGCGACCATGTAGGGCCACAGGACGCTCGTCTTGTTGTAGCCGCCGGAGTAGACGTAGCGGCAGCCGACGCGCTTGGCGGGCGACATGGCATGGCCGCCGTAAGGATGGGCGTAGGCGACCATGTTGCCGAGGATGGCGCCGACCTCCATGCCGGCGATCTCGCCGGAGCCGTCGGCGTTGGAGTAGGGCATGCCGCCGAGGCCGTCGAACTCGGGCCCGAGGCGCGGGTCGTAGGCGGTGCGGATCTGCAGGTTGCCCATCGAGCCGCCGGTCGCGAGGACGATGCCCTTGTTGGCCTTGATGCGGCAGACGTCGCCGGAGAACTCGAGGTTGCCCTCAGGCATGAGGTTGGTCTTGGGCTCGGTCTCGCCGGGGAAGATGTGCGGGGTGTGGGAGGCCTCGAGGCCGTAGACGCGGCCGCCGTCCTCGCGGAACAGATGGTCCATGTGGTAGTTCATGAGGAACTGGATGCCCTCGTCGCGGGCGGCCTTCTCGAGCGGGCGGGCGACGAAGCGGCCGGTGTCGTCCTTGTCGAACATGCCGATCCACTGCTCGGGGTCGCCGGTGGGATAGGTCCAGCGGTCCACGGAGTCGCAGCCGTTCCAGCCGCCGGCCGCGAAGCTCTGCGGGGCCTGGTCGATGATCTGGATGCCCTTCTCCTGGATGTAGTCGTACACCTCGGGCATGACGCGGGTGATGGCGCGCTCGAAGTCGCGGTCGTTGTAGCGGGAGAGGGGGTAGTCGCCGCGGGTGTGGTCGATGTAGAACTGGTCGGTCGAGTCCTCGACGCCCCACTTCTTCTGCATCGAGTTGCCGCCGCCGATGGGGAGGATGCCCTCGGAGACCATGCAGTGGCCGCCGCAGTCCCAGTTGGTCTCGACGACGATGACCGAGGCGCCGTCATCGTGAGCCTTGAGCGCCGCGGGAAGGCCCGAACCGCCGGAGCCTACGACGACGACATCGGCCTCGAAGTCCCAGGACTCCTCTTCGGCGAGAGCCGGAGCCGCGACCGCCCCAGTCGCCGCGACGCCCGCGACGCCAAGAGCCGCGCCCTGCACGAACTGCCTGCGTGTTGCCTGTGCCATAGTCGATTCCTTTCGCTAGTGGACCATAGTGGACCTAGATGGACCGCCGGATGATTGCGGCCGAGC
>CAYMHQ010000199.1:3021-5232 GCA_964390275.1 uncultured Coriobacteriaceae bacterium
TTTCTGCGTTGAGATAAATCAAAGCGCAGGTAGCAATAGGTGTTTCGAAAATAGTTGCGCGATGGGGCGGCGGGCGACCGAGTGGGCACGGTTGGGGAGTTCGGGGGCAGAGCCGGCGAATTCGGGTCGGCTTCTGCTGAGCCAAGGGCACCGGGGAGGGCGTGCGGAGAGGGCACAGACTTGTATTCTGGCGAGATTTAGCTAACCGCTCACACAACCAAAACTTGTGTGAGCGGTTAGCTAAATCTCGCCAATACGTTAGTCTCTGCGCTCGCATCAATATGCGAGTTGTTGGACTCGGCGCTCGGCCGCCCGTCTGCCGTTCCTCGGCCGGCCTACAGCCCCAGCGCCGTCTCGACCGCCTCTTCGCGCGAGGCGACGCCAAGCTTGTGGCAGATGTGGCTGATGTGCGACTTGACGGTGCCCAAGGAGACGCACATCTCGTTGGCGGTCTGCTGCGGTGTGAGGCCGAGCATGAGTTTCTCGAGCGTCTCCTCCTCTCGGATGGTGAGGCCGTAGGTCCGCGCGGCGACGGCGCACTGCCACGAAACATTCTCGCGCCCGGAGATGACCGAGACCGCGCCGCGCGTCGGGGAGCCGCCGAGGTCGGTGCGCAGGCTGCTCGGGACGAGGCCGAACACACGCGCCACCTCGATGTCGTTGAGGAACACGGTCGCGATGAGCACCATGATGACAGCGATTATCATGGCCGCGATCTGCAGCGAGTCGCCGCCCGCGGGGAACAGCACGAGAAAGACCATCCCCGCCGCGTCGCCGAGCAGATGCCCCACGTGCTCGAACGCGAAGAGGAAGCTGAGCGACCGCGCCGCGTCGCACTCGTTTCGCTGGCACATGATGATGAACGTGATGATGATGAACAGGTAGAACGCGGCCGAGCCGGTGTTCGAGAGCAGCGCCGCGACCCCCTGGCCGGTCCCGGAGAGCGTGAGGCACATGAGCGACGCGACGACGAACGGCAGCGCCGCCTTGTTGAGGAAGAGCGGCGAGTACGACCCGCGTCGGACGACGGCGACGAGCACGGCGATGGCGGAGAACGCCGCGAGACCCACCATCCCGTACGAGCTCGTCGAGGTGTCGATGGTCGTGATCAGGTGGTATACCAGGTCGTACGCGACCATGAGGATGAACGGCCACAGGGGGAGCCTCGGCTGGGACGCGGCCTCCTGCTCGGCCCGGTCGGCTCGGTCGGAGTGGTCGACCCCCTCAGGCTGGCCGGGCTGGTTGGCGAGGGCCGGGGTGTCGGCGCGGGGCTGGGAGAGGTCGACGCACGCCATGAGGAGGACGGCCGACGCGATGGGCCCTATGGCGACGAAGGCGTTGGCCGCGGCGACGCCGACGAACTGCTTGAACGTCATGACGAACCCGGCCACCACGAACGCCCCCGGCACCACCACGGCGCAGACGGTGGGCTTGAACCGGCTGATCATGAAGTGCGACGCGACGAGCAGGAACGCCTCGCCCGCCGTGTGGAGCATGACGCCCACGATCGGCAGGGGCGCCAGCTCCGCGCTCCCGGTCAGCTCCGGGAGGGAGGAGAGGGTGCGGCCGGCCAGCGCGGCGACGCCCACAGCGAGGAGCACGGAGGACCGGACGTGCTTAGGCGCGGCGAAGAGCCGGTCGAACACGCGGTAGAAGACGGCGTAGGCGAAGAAGATGACGATGCTCAGCACCTCGGACAGGATGATGAGCGCCGTCTGCGACTGCTGCTGGAAGTACGACTTGCCGTCCCACATCGCGCTGTAGACGAGCGCGAGCCCCACGCACAGGCACAGCGGCGCGAGGACGTCGGGGAGGAAGCGGCTCGCGGAGGAGGCGCCGGCGGGGGAGGCGCACGGCGGGGTCGGGCTGCCCGGCACGGAGGGGCCACCCGCGGCGCCCGACGAGGCTTGCAGGACCTTCGCTTGCTCGAGATGCCCGGACCGTCTTCCGGCTGGGAACATCCGCATGACCTCCTCAGGTGCAGGCTTGACCGGAGAGGGGTCGCTACCTGCCGAAATGAGACTCGCCGCCGGCGCTGGGCGCCGTGGCGAGAGAAGTGGGCGTCGTACCGGCGACGTGCCGGTTAAACGTCTCTATCATGCGTTTCGTTCCGCGTTCTGTCAATGATTTCCGCAACCCGGGCGCCAATGCGTTGCACAGCAGGTCGGCGCCCGGGTCGGTGCTCCCGCCGCACGGGGGCCGACCCGCCTC
>CAYMHQ010000200.1:0-1695 GCA_964390275.1 uncultured Coriobacteriaceae bacterium
CCTAACTCACCCGCCCGTCCTCCACGGAGTACACCTCGTCGGCGATGCCCATGGTCGAGGAGCGGTGCGAGACGAGGACGACGGCCCGGCTGCCGCGCTCCTCCTTGAGCGCCTTGAGGATCGTGCCCTCGTTCAGGCTGTCGAGGTTCGAGGTGGGCTCGTCGAGCAGCAGGACGTCGCCGCCGTGCACGAAGGCACGCGCAAGTCCCAGGCGCTGGCGCTCGCCCGCCGAGAGCGTGCCGCCCAGCTCGCCGACCTCGGTCTCGTACCCCTTGGGCAGCGTCATCACAAAGTCGTGCAGCGCGGCCTTCTTAGCTGCGGCGACGACCTCCTCGTCGGTGGCGTCGAGCTTGCCCACGCGGATGTTGTTCGCGATCGTGTCGTGGAAGAGGTCGGTCTCCTGCGTCATGTAGCTCTCCTCGCCGCGCAGCCACGCGGTGTCGACCCGCCCGATGGGCTCGCCGCACACGCGCACGCTGCCCTCGGGGGCGTTCCAGAACCGCATGAGCAGCTTGAGCAGCGTCGACTTGCCCGAGCCGCTCCTCCCCTGCACGCCCACGATGCGCCCCGCGGGGAACTTCGCGTTCACGCCGCTCAGCACCGGCTCCTCGTTGGGGCCGTAGGAGAAGTCGAGGTCGTGCGCCTCGAGGCCGGTGAACGCCTCCGGACGCACGCCGTCGGTCACGTCGGTCACCACGGGCTCCTCTTCAAGAAGCGAGAGAACCCGCTCACCGGCGGCAAGGGTCGAGGAGAGGGTGCTCGCCAGGGCCGAGAGCGCGAGGACCGGCCCGAACGACGACATCATCATGACCGTGGGAAGCGCCGCGCCGGCGAGGGCGGTGGGAGCCGAGGTGGGCAGCGCGAGCGAGGCGGCGAGCATGGCGAAGTCGAGCACGAGCACCTCGACGTTGGCGATGCCGGCCACCAGGCCCTCGGCGGCCTTGAGCCTCTTCTGGTCGACCTCCATCTCGTCGGTGAGGCGGCCCATCTGTCCCATGCGCGCCTCACCCTGGCCGTACTGCAGAATCTCGTGCAGGCCGCGCAGGGAGTCGAGGTAGAAGCTCGACAGGCCGGCGAACTTGACCCGGTAGCGCATGCCCACCTGCCTGCCCAGACGCGACGTGAGCAGCGGCGTCACCGCGCCCACGATGACGTACGCGGCCAGTGCGAGCAGTCCGAGCAGCGGGTTGAACAGGCCGATCGCGACCGTCATGACCAGGCTCACCGTCACCGCGATGGCGATGGGCGAGATGGTGTGCGCGTAGAAGACCTCGAGCAGCTCGATGTCGGTGGTGATGAGGGCGATGAGGTCGCCGCGGCGGCGTCCCTCGAGCTTGGCGGGGCAGAGGCGGCGCAGCGCGGTGAACACGCGGTCGCGCACGAGGGCGAGGATCTTGAAGGCGATGAGGTGGTTGTTGTACTGCTCGGCGTAGTGGAACACCCCGCGTCCGAGGGCGCACGCGATGAGCGCGACGGCGAGGGCCACGAGGCTCGCCTGGTACGTCCCCAGGGCCGCGAGCAGGGCGAACGTTCCGAGCACCGGCACCGCGATGGCGCACAGGTGCCCGATCACGCCGAAGCCGATCGCGAGCGCCATGCGTCCGGCGAGGGGCTTGACCAGCCCGATGAGCCTCCCCATGATGCGGATGCCGCTGCGGCGTCGGGGCTCCTGCGCCGCCTGCGCCGCCGACCCGG
>CAYMHQ010000200.1:1795-5232 GCA_964390275.1 uncultured Coriobacteriaceae bacterium
CGGTCGACCCGGTGGCTCGCACGTCGTTCTGGTTCGCGTTCGCGCCCATTACCGCACCTCCTCGTTCGCAGTCTCGGCAGCCTCGCCGGCCTCGGCAGCCTCGCCGGCCTCGCCAGCATTCTCGCCGCCGCGGCCGTACTCCTCGAGCGCCCGCTGCTCCTCGAACATGCGGGCGTAGGACCCGCCGCGGGCCACGAGCTCGGCGTGGGAGCCCAGCTCGGCCACCTTGCCGCCCTCCACCAGCGCGATCACGTCGGCGTTCCTCACGCAGGCGAGGCGGTGCGAGATGAGCAGCACCGCGTGGTCGCGCGCAAGGCTCTCGACGGCCTCCATGATGACCGCCTCGCTCTCGGGGTCGATGTTGGAGGTCGCCTCGTCGAACACGAACACGTCGCCGCCGTGCAGCAGGGCGCGGGCGAGGGCGAGCCGCTGGCGCTGACCGCCCGAGAGGTTCGCCGCGCGCTCGGCGATGGGCGTCGCGAGGCCCTCGGCAGCCTCGAAGAAGTCCCAGATGCGCACCTTGGCGAGCACATCGCGCATCTCGGCATCGGTCGCGCCGGGCCTGGCCATGCGCAGGTTGTCGGCGACGGTCCCCGCGAAGAGGTAGCTCGCGTTGCCCACGAGCGTCACGCGCGAGAGCAGCTCGGCCGTGGGAATCTGCGAAAGCTCGACACCGCCCACCCGGATGCTGCCCTCGTACCCGCGCATCCGGTGGACGAGCAGGTTGACCGCGGTGCTCTTGCCGCAGCCGGAGAGCCCCACGATGCCCGTGAGCGACCCGGCGCGCGCCGTGAGCGTGAAGCCGTCGAGCACCCGTTTGCCCTGCTCGGAGGCCGCGTCGCCCGCGCACTCGGCGGCGCCCTTCTTCGCGCCCGCCACGCCCGCCTGCTCGGCGGCGCTCTTCAGGCTCGCCATGCTGCCGGGGCCCAAGGGGTTCCTGCGGGCACCGTGGCCCGCGCCCATCCCCAAGCCACCCGTCCCCGCATCAGCCGCGGAGTCGGGGCGAGCCGAGCCGGCGTACGAGAAGCCGACCCCCTCGAACGCGACGTCGAGCGAACCCGCAGGCAGATGGGCCGTCCCGGGCTCGGGCACGGGCGCGTCGAGGATCGCGAAGATCTTCTTGCTCGCCGACATGCCGTTCATCGCCACGTGAAAGTACGACCCCAGCGTGCGCATGGGGATGAAGAACTCCGCCGCGAGCAGCACGATCACGAGCGCCCCCGCGAACCCGATGGCGCCCGACGCGAGCTGCCACGCCGCGACGACGATCCCCACCGCCGCGCCGCCGTACGCGACCAGGTCCATCACGATGATCGAGTTCAGCTGCATCCTCAGCACGCTCATCGTGATGAGCCGGAACCGCTCGGCCGCCTCGTTCATCTTGCGCTGATAGAAGCCGTCGGCCTGGTTGATCTTGAGCGTCGTCATGCCCTGGACGTCCTCGAGGAAGATGTCGCCCAGCTCGGTGTAGGTCCCCCAGTAGCGTTTGAACAGTCTACCTGCGATTTTCTGCACCGCGACGATGCACACCGGGATGAGCGGCACGCACACGAGCAGTATGACGGCGGCGGGCATGCTGATGGTCTCGACGATCGCGAACAGCGTGAACGGCGCGAGCACGGCGTAGAAGAGCTGCGGAAGGTAGCGCCCGAAGTACATCTCGAGCTGGTCGACGCCCTCGGACGCGACCTGAACCACCTCGCTCGTCGAGAAGCGCTGCGTGTACGAGGGGCCGAGCTCGAGCAGCTTGGCGTACACGGCGTTGCGCATGGCCGACTTCACGCCCGCGCACACCCGCTGCACCGCGAGCGACCCCAGGCAGGCGAACGCGAACCGCGCGACGAGGGCGGCCGCGAACACGCACGCGGCGAGTCCCAGCTCGCGTCCCTCGACGACCCCCGCGGTGAGCAGACGGTCGCAGAGCCAGCCCACCGAGCAGATGGCCGCGACGTTGGCGAGCATCGAGAACCACTGCGCCGCCACGTTGAGCACGAGCCAGCGCCGGTATCCGTATGCGAACGAGATGAGCCGCCTGTCCATCGGCCGCCTCCTCAGATTCCGAGCCTATTCCGAGCTGCGCCCGCGGCCTGCCCCAAGCCGGCCCCGGGGAAGCCTCGGGCTATTCCTTGTCCCCGTCCCTGTCCCCGCGGCGCCTCGTGCGGTTGTGGACGGGGCAGTGCGGGCCGTCGAGCAGCTCGAGCTCGGACCCGCCGTCGCCGTAGCGCGACTCCGACTCGAGCTCGTGCAGCCGGTCGATGACCGCCCCCGCCAGCACCGAGATGTGGTCGGGACGCGAGCCGAGCGTGGGCACGTAGGTGAAGCTTGCCGGCTCGGCGTCGGGGTGGCACTGCGCGTAGTGGCCCAGGAACAGGCCGCGCTGCTCCACGTTGCAGTCGATGAGGGTCTCGATGCAGTCGGCGACGAACACCGGGGCCGCGACGGCGACGTTGCGCACGCCCTCCTCGGCCCAGCGCGTCAGGACCTCCTCGGCCGGCGGACGCAGCCATTTACGGTTGTCGAAGCGCGAGTGGTAGGCGACGTCCCAGCCGTCCTCGGGGATCCCGAGCAGCTCCGACGCCCCGCGCGCCGTGGAGATCGTCTGGTGGTAGTAGGGGTCGCCGCGCTCGATGTCCTCAACAAGCGTTGAGTGGAACGTGTACAGGATGCGCGAGCCGGGCGTGTAGGTCCAGACGTCGGCGATGGAGTTGGCGAGTGCCTGCAGGTAGTCGGGCCGCTCGCAGTAGTAGTTGATGGTGCTCGCGAGCTCGATCTGGGGGCGCTCGGCCACGCGGCGCTGGATCTCGCTCTGGCAGGTGACCGTGGTCACGTTGGCCTGCTGGGGGAAGAGCGGCAGCGCGATGACGTGCGTGCAGCCCGCCGCGGCCAGCTCGTCGAGCGCCGACCCGATGCTCGGCTCGCAGTAGCGCATCCCGAGCGCCACCGGCAGGTCGTACCCGCGCCGGGCGAGCTCCTCCCGCAGGCCGTCGCGCTGCTCGTAGGAGGTCACCATGAACGGCGAACCCTTCTCGGTCCAGATGCTGCGATAGCGCGACGCGGTGCGTTTGGGCCGGTTGGGCAGGATGAACAGGTGGAGAATCGGCATCCAGACGGGGCGCGGCACGTTGACGATGTAGCGGTCCGAGAGCATCTGACGCAGGAACTCGCGAATGTCGTCGGGCTCGGGCGACGACGCGGTGCCGACGTTGGCGATGAGCACTCCGTAGCGGGGTTCGGTCATGGTGTGGCTGGCTCCTTCGACGGCGGACGAACCTGGCTCCCCGCCGAGCCGGCCCGCCGCAGCCCACCGCGCGGCACTCGGTCCCGAGGGGAAATCGACGCGTCCGAGGGGAATCAACGCGTAAACGGAAGCATCCTACCATCACCGCACCGCCCCCGCGCCGCCCCCGAGTTCGAACTATCAAACTAGCATGCGCGGA
>CAYMHQ010000201.1:0-5228 GCA_964390275.1 uncultured Coriobacteriaceae bacterium
GCTTGTTGAGGAGGCTCCTCGACCCGTGCCACACCGTGGAGGGCAAAGCGCTTGCTGTCTTCATGGCGTTCGTCATGGCGTGGACCCAGGTCACCATCGTCCCCTCCGCGATCGCCGACGACGACTTCTCCACGTCCGCTAGCGCGGTCGTGTCGGAGGACGTCGTCGATTCGACGGTCGCGGTCGCGCAGGATACGGAAGGGTCCGGGGGAGAGGTGACGCCTGAGGGCGCCTCCGCTGCCGACTCTGCCACCGACGTCGCGTCCGACGAGTTCGCCGCCGCCGAACCGGCCGACGACTCCGCCGCGGGCGAGTCTCCCGCCGCGCTCGACGCCTCGGGCTCCGTCGACCCCGTCTCCGCCGAGTCGGCAGACTCTGAGCCTGCAGTTGAGCTTGAGCCTTCCGCCTCCGCCTCCGCTGACGCTGACGCCTCCGCCAACGCTGACGCTGACGCCTCCGCCTCGGACGCAACCTCCGGCTCCGCCACGCCTGCCGCCTTGACGCCTGTCGCGCCGGTCGCGACCACCTACACCGTCAGGGAGGGCGAGACGATCACGCTCACGGGGAACGGCAACGCGGCCAGTTCCAAGTATTGCGACTACACCCCCACCTGGTCCTCGGGCGACACCTCGATCGCGACGGTCTCCGGCTCCGGCACCTCCTGCACGGTGACGGGCGTGAACGTCGGCACGGTCACGATCACCCACACGTATTGCGATAGGGCTGCCATCGTGGCCTGGATGGGCCACAAGGTCCGCTCCCAGACCTACACGGTCGTCGTGGAGCACGCCGCGCGCGTCACGGGCACGACCACCTTCAACGTCGGCGCGACCACCCAGCTCGAGCCCATCTACTTCACGGGCACCGTGTCGTGGTCCTCGACCGACGAGTCCATCGCCACGGTCGACGAGAACGGCCTCGTGACGGGCCACGCCGTGGGCTGGGCCACCATCGTCGCGTCCGACGGCGACCAGACCGTCGAGGTCGAGGTCATCGTGAAGTCGCCCGCGTCCGTCTCGGGCGACCCCTACGCTGTCGTGGGCAGGACGACCGACCTCTACCACAAGGACTTCGTGTCCGCCGTGACGTGGTCCTCGTCCGATGAGTCCATCGCCACGGTCGACCAGAGCGGCACCGTGACCGGCGTCTCGGTGGGCAAGGCGACCATCACCGCGACCGACGGGATCGAGTCCGTGTCCGTCGAGGTCACCGTGAAGGTGCCCGCGTCCGTCTCGGGTCCCGAGAAGCTCACCGTGGGCCAGGTCGTCCAGCTCACGACGTCCGACTTCCGCGAGGCGGTGTCGTGGTCGTCGAGCGACGCGGGCGTCGTCTCCGTCGACGCCGAGGGCAACGTCACGGGCGTCGCGGCGGGCGAGGCCACCGTCACCGCGACCGACGGGCACGAGTCCGCCAGCATCACCATCACCGTGGTCGTGCCCTCGGTCAGCGGCCCCGGGTCCCTTTACGCGGGCATGACCGGCCAGTTCTCCGCCGCCAACTTCTCCGGCGACGTCACCTGGGAGTCCTCGAACACCTCGGTCGCCACGGTCGACGAGAACGGCCTCGTGCTCGCCGCCTCCTCCGGCACCGCCATCATCTCCGCGAGCCGCGGGGGCGAGCGCGCGGAGGCCAAGCTCACCGTCATCGTCCCCTCGGTCTCCGGCCCCGCGAAGCTCGTCATCGGTACGACCGCGACCTTCACCGCCAACGACTTCCCCGGCGACGTCACGTGGGAGTCACTGGACCCCTCGATCGCCACGGTCGACGAGAACGGCCTCGTGACCGGCGTCGCCCTCGGCGCCGCCATCATCATGGCGTCCTCCGGGAACCAGACGGCGTCCGCCCGGGTCAAGGTCGTCCCGCCCGATCCCACCATCTCGGGCGAGAGCACCGTCTACGCGGGCGCGTCCATCCAGCTCGAGCCCCACAACTTCGACGGCGACGTCACCTGGGCGTCCTCCGACACCTCGATCGCCACGGTGGGCGAGGACGGCACCGTGACGGGCGTCAGGGCGGGCACGGTCACCGTCACCGCGATCTTTGGCACCCAGACGGCCTCCATGCAGGTGACCGTCCTCCAGGAGTCCTCGGTCCACTACATCTACGTGGGCGAGCGGCTCGACCTCACGGGCATCGCGAACACGCTCGGGCCCTCGGGGTGCCACCACGTCCACGTGACCACCTCGAGCGACGACACGGTCGCGACGGTCGGCAGCGACACGCAGGGCATCGGCAACGACTTCTACGTGACCGGCGTCAAGCCCGGCACGGTCACCGTCACCTACACGTACTGCACCAACGCGACGAGCCACCCCGGCGACCCCACCGCCCACACGCTGGCCGAGCAGACCTTCACGATCGTCGTCCTGAAGGCCGACCCCGTCATCACGGGCGCCGACTCGGTGCTCGTGGGCGACAGCATCGCGCTCGCCGCGTCCCACTTCACCGGCGACGTGACCTGGAGCTCCTCTGACCCCAGCGTCGCCACGGTCGGCGAGGACGGCACCGTGGCGGGCGTGTACCCCGGCACGGTCACCATCTACGCGACCGACGGGGTCTACACGGCCTCCAAGGTCATCACCGTCACGCGCGACGAGTCCGCGGCCCCCTACGTCTACGTCTACGCCCAGGTCACCGGCGACACGACCGGTCTCGACATCGAGTCCGGCGAGTGGGTGACCGTCGGCCGCATGTGGGTCGGGAGCCTGGAGGAGCCCCTTGGGGACACCGACTATCTCACGGACGGCGACGCCCGGTTCGACTGGGTCATGGCATGCATGAAGGACGGCAGCGCGACCGTCGAGCGCTACGCGGGCGCCTCGGCGACCCTCGACCTCTCCCTCATCAACTGGTCCGCCTACGGCCTCAGGTCGGTGACGTCCGGCGCGCCCGACTACGCCGAGTCCGGCACCGTGTGGCGCCTCGACGGCCAGATCGACGCCGCGAACCTGGGCCAGGTCAAGATCAACCACTACATCGGCGAGGAGGGTTCCGCGGACGCCGAGCTCGTGGAGACCAACACCTACGTGCTGAGCCACGGCACCACGGTCAACTCCTCCGACTACGCGATGTCGATCCCCGGCTACATCTACGCCGGCGCCAGCACCGAGAGCTACACGGTCGTCGGGCACGCGACGGGCACCATCGACATGTTCTACTCCCCGGCCTCCTACGAGTACAGGGTGACCTACCTCGACCGGGCGACCGGCCTTCCCCTCGCCGCCTCCACGACCGGCACCGCCCAGTACGGCGAGACCGTCTCCGCCGACGCGCCCCAGATCGAGGGCTACGCGCTCAGCGGCGCGGCCACCAAGTCGATCACGGTCGGCACCGAGAGCACCTCGAACGTCATCAACTTCTACTACACGGTGCGAACCGACCTGACCTACACGGTCTACTACGTCCTGAACGGGACCGAGCCCGCCGGGCAGATCGCGGACCCCACCGTTGTCGAGGGCGCGACCTACGGCGAGACCGTGACCGTGGAGATCCCCGAGCTTGAGGGCTACACCGTCGTCCCCGGGCAGACCCCGAGCGTCACCATCGGCGTCGACGAGAGCAAGAACGTCGTCAGCATCCGCTACTACAAGAACGTCGAGCTCACGGCCAACAGCGCGAACTACGAGTACGACGGCAAGCTGCACCAGGTCTCCGGCTTCACGGGCGCGCCCGCGGACGCGCAGTTCACGCTCATCACGGTGGGCGCCACCGGCACCAACGCGGGCGACTACACGGCGAGCTTCCCCGTGGACACCGTGGGCTCCGTCGACGCGACCGGCAGGTACCTCGTGACCGCCGTCGAGAACGGCTCCCTCACGATCGCCCCGCGCCAGATCGCGGTCACGGCCGGCAGCAAGTCCAAGACCTACGACGGCAAGGAGATGAGCTTCTACAGCTGGAGCGTCACCTCGGGCTCCTTCGTCTCGGGGCAGGGCTTCGCGAACGTCGTCATCGAGGGCTCCATCACCGACGCGGGCACGGTCGAGAACAAGATCACCGACTGGACCTTCGACGAGAACACGCTCGCGGACAACTACGCCGTCACCGCGGTCTCCGGCACCCTCACCGTCAACAAGGTCGAGACGCCGCTCGTCGTCACCGCCGCGAGCGACACGAAGGTCTACGACGGCACCGCGCTCACGAACAATAGCTTCACCTACACCGAGGGCGTCCTGGCCGAGGGCGACAAGGTCCAGGCCATCGTCTACGGCTCGGCCACGAACGTGGGCGACGAGGGCGCGAACAGGGTCTCCTCGATCTCGGTCATGCGCGGCACCAAGGACGTCACGAAGAACTACACGATCGGCCAGACGGTCGAGGGCAAGCTCACGATCACCGCGCGCCCCATCGAGCTCACCGCCGGGAGCGACCAGAAGACCTACGACGGCAGGCCGCTCACGCTCGACGAGGCCTCGATCACCTCCGGCTCGTTCGTCACGGGCGAGGGCTTCGCGACCGTGACCGTCGAGGGCTCGATCACCGACGCGGGCACCGTCGCCAACGAGGTCAAGGGCTACACGTTCAAGACCGGCACCACCGCCGCCAACTACAAGGTCACCACGGTCGACGGCACGCTCACCATCACCCCGATCACCACGGCCATCACCGTCTACACCTCCGGCTGGATCAAGACCTACGACGGCACCCCCGCCACCACCGACGTCTACACGTTCACGACGGGCGTCCTGGTCTCCGGCGACAATCTTGTGGTGGAGCTCGAGGGCTCGGCCGTCAACGTGACCGACGACGCCGTGAACAAGGTCAAGTCGTGCAGGGTCATGCGCGGCGACACCGACGTCACGGCCAACTACACCTTCACCGAGCCGGTCGAGGGCAAGCTGACGATCTACCCGCGCGCGATCACCGTCACGGCCGACAGCGCCTCCAAGGTCTACGACGGCGAGCCGCTCACGTGCGGCACCTACTCCGTCACCTCCGGCTCGTTCGTCGAGGGCGAGGGCTTCGCGAGCGTCACGACCAAGGGGTCCATCACCGAACCCGGCACCGCCAAGAACGAGATCACGGGCTACGAGCTCGCCGCGGGCACCCTCGCGGGGAACTACACCATCACCCTCGCCGACGGCACGCTCACGGTCGACAAGGTGACGGCCGCGATCACCATCACCGCGAACAGCGACACCAAGCCCTACGACGGCACCGCGCTCGAGAACGACGGCTTCTCCTACACGCAGGGCGTCCTCGCGAAGGGCGACACCCTGACCGCCGTG
>CAYMHQ010000202.1:0-5221 GCA_964390275.1 uncultured Coriobacteriaceae bacterium
CTGGGAGCGCCGGGGATCGTCTGGCGGCGGAGGATTTCGCGCTGCCGAGCGAGGAGGCCGGCGTGGGGGCGGCTCCCGGCGCGCCCGACGCCCCCGACCCCGCCGACCTGGGCGGATGCCGCCGGGCGGTCGAGGCGACCGTGCGCCCGGGGGAGCTCTCCGGGACCGTCGCCGCCATCTCGTCGAAGTCGGCCGCCCACCGCATGCTCGTGTGCGCCGCGCTCGCCGACCGCCCCACGCGCGTCCGCTGCACCACGTCCTCGCAGGACATCGAGGCCACGTGCGCCTGCCTGCGCGCCTTGGGCGCGCGCGTCGAGCGACGCGACGGCGGGTTCGACGTCGCGCCGATCGCGCTCGCGGGCGCCCCCGTCTCGAGCGTCGCGCGGCTGAACTGCGGCGAGAGCGGGTCGACGCTGCGCTTCCTGCTTCCCGTGACGTGCGCGCTGGGGCGGACTGCGCTGCTCGAGATGGGCGGGCGTCTCCCCGAGCGGCCGCTCGAGCCGCTGCGCGCGAGGCTCGTCGAGCACGGCTGCCAGGTGGGGCCCGCCGGCATGAACCCGCTGCCGGTCTGGGGCCGCATGGCGGGTGGCGCGTTCGACCTGCCCGGCAATGTGAGCTCGCAGTACGTGACGGGCCTTCTCCTCGCGCTGCCGCTCACGGGCGAGGGCGGGTGCGTCCGGCTGCACGGCGCCGTGGAGTCGCGCCCCTACATCGACATGACGGTGGGCGCGATGAGGGCGTTCGGGGTCGAGGTCGTCGAGACGTCCGAGCCCGAGATGACGCCCGACGGCCCCGCCGCCAGCACCGTCTTCACGGTTGCCGCCGGCTCGCGCTACACGAGCCCCGGCGAGGTTGCGGTCGAGGGGGACTGGTCGAACGCCGCGTTCTGGCTCGTCGCGGGCGCCCTGTCCCACGAACCGGTCACGGTGACCGGCCTTGACCTGGGGTCCGAGCAGGGTGACCGGGCGGTGCTCGACGCGCTCGCGGCCCTGGGCGCCTCGGTGGGCGTCGACCGCGACGCGGGCTCGGCGACCGTGTGCGGGCGCGACCTCGGGACGGACGGGACGTGCCCGCTGTGCTCGCCGCGCGAGACCGTCGTCGACGCGCGCGACATCCCCGACCTCGTCCCCGCGTTGGCCGTCGCGGCATCCCGAGCTGCGGGCGACACGCGCTTCGCGAACGCCGGGAGGCTCCGCATCAAGGAGTCCGACCGTCTCGCCACGACCGCCGACCTGCTCGAACGCCTCGGCGTCGCGGTCGACGAGCTGCCCGACGGCCTCGTGGTGCACGGCAGGGGACCCGGCAGCCCGCTCTCGGCCTGCGCGGTCTCGTCGCACGGCGACCACCGCATCGCCATGGCCGCCGCCGTCGCCGCGACTGTCGCCTCGGGACCCGTGACGGTCGCCGGGGCGCAGGCGGTCGCGAAGTCGTACCCGGGGTTCTTCGCCGACTTCGCCGCGCTCGGCGGCTCGGTCGAACTGTCCTATGCATCGGACGTATCAGATTCGTCCAAGGGAAAGGAAGGGTGCTAGCGATGTCTTCCTCATACGGGAGGTCCGTCCGCGTGCAGGTGTTCGGCCAGTCGCACTCCGCCGCGATTGGCGTCGTGGTCGACGGGCTGCCGGCCGGCGAGGCGGTCGACCTCGAGGAGCTCGGCCGCTTCATGGCGCGCCGCGCCCCGGGGAGAAACGCCTGGTCGACGGCGCGTTCCGAGGCCGACGTCCCCGAGGTGCTCTCCGGGCTGAACCCGCAGGGCCGCACGTGCGGCGCCCCCCTCGCGATGACGATCCGCAACGCCGACGCGCGCTCGAAGGACTATTCGGATATCGCGCGGACGCCCCGGCCCGGCCACGCCGACATGACGGCGGAGGCGCGCTGGCACGGCGAGCAGGACGTCGCGGGCGGCGGCCACTTCTCGGGG
The DNA here is from genome assembly GCA_964390275.1 of uncultured Coriobacteriaceae bacterium. GTDB lineage: Bacteria > Actinomycetota > Coriobacteriia > Coriobacteriales > UMGS124 > CAYMHQ01. The sequence continues at coordinate 1,922 of CAYMHQ010000202.1, forward strand.
CGCCTCACCGCGTGCCTCTGCCTCGCGGGCGGCGTCGCCATCCAGGTGCTCGCGCGGCGCGGCATTCGCGTGGGGGCGCACGTCGCCTCGATCGCGGGCGTCGCCGACCGGCCGTTCGACCCGGTGGGCCTCGACCCGGAGACGCTCGCCGCCGCGGGTCTCAAGCGCTTCCCCGTGCTCGACGACGAGGCCGGTCTCGCCATGCAGGCGGCGATCGCCGGGGCGCAGGCGGCGGGCGACTCGGTGGGCGGCGTCGTGGAGTGCGCGGCCCTGGGGCTGCCGGCGGGGGTCGGCTCGCCCATGTTCGACGGGCTTGAGAACCGCGTCGCCTCGGTCGTCTTTGGCATCCCCGCGGTGAAGGGCGTCGAGTTCGGGTGCGGCTTCAAGGCGGCCGAGCTGTACGGCAGCCAGAACAACGACCCCTTTGAGCTGGGGCCCGACGGGCGGGTGCGCACCGCGACGAACAACGCGGGCGGCATTCTCGGCGGGATCTCGACCGGCATGCCTCTCGTGTTCCGCGCCGCGTTCAAGCCGACGCCCTCGATCGGGACTCCCCAGCGCTCTGTGGACGTGACGACGGGCGAGGAGGCCGAGCTCGTCGTCTCCGGTCGCCACGACCCCTGCGTCGTCCCGCGCGCCGTGCCCGTGGTGGAGGCCGCCTGCGCCCTCGCCCTCGCCGACGCCCTTGCCGACGACGGCCGTCTCGGTCCCGTGAGCGACCTCGGCCGCGACCCCGGCGACCTCGCGCGCCTGTCCGCGCTGTTCGGAGGCCTGTAAGCCGACAGTCCCGATTCCGCTCCGCAGCGCCGACTCCGCTCCGCTCCGCACGGCCCACTCATCAAGGTCTTAACCATCGCGGCCGCGAACCGACCGCATGAAACGAAAGGTCCCTCCCATCATGACTTCCGAAACCGAACTGACGCCCGGCTGCGAGACGCCCGGTTGCGAGACGCCCGTCCCCGAGGCGCCCTGCTGCGAGGCGGCCGCACCCGAATCGCCCTCCGCCCTCGACGCCCTGCGCTCCGAGATCGACGGCATCAACGCCCAGATGCTCGCCCTGTTCGAGCGCCGCATGAACGTGTCCGCGCGCATCGCCGAGGCCAAGCAGGCGGAGGGCAGGGCCGTGGGCGACCCGGCCCGAGAGCGCGCCATCCTCGCCAAGGTCCGCTCCGACGCCACCCCCGGCATGGAGAGCTACGCCACGGTGCTGTTCTCCCTGCTCATGGAGATGAGCCGCGGGTACCAGGGCCGCCTGCTGCACCCCACGTCGCCCCTGCGCGGCCAGATCGAGACCGCCCTGCGCGAGACGCCGGCGCTCTTCCCGCCCGCGGCCTCGGTCGCGTGCCAGGGCGTCGAGGGCGCGTATTCCCAGCTTGCGGCGGAGAAGGTCTTCAAGCACCCCGCCATCAGCTTCTTCAAGAGCTTCGAGGGGGTGTTCCGCGCGGTCGACGCCGGGTTCTGCGAGTTCGGCCTGCTGCCGCTCGAGAACTCCTCGGCCGGCACGGTCAACGCCGTCTACGACCTGATGATGAAGTACGACGTCCACATCGTGCGCACCTGCCGCCTCAAGGTCGACCACGACCTCGTCGCGCTGCCCGGCGCCACGCTCGACGGCATCACCGAGGTGTTCTCGCACGAGCAGGCGATCGCCCAGTGCGCCCGCTACCTCGAGGGGCTCAAGGGCGTCAGGGTGACCCCCGTCGCCAACACCGCCGAGGCCGCGCGCATGGTCGCCGAGTCGGGCCGCACCGACGTCGCCGCGCTGTCGAGCCGCTCGTGCGCCGGGATCTACGGCCTCGCCACGCTGGCGCGCCGGGTGAACGACGCCGCGAGCAACTTCACGCGGTTCGCCTGCATCTCCAAGGGCCTCTCCATCTACCCCGGCGCCGACCGCACCTCGCTCATGTGCGTCCTGCCCCACGAGCCGGGCGCGCTCTACAAGGCGCTCGCGCGGCTGTACTCGCTCGACATCAACCTCACCAAGCTCGAGAGTCGCCCGATCCCCGACCGCGACTTCGAGTTCATGTTCTACTTCGACCTCGAGACGCCCGTCTACGCGCCCGAGTTCGCCGCGCTCCTGTGCGAGCTCGACGACATCTGCGACGAGTTCAAGTATCTCGGCAGCTACGTGGAGCTCGCGTGATGGCCGGCGACGTCGGGGATGCCCGTGACGGCGGGGAGGCCTGCCGCTCGGGCGCGACCTGCGACGAACGGCCGCTGTACCAGCAGGTTCTCGCGGGGGAGCGACGGCTCGAGTTCGGCCTGGTGGGGGAGCGCCTCGGCCACAGCCACTCGCCCGCCATTCACGCCGAGCTGGGGAGCGTCCCCTACGAGCTCGTCGAGGTCCCGCGCGACCGGGTGCGCGAGCTGTTCGCCACGCGGGCGTTCAGGGGGCTGAACGTGACGATGCCCTACAAGCGCGACGCCGCGGCCGCCTGCGACGAGCTCTCCGACGCCGCCCGGCGCCTCGGCAACGCGAACACCCTCGCGGTGCGCGCCGACGGGACGCTCTACGGCGACAACACCGACTACCACGGGTTCTCCCGCCTCGTGGCTGCGACGGGCGTCGACGTCGCGGGACGCTCCTGCCTGGTGCTGGGGGACGGGGGCGCCGCCGCGACCGTGCGCGCGGTGCTCGAGGACCTCAGCGCGTCCGAGGTCCTCACGGCGTCGCGCAGGGGGCCGCTCACGTTCGACATGCTGCGGGCGGAGGCTGGCGACGAGGTGTGCGACCTGCGGAAACGTGTCTCGGTGATCGTGAACGCCACGCCCGTGGGCATGTACCCGCACGCCGACGACCCCCTCCTCGTCGACCTCGAGTCCTTCCCGAGTCTCGCCTGCGTGTGTGACCTCGTGTACAACCCACTCTCCACGCGGCTCGTGCAGCGCGCCCGCGAGCTGGGCGTTCCCGCGGAGGATGGCCTCGGGATGCTTGTCGCGCAGGCCAAGCGGTCGAGCGACGTGTTCCTCGGCGTCGACCGCCCCGACGAGGTGGAGGACGCCGTTCTTGCGACGATCCGCGCGCGCCTCACGACGGTCAGCCTCATCGGGATGCCCGGCTGCGGCAAGTCGAGCGTCGGTCGCGAGCTGGCGGCGCTGCTCGGGCGCGAGTTCGTCGACGTCGACGAGCTGGTGGTCGCCGCGGAGGGGCGCTCGATCGAGGACATCTTCGCGGAAGGCGGGGAGGAGGCGTTCCGCGAGGTCGAGACGCGCTGCACGGCCGAGGCGACCTCGCGCCCGGGTGCGGTCGTCGCGTGCGGCGGCGGCGTCGTGACCCGCCCGCGCAACCTGCCCTTCCTG
>CAYMHQ010000203.1:0-5181 GCA_964390275.1 uncultured Coriobacteriaceae bacterium
CCTCGACGCCCAGCTCCTCGGGAATCGCCTCGACCCACTGGCTCGCGAACGTGTCACCGAGCACATCGGCGTCCCCGCTCACGAGAATCGCCGTGACCCCCTCGGACGTGAGGCTCGAGACGGCGGATGACGACCACACGTACGCGGCGCAGACCAGAACGAGCGCCCCCACGCAGGTGAACAGCCCCGCGAGAATCCTGCGCATATGGCAACCTCCCATCATCGACGACGGCCGGCAGCGCGCCGCCCAGGCCGAACGCGAACAGGGCCGCGCAGGTCGCAGCGACCCACACGGCCCCGTGTACGACGGTTCCTTTATAGCAACGGGAGGGATTCGCCGGGTGACAGGCGCCCTACCGCAGGGTGACGAATCCGTAAGACAGGCGTCTAGGCGCGCCGGCAGGCATTCGGTCCGCCGACGGGCCCGCGGTTCGTCGGGTGCCTACTCCTTCGGCGCCAGCTCGATGCGTGTATCGCCAATCACGACGGCCACCACGCGGTCGGGGTCGATGACGCTCCCGAGGAAGACCATGCGCGACGCGGTCCCCTCGTAGTCCCCCTCGGGGTCCGCGGGGTCGAACCCAGCGGAGTAGTCGAACGACATCGAGGCGCTCCCGGAAAGCTGCGGCCCGGTGGACGACTCGTCGTATCCCGCCGCGACCTCCTCCCCGTCGTCCATGACAAGGGACACGGGCAGGTTCAGGAACTCGCCCTCCCACGTGCCCTGCTGGAGGTTGGACTCGGCCGCCTCCGCATGGACCGCGACCGAGAACCCGAGCGCGAGGGCGATCGAGGACACGCGGACCGAGGTCAGGGTCGCGTCGATGTTCTCGCAGGTCACGGTCTCGTTCGCCGCCTCGTAGGAGCAGGCGGTGTCCTCGTAGTCAAAGGTGAAGTCGATGTCCCACGGCCCCTGCGCCACGACGGTCCAGTCCTCCGGGAACGGGCCCGAGTCGGAGTCGCCGCTGTCGCGCAGGTCGGGGAAGTGCAGGTGGGCCGTCTTGCCGACGAGCGACTCGCCGTCCTCCGCGGCCACGGTGAGCACGACCTGCACGGCGGCGTCGGAGGGGTCCGCGTCGTAGAAGAAGCTCCCCATGGTCTGGCTCGCGATGCCGTCGATGGCCAGGTTCTGCGTGTACATGCCGTCGGAATCGGCCGCGCCGGCCAGCCAGAGCTGGGGCTCGCCCGTGTCGGGGTTGCGCGAGACGCCGAGGTCGGAGCCGTCCTCGCGCTGGATGGTGACGACGATCGCGGCGTTGCTCGCGTCGCCCACCACGGAGTCGACGGTGACGGTCACGCCGTCGGAGGTCGCGCTGGCCCCGACCGACGTGCCGAAGCCGACCCCGGCGCCCTCGGCCCCGCCGGCAGCCCCGCCGCCGGTCCCCGAGGAGCCCGAGCCCGAGGAGCTGCCGCCGAAGAACGTCTCCAGGATGTCCGGCACGCTGACCTGCGCCTGGCTCGCGGCGAACGCGATGCCGGCGACGCCCGCCCCCACGGCCGCGGCCGACAGGAGCGTGACGAACCGGCGGCGCGAGAAGCGCGGCGCGGTCGACGAGGCGGACGAACGGGCGGCGCCGTGCGAGCCGACGGCAGCTGACGAGCCGGCGACGGCAACGGGACGGGGGGCGAACGCGACGGCGGCAGCGTCGGCGGGTTCGGCTGCGTACTGGGTGAGAATCGAGTTCACGAGGTCCTCCTTCTGTTCAGGCGTGAGCCGGACGCCGTCCATCGCCTGCACATAGGAGGTCACGGCCGGGGAGGACGCGGCCACGCGGTCGCGGTCGTTCGAGCCGGGGTCGCGGCCGAGGCCGCGGGGTTCCATCGTCGTCATACGCCCTCCCCTTCCAGCGCGTCGCGGAGCTTGGCGCGGCCGCGGCTGAGATGCTTGCGCACGGTGTCGACGGTGTCCCCGGTGAGCCGGGCGATCTCCTCCGTGCTGTACCCTTCGTAATAGTGCAGGTAGATGGCTGTCCGATAGTTCGGCGGAAGCTCGTTGACGGCGTCGAGGACGGACGATCCCGGCAGGGGGTCCCACTGCGCCGCGGTCTCGGGCGGCGGGACGGGCCCCTCAGCGGGGTCGTCGAGCGAGCCAACCCTAGTGCGCCAGCCGCTTCGCTGCAGGTCGGTGCAGGCGTTGATGGTCGCCCGGATGACCCACGCCTTCTCGTGCTCGGCGTCCGCGAAGCTGGCCAGGCCCGCGTCCATGAGTTTGAGCAGCTTGAGAAAAACGGTCTGGCAGACGTCCTGCGCGTCATGCGTCGAGCCGAGCCGCGCGTAGCTCAGACGGACGACGAGGTCGGCGTAGGTCCCCACCAGCCGTTCGACCGTCCGCCGCGCGTCCGCGTGCGACGGCCCCTCTTCTCCCTGCGGTGACATACGCCTCCTCTCGAGCGACGTCCGGCGACGCGCTTCGGCACCCGTCGGCTTCCGCGACGTCCTGCGGCTTCCGCGACGTTGAGTCGATTCTCAACGTCTATCAATAACACGAGCGGGCGCGCGGGAATCGGACACCGGGGAGAAAAGTCGTGCGAAAATCGTATGGGGAGAGTAGACGGGGCAGGCAGGGCGGGGCGACGTCGCGGCTCGCCGTCGGGGGAACCGTCCTCGCGGGGCCTGGACAGGAATGCAACTTTCCTTGCGCGCGTCCCAGTCCCAAAACAAAGCAGCCTTAAGGAAGCGATGGCCGGACCCAAGGGTGAACCCGGCTCATCGTTTCCTTAAGGCGCGTAAACCTGTATTGCGTGTGGGGAGGGCTACTCCTCGGCCGCCTCGGCCTCGGACTCCTCGATCGGCTGCTCGCCGTCGATCAGGATGCTCGTCTGGGCCTGGACCGCCCAGCCGTCGAGGTCGACCGTCTCGCCATCGGAGACCAGGCACAGCCTCCAGCCGCTCGCCTCGGCGATTGATGCGAGCGTCTCGGCGGTCGGGACGCTGCCTCGGCTGAGAAGCGACGAGACGTAGTTGTCCTTTCGGCCGATCTTCCTCGAAATCTCGATTGCGGTCAGACCGCTGCCCCGTACCATTCTCCTCAGCGCTTCAGGTACCTTCATGGCTTCAACCCCCATATCGCGTACGAGATCCGACATACCGCACAAACGCATAATGCGCACACGGCATAGTGTAACGTCCTTCACCAAGAAATGAGCCGCGCAGGGCCAATAAAAGCAGATTAAGGCGCCGAACGGGACGAGGACAGGACGCTGAGCGGCCAAAAGTCGCCCGACGAGCGCCCGCAGCGCACCCTATGCCCCGTCTTACGCCGCCGGCACCGGGAAGAACGGCCCCTCCGACGGCATCGAGAACGCCACCGGCGAGGACGGCATCGGCGACGTCTCGAGCGTGCGCGGGGTGATCCGGCACGTCTCGCCGCACAGCACGCGCCTGGACCTCGTGCCCAAGGCGCTCTCGAGCTCCACCGTCCGCCGCGGCTGGGCCCTGTCGCCGGGCGCCCGCCCCGCGTCCTCCCCCTCCGGGAACCCGAGGACCCCAAAGGTGCGCACCGCGTCGGAGCTGCGAAGCCAGACCTCGTCGCCCACCCTCAGCTGGTCGAGGGGGATCGAGGCGGTGTCCAGGTACTTCCCCAGCCGCTCGCGCTCGGGCATCGCGGCGTCGAGCACGTGGAGCATCTCGTCGAAGTCGATGTCCGTGTCGTCGACGAAGCCGGCGCAGGGGTAGACCCGGTCGACGATGCGCCAGTCCTCGGTGATGTAGACGCCGTTGTCGTCGGGCATGGGCAGGTGCTCGTAGACGTCGACCCCCACGCTCAGACCCCCGCCGAAGTAGTTCCCGAGGACCTGCGCCAGCCGGGCCCACCCGTAGCTGTCCCTGTTCGGAGGCCGGTATCCCTGCAGCTCGCAGTACTTGAGCAGGGGTTCCACCGTGCCCCTGTCCCCCGCCCAGTGCATGTACACGCCGACGCGCTTCTGACTCGTGGTGATGATCGCCCTGTTGCCCATGCTGCCGCCTTTCGTCTATACTGTGTCCACCTTTGCCTCGTTGTCGGAAGGTCATAAACTCACTAATTGATGAGTTTACCACAAAATCGATGATTTTTCAAGTCCAGATGGCGTTTCTGTACGCATCCGCATATCCGGGTGCCCTGAACCGCGCGCCGCGGACAATGCGGTAAGATGCCTCTAACTCGATTCGGCGAGGTCGTCGGGGGTGGGTTCCGCGCCCCCGGGCCGCGCCGCGCGCGAAACACCGGTTGTGCGATTCTCATGAGGACGGCACACGACAGAGCAGCCCGCAAGCCGTCCGCACGACACGTAAGCTGTCCGCGCGGCACACACGACCCGCGCATCCCGCAAACTAACCCAACGATTCCGGAGACTCAGCATGTCCCTTGAGAAAGACACCGTCCAGCAGACGCTCTGCATCCCGCTGTGGTGCCGCGCCGTCTCGACCGAGCGCCAGCCCTCGTTCTTCCCCGACCACGACGCCGCGCGCATCCTGGCCGAGCTCGGCGAGCCGCGGTCGAAAAGCCTGTTCTACCGGCTCGAATACCCCAACCTGCAGTGCATCGTCCGCCAGTACGACATGGCGTGCGAGATCGCGCGCTACGTCGAGGCGCACCCGCAGGCGTGCGTCGTCGAGATGGGCGCGGGGCTCTCGTGCCAGCGCCGCCAGATGGCCGAGGCGGGCATGGCCGGGGCGCGCAGCCCCTGGTACGCCGTCGACCTCCCCAACGTCATCGAGCTGCGCGAACGCCTCATCCCCGCGGACGGCGTGGAGCGGCGCGTCGCGGGGGACCTCAACGACTTCTCCTGGATGGACGGCATCGACTTCTCGCCCGAGCGCGGCGCGGTGTTCATCGGCGCGGGACTCTTCTACTACTTCATGAAGGACGACGTGCGCAGGCTGGTCTGCGAGCTCGCCCGGCGCTTCCCGGGGGCGGCCCTCGCGTTCGACGCCACCGACCACAAGGGCATCAAGGGCGTCAACAAGGAGGTCGAGCTCGCCGGCAACGCGTCGAAGTCGTTCTTCTTCCTCGACGACTCGAAGGCCGAGATCCCCGCGTGGAGCCCCGAAATCGCCGGCGTCGAGGAGCGCGACTACTTCAGCGGCTACGCCACCCCGGGCGTGACGTTCAGGATGAGCCCGCTTACGAGGCTCGTGACGAACCACATGAGCAGGCGCCACCTGGGGTTCATCGTCCACGTGGACTTCGCGAGGTAGGAG
>CAYMHQ010000204.1:0-5106 GCA_964390275.1 uncultured Coriobacteriaceae bacterium
TAGGGCTGCGCTCGGGCGACGCAGCACCTCCAAAGCCGTGCGACAGTGAAGGACACGGTCGGCTTCGCGACGAGGTCGCCTATAAGTCAAGTTTTCTTTCTCTTATGAGTCATGAACTGCGTGCACCAGCGGCATCGATAGAGGCAGCTCGGTCGCTTTGGATAAAGGCTAGGGGCCATGAGCTTTCGAAGGCTGATGAAGCTTTTTCTACTGAAGTCGATGCGCAATGCGCGACTCTTCTTGCGATGGTCGACAACGCACTTGAGACGATTCGTCTTGAACAGGGGCGTTGGCAAGCCCATCCCGAGGTGGTTGATTTGCTGGACGTTCTAGGCGAAGTCGAATCCATGGTGAGACCTGCTGCCGAGGCTAAGGGAATTGATCTTTCGCTCAAAATGCCAAGTGGTGATGTCCCATTTGTGCGGACCGACTGGGATTCGCTTTTGCGCATCATTTCTAATTTAGCGAACAATGCCGTGAAATTCACTCCTGCGGGTGGCGCTGTTTCAATGGGCGCCGATTTTGACGACAAGCGAAGCATGGCCCGAATTAGCGTATGCGATACGGGCGTTGGCATAGCAGCTCAAGACCAGCAGCGGGTGTTCGAACGTTTCGTGCAGCTCGACTCGTCGCTTGCACGGGAGAATCACGGAAGTGGGCTTGGGCTGTCGCTAGCGGTGGAGCTTGCGGGGCGTATAGGGGCTTCGATTGCGTTGGAGAGCGAAGTTGGATGTGGGAGCGTGTTCTCTGTGTATCTGCCGTTCGCGTGGAATCCGCAATTAGATACGAAGAGGGAGGGGGAAGACGTTGAAGGTTCTGGTTGCTGACGACGATCATAATGTAAGGAAGCTCCTTGAACTTGTGTTGCGTGAAGATGGATACGATCCGGTACTTGCATGCGATGGACGCCAAGCTTTGGAGCTGTTTGCGTCGGAGGAACCTGACGCTGTGGTCCTTGACGTGATGATGCCTAGAATGGACGGTTTTGAGGTCTGTCGGCGTATTCGCGAGCAGGGCGGGAAAATCCCTATCCTGATGCTATCGGCCAAAGGCGATGTGATTGACCGGAAAACGGGTCTGCGCAATGGTGCTGACGATTATTTAGCGAAACCGTTCGATGAAGAGGAGCTTACGCTTAGAATAGGGGCACTTTTGAGGTTATCCGACATGCGCGGCAAAGCTTCGGGCCCTGAAGACCCCTTTGCGTCCATCGGTCCGTTTTCTGTTGACCAACATAAGCTCAGCTTGAGCAAGGATGGCCGCAAGATCCCCCTTACCGTCAAGGAGTTTCATATCGTCGTCTTTATGATGGAACATGCTGGTCAAGTTATTTCTGCTGACGCGCTAGCGAGTGCGGTATGGGACGACGAATATTTCGATGCTGCTTCAAATATTCCCGTGTACATTAGGCATATTCGAAACAAGATAGAGGACGATCCCTCCCATCCGAAATACGTGATTACCTTGCGCGGTCGTGGTTATTGCTTTGAGCCGTAGCGAAGGTCCCGCCGATGCTTCTGATTGGCGCGAATGAAGAGAGCTGATTTGAAGCTGGGCGAGAATTCTCGTGAAGAGCTGCCAGCTTTGTTCAGCGCGTCTGCGTGATGTGCGCCGAATTTGGCGTGCTAAACGGTGTGAGCATTTAACACGACAATAGCAAAGCGGGCCTCCGATGGGAGGCCCGCTTTGCTATTGGAGGGGTTGGATTTGCTACACTTTATTGGACAATCCGATGAGGGACAGAGGCACGCCGGGAGGAAGGATCAGGGATGGCCGACCCCAGGAAGTTGCGAAAGCTATTTTCGCATCTTGTTGTCAAAAAGTGGTCACGGACGCCGCTCTCCGTCACCTGCTCGAGCGCCTCTTCAGGAGCGATAGGAAGCAGCCCCATCGGCGCGCAACGTTAAAACCAGCCAGCCCAGGAGCTAATCGTGCTCCTGCTCGTCAATCCCTCGATACGAATCAAGCGCATTGCGGAGATACTGGATAGGCGCAGCCCTGCCGCAGTCGACAAATGAGGCTATTGCGCCCTCCGTCTCGAGCGCACCATACAACGCGAGCAGGGACTCCATCCCCTCCTCGTCGGCGCAGTCGCACTCGAGAAGGGGCGTGCCCGCAGACGCCCTTGCCTTAATCTCAGTCAGGGATAGGCCGGTCAGCTTCTTAGCCGCCATGAGGGCCTTTGCGGACAGCGAGGTCTTCTCCACCTTGATCGAATAGATGTATTCCATTGCTTCTCCTAGAACTCGTTGATGCGGCGAATACGCTTACCGGGGAGGCTCTTTTGATGTGATGCCGGAGCGCTTTGACGCGCCTTTCAAGTGTGGCTTTAGATTCATCATAGTTCATCAGGCACCTCCTAAGACATGTTACCGCGATTGCCAACGCACCTGTTTGACGGTGGAAAAGGTTGCCGGAGCGCTTTGGTGCCCGTGGCGCATTAAAACCTCAAATCAACCGCCCCGGGCCATCCAGCAACCTCCCGCTACAAGGCCCCGCATCCGCAGCGGCGGAGGCGGGGCCAAGTTCAATCAGTACTCCTCTCCATCGACCTCGTCGATCGATCGGTAAGATCTCAAGGCGTTCTCCAAATGGTTGAAGGGCTCAACGCGACCATTGACGAGGTGCTTCACCATTACGCCACTTGCTTCGAGCTCGGCGCGCAGGGTAAGCATGAGCTCCATGCCCTCCTCGTCCGCGCAGTCGCACTCAAAGAGGGGCCTTCCCTCTACGACAGCCGACTTCACCTCCGCCAAGGAAAGACCGGTAAGCTTCTTTGCGGCCATTAGAGCCACCGCGGGTGCGCTAATGCCCTCGACGACAATTCCGTAGGTGACAGACATATCTCCTCCTAGAATTCGTTGATGCGACGAATGCGGCGACCGGGCAGACTCTTACGATAGGAGCCCCGTGCCAACCCTTCAGGTGCTCATAGGGAGTCGCCGGATACAGGACTGCCTTGCGGGCCTTGGCCCTGCGGCCCGTGCGGGCCTTGTGCGCCGCGCACGTCTCGCCGTCGAACTGGACGACGAGGACGCCCTGCTTGCGGGCCTCCTCGAACACAGGATACGACGCCGAGCCCACGACCACCAGGCACGTGGGGCGCTTGGTCTCAAGGATGCGGCGAAGGCCCGCCTCGAAGACGGGGCGGTTCTCGAGGCACTTTAGGCCGCTCACCACCGTGCCGACGGCGAGCATGGAGCGCCCGGGCAGCTCGTCGATGGTGTATTGCCAGGTCTCGGACCCGCCCCAGCGTGCGTTGACGACGGCCGGCACGCTGTGCGCAGCGGCGACGTGATCCTCGGCATCGCCGCCGACGGGGAGGTCTGCCAGGTCCTTCTCGCCAACCTGGCGCCGGAGGAGGCCGGGCACACGAGGGCCCTCCTGCATGAGGACTGGGACTACCGGCACGCAAAAGCTTAAAGAGCTGAATTGCTACAAACAGGGGTCGCCTCGGTTGAGACGACCCCTTTCACATGCCGTTCTGATAGCAGCTAGAACGTTTGTTCTATTCCCACTCGATGGCTTCGGTTCTGCCGTCCCGTCATTCCAGTTATGCCCAGTTTTCGGTGTAGTCTCGAGCCGAGTGCCGTCGGGTAACACCATATCGTGTTTCGTTGGCTTCGGGGACAAAAGCTGGGACACAAAAGCTGGGACAACTTCAAAAACTTTTTTCAAACTCAGGGCTTTGAGTTTTCATTTTTGTCTCAAGGAGCGCGACGGGGCGTCTTTTGGAGTTCGATAACGCTTAAAATGCCCGTTTTGAAACTCAAACGCTCTTATGCGCGCAAGCCACCAGCTACAACCGCAAGTGAGTCAGCGTTGGTGGCTTTCGAGCCGTTCACAAAACTGCAGGTCACAGGTCTTCGGTATCGGCGGACAAAGTGAATAGTCTCGGGTGGCTTGCCCATAAGTTGGCAAGCGAGCCTTCAGAATTTCGAGAGAACATGCTGGTAGAATAAGGTTCGCAAATCAATGACAGGAGACCGACGATGGCCAAAACCCCGAGCAGGAAGCCCATCCTCACAATAGAGCAGCAGATCGAGCACCTGAAGCAGAAGGGCGTCTCCTTCGCGCTCCGAAGCGGAAGCCGCGCGCATCCTGGCCGGCCAAGACCATTACTTCAGGCTCGCGGCCTATCGCACGCTGTTCCCCAAGCGCGTAGGCGGGCCGCGGGACGGCCAATACGCCGGGCTCGACTTCGGGCATCTCGTCGACCTCGCCGCGATCGACCGCGAGCTTCGCGGCTTCCTGCTGCCGCTGACCCTCGACGTGGAGAACTCCGCGAAGACCAGGCTGGTCGAGCGCATCACTGAAAAACCGGACGAGGACGGTTACTCGATCTTCTCCGACTACCTCGCAGCCCTCAACCACGGCGACCGCAACCGCAGGGAGGGAGAGCTCAAGCGTCTGAAAAACGACGCCTACCTTGGGCCGCTCGTTTCGAGGTACCCGATTGGCGAGATGCCGGCGTGGGTGTTTTTGGAGCTTTCGTCGTTCGGCGCCTTTGCCGACTTTTACCTCTTCTGCGCCGACCGATGGGGCGATTCCGGGATGAGGGACGAGCACTACATGCTCAGGCGTGCGAACTCGCTGCGAAACGCCGCGGCGCACTCGAGCGCTATCGTGAACGGGCTTGGCTCGTCGTCGAACGCGCCACTGTTGAGGTACCCGGCGCCGTTGGCCGCGGCTCTCGGCGAAATCGGCGTGTCCAAGCGCCTCAGGCGCTCGAAGATGCGCAATCCTCGCATTCTGCAAATGACCGTTCTCGCTTACGCCTACTCCCGATTTGTTCCCGAAGAAAAGGCGGGTGGCACTTCCGAGAGGCTGCTCGCTCTTGCCGACAGGTCCGAGCTCCACGGCGACTGGTACGCGGGCAACACAGCGATAGCCTCGTCGCACGACTTCATCGCGATGGTCTTCAAAGCCTGGCTCGGGTAGGCTCTGCTTCCCGGTTGTGCAGAAGCTTCGTCTAACGTAGATGCAGATGTATGCGTCAAGCATCTGCGGGATTGACAAAGGAGCGTTTAGCTGCATAATGGACTCTAGTTAGAAACCCTCGGGTTTGCGGGGCGGGATCGTGAGAGCGATTCTGCCCTATTTTTT
>CAYMHQ010000205.1:0-4028 GCA_964390275.1 uncultured Coriobacteriaceae bacterium
AGTTCTCCGAGCTGCGCATGGCCGAGGGCTACATCGTCGACTTCGTGGGGTAACCCATAGTGCTTCCTGCCATCGGCGTACCCAGGTCGGCGATGGTGGTTGTGTTTGGGATATCGGGCGAGACGAGGAAAGGAATCGTATGGAAGTTACCCGCAGATCGCTTATCCAGGCTACGGTAGCCGTTTCGGCGGTCCTCGCTGCCGGTTCTACCTTGGGGATTGACAACCCGCCCCAAGTGCTTGCTGAGGACGAAGAGAAGTCATTGACCGATGTCGAGTTTGAAGAAGTCCAGTTCGGCGTGTATCCCCAATACATGCTTGGCGAGGATGCCGTTGCCCCAATCACGTGGCTTGTCCTCTCCGAAAAGGGGAGCATGAAACTGCTTCTTAGCAAGTACTGCCTTTCTGCCAGACCGTACGATGCCGTTACAGATGCGAATTACAGAGATGTGACGTGGGGGGAGTGCACCCTTCGCTCGTGGCTCAACGAGGAGTTCCTTCAGACGGCATTCTCTGATGACGAGCGCTCGCGCATTTGTTCGTCGCTTCTTTCTGCGGACGCCAATCCTGAGTTCGGAACCGACGGCGGGTCTGCCACTGAGGATAAGGTCTTTGTGCCATCCCTTTCTGAAATCGCAGAGGCCATCGGGTCGGACGGGGCGGATGTTCTTTCGGCGCGTGCGACGGGCCTTGCTTCAAGGGAGGGCGCCTACTGCATCGGTACCGACCGCAGGTGCGCATGGTGGCTCAGGACTCCCGGGTCGCGGGGGATGTATGCGCTGCAAGTGCTGCCCAACGGGACGGTCGACGTTGCGGGCGAGGACGTTACCTCTTGTTCGGTTGGGGTTAGGCCGGCTCTGCTTTTGAGGTTCTGAGGGCGCGCTGCGACGACGGAAATGTAAATGAAGCAAGGAGACAAGCATGAGATTTGACGAGTGCGAATTCTGCCAGATGTTCGATGCTCAAAACAACCCAATGGGGACGTACAGAGTGGTGTCCCCGCGCCTGAGGCTCAAAGCGGAACAGATTCCCTCGGACGAGGTCCCTGAGCTTCTCGATCCGGCAGAGGATGTCTGGGCCATGCGCGAAGCCCAGGAACTGACCCCCTGGGTTCGTGCTGCTTGGAATACCCACTACAACGTGCTGAAGGAGACGGTTGCGGGCGGTTGGATGAACCCTGTCCACCCTTGGACCAAGAAAACGTACACCCGTTATGCGATCTCCTTTGCCGCGTACTCCATTCCTTCGATTGCGATGTGCGATCCCTCCGAGTATGAGCGTTGCAAGGAAGGCCTCGTGAACTCGCTCCGTCTGCTCAAAATGTACGACATTTGGAAGGACTGGATTACCGACAAGTGGGGTTCTGACCCTGTAAGCAGTGCCAACATCATGTACAAGGGCCATCTGTGCCTTATCGAGGGCCTCTATACCATGATGACCGGGGAGGATACATTCGAGGAAGAGTTCAAGGGTCTCGTCGCCCTTATCGCGAACGAGATGCGTGTTAACGGCAGGGACCGCGGCTTCCCGCTCGTTGAGTGCGAGCCTGATCAGGTGTTCTTCCCCTGCAATAGCATCTCGCTGCTCGCGTTCCTCATTCATGACAAGCTGTACGGAACCGACCTGGAGAACGAGCTCATTGTGCCTTCGGTTGCCTGGCTGGAAGAGCACATGTGCGATCGCGATACCAAGATGACGTTCTTCCGCTGGCATCCGTCGAACGGGGCGCCGGAGGCGTTCATGTTTGGCGACTGGTGGGCCCTGAACACGATGCGCATCTTTGACCCGGAGTTCTTTGCGACTGCTTATCAGAACGCTAAAGATCTTTTCCTTGTCGACCTTGCGGATGGAAAGATGTGCTACCCCAAGGCATCCCTGATTGGCGAGGGCATCTCGACCGATGGCGAGCAGGCGAACTGGAAGTACATGCTGTGCCTGTGCGCACGCGAGCATGAGGACATCGATACCTGGGCAAAGGCGATGCGCTTTCTTGTCGCGTCGTTCGATCTGCACATCGAGGACAACGGCGAAATGCGTTTTGGTGACGTCACCGACTACGAGAGCGTCTACGAGACCTGGATTTTCGCTGCGCTTGCGCACCAGGGCTGGAAAAACGTCATCGATTTCGATTGGTCCGCTATCCGCGGCGCATAGACGTAAGGGAGAGCAAGAATGAACGTTGAGGGAACCTACAAGCTGACCCCCGTTACCAGCAGCGCAGATGAAATCTGGAACATGCCGTCGACTCGCGATTTCTCGGATGACATGTGGGGGCACTATCGGAAGATGACCGACTGCCTTGACATCATCAGCTATACGGGCGGGCAGAAGTACTTCGACCCGATGTCGCAGAAGCAGATCATGGCATGGCTCGGTATGGCGATGCCTTCGCTTTGCTACACCAACCCGTATCAGACGCTCGACCTCACGTATTTCGAGCATGTCGTGAGCGAGTACATCCCGTCTCCGCACGGGTGGCTCGAGACGATTGATTACTCGAACGACTCTCCCAATTACCTGCTTTGTCTTCGTGCCCTCTCTGCTGCGTTTTATAAGCTGATCAGTGGCAGGGCCTTCCATGACGGTGATTATCACACGGTTGCGAAGTCGATTTACTCCAAGATAGTGGAGAACGGGATGTCGACTCAGGGGATCTATGCAATCGATACCGTTAAGGGTCAGTTTGAAGTGCTTCCGAACCTCATGGCGCTTATGGCGTTTGAGCTGCACGACAAGTTCTTCGGCACGGAGTACAGCGAGGTGAAGCCGCGAGTCCTCGAGTTCGTGAACCAGGTCATGCGGGACTCACAGACCGGCCTGTTCTACAAGATGTATCAGACGGGTGCAATCGGGTACCCCGGGGAGCCTGATATCCCCAGCGAGTTCTTCTGGAGAACTTCCAACATCGAGGCGTCGGTGAATGCGCTGGCCCTGATTTTCTACAACTATTTCGAACCCGAGGCGGCAGCCGTCGCGTGGCAGTCTTTCAAAGACACCTTTGCCGAGGAGATTCTCAGCTACGGCGCTGACGAGATCGGCGCTACCGGGACGAACTATTACACGCCCCTTGCCTCGACGTCCGAGGCGTTCCTCGGCGCCATGGCCGTGGCGCGGGAGATGGACGACAAGGAGTTCTTCGGAAAGCTGCAGGACAGGCTTTTCGAGGTGGGGGAGCCCGTTATCGTGGAGGGTTCGACCCATTGGATGAGCCTCGGCGCGAGCGAGGAGCTTGTCGGTTTCTTCATCTATTTCTGCAGGAGCCATATCCCCTGGGCGACACTCTTCGCCCATGACTGGGAGACGTACTACAACTGGGATTACAACCGCATTCACTAGTTGGGACGTGATGCGGGGGTGTGCGCCGCGCCCCCGCATCACGGGTGTTGGGAGGGGGCCTTGTGGGGGTGCAACGCTATTACATGGTTGTCGACGGCCTGTGCTGTCAAGAGGGGCGCACCTATTTGAACATGCTGATGAGGTGCAATCCTGGCGTGAGGTCGGTCAGCGTGAGCGGTTCGGTCGCATGTGTTGAGACGGAACGGGTGCCGAACAAAGCCGACTGGGCGAGGCAGATCAACGAGTCGGGCCTCCTCTTCACAAAGGAACGGCTCATCTCCACAAAGAACCCGACCAAGATGAGACTCCTGGAGTTCGCAGTGATAGCCGGGGTGCTCGCCTGTGTCTATCTGCTGCTGAGGTTTGGATTTGGGATTGACCTGACGACCACTTCGCTCGAGCTCGGTGGCAAGATGACGCTGGGCGCCGCGTTTGCCGTTGGGCTTTTTAGCAGCGTGCACTGCATGTGCATGTGCGGCGCAGTGAGCCTCTCCGCGGCGTTCGGCGGGGGCGGGGTCGAGAATGGAGGATGGAGGCTGGCGGCGCTTTACAACGCCGGCAGGGTCGTCTCCTATGCGGCGGCAGGCGCGGTGGCGGGTGCTCTGGGGTCGGTCGTACAGCTATCGCAGACGCTGTCCGGGGTCTTGGTACTGCTTGCCGGCGGCATGATGGCGGTCATGTCGCTTAACATGG
>CAYMHQ010000205.1:4038-5103 GCA_964390275.1 uncultured Coriobacteriaceae bacterium
ATCGTGTCGATTCCACTTTTCAGATGTGTGGCCAGACGAGCAGAATGCGGCCGCGGGGCGTTTGCCGCGGGGCTGATGAATGTGCTCATGCCCTGTGGCGCGCTCCAGTCGATGGAACTTTGCGCCCTCGCGACGGGCGACCCCTTGCTCGGCGCGATGTTGATGGCGTTGTTCTGTCTGGGAACGGTTCCGCTCATGTTCGGAGTGGGCGCCACTGCGGCATCGGTCGGCGGGGCCTGGAGAATCTGGGCGACCAAGATCGCTTCTGTGCTTGTGCTCTTCCTGTCCCTCATGATGATCGGCAGAGGTGCCACGGTGCTTGGGCTGGGGGCCGGGACGGCGGCTTCTTCGCTGGTCGGGTATCCGGGGTATTCCTGGGCGCAGCTGGACGGGGATGTGCAGACGGTGTCGACTTCGCTGGGCTCGAACGGCTACGGCGACATCGTTGTCTACGAGGGCATTCCGGTCGAGTTCACGATTCATGTTGAGGAGGGGGCCCTTACGAGCTGCAACCGAGTCCTGAGGATGGACGCCTTTGGGGTAGGACAGGTCGAGCTTTCCGTTGGGGACAACGTCATCTCATTCACCCCGGACAGCGAGGGCAACTATTCGTACTCGTGCTGGATGGGCATGATCACGAACGGCGTTGCCGTGGTATCGCGGCCGGAATAGGAGGGGAAATGAGCGGCGCATCCTACCAGGAGCTGAAATCGAGGCTTGAGTCGGCACGGATTCCCCTGCTCTCTCGGACGAGCAGACAGCTGAGGCGAGGCGTGCGAGAGGGGGACCCCGCGAGTCTGACGCTGATGGGAGAGTGTCTGACATGGGGTCGGCACGGTTATCCCAGGTTTCCCCGTCGTGGCGTCTCGATGATACTGAGGGCTGCAGAGGCGGGTCACCCTCAGGCGTGCGAATTCGCGGCGGACCTGTATCGAACCGGCAAGTGCGGAATCGCTCGGGATGAGACTCGCGCAAGGACCCTTCTCGCTTTGCCCGCAGACCTCGGCTCGCCGAGCGCCGCTGGTTGGCTGGCATGGTTCGAGTGGTTCGGCATCGGCGGTCCCG
>CAYMHQ010000206.1:0-1327 GCA_964390275.1 uncultured Coriobacteriaceae bacterium
ACCCGGCCGATCGGCGCGTCGATCGTGGCGAAGGGCGCGCCGCCAGTGTCGCCGGTGTCGCCATTGTCATCCCCGAACCCCGCGTTCCCGAGCTCCCCGGTGCAGACGGCGAGGTACGTGCGGGAGAACTCGCCCCGCTCGAGCTGCGCCTGCAGCCGCGCCTGGGCGTATCCGCTGGTGGCGAATACGATGAGGCCGGTGGTGCCCTGGTCGAGCCGGTGGACGGGATGGAGGCCGCAGCCGCGCCCCGTCGCTCGGAAGTGCCCCAGGAGGAAGTTGCCGAGCGTCCCGTCGCGCCGTCCCGAGCACGGATGGACCACGAGGTCGGCAGGCTTGTCGAGCACGACGATGTCCTCGTCCTCGTACACGATGCTGAGCGGGCCGTCCTGCGGCTCGACCCCGCCTGCGCCTGGGATTCCCTGCGCCCCCTCGACCCCCGCCGTCCCCAGCGTCTCGTCGTCGATGGCGATGCCCACCGTCTGACCTGCGCGAACGTCGATGTTCGTCCGGGTGGGGGCGCCGTCGAGCGTGATGGCGCCCGGGACCCGCTTCGCGCGTCGGACGCCGATGTCGCTCACGCCGAGGCGCCGCTCCAGCACGAACCAGAGCGGCATCCCGTCGCATGACTCGTCAACCGTCCAATGCACAAAGCGCATGGCAGCACGTTCTCAGCAGAACATCGAGGAGCCGGTCACGGTGGCGATCATCTTGCCGTCCTGGTTCCGGATCGTCGCGGTGAAGAACCCGGCGCGGTGGCCGATCTTGTCGGGGCGGGCGGTGGCGTAGAGCACGTCGCCCTCCTGCGCGCTGCGGATGAAGTTGATGCCGCCGTCGATCGACACCGCCGCGCGCCCGTTGGCGTACGCGCAGACCCCGAGGGCGAAGTCCCCCAGCGTGAAGTAGGCGCCGCCCATGGCGATGCCCCGGCCGTTGAGGTGCCCGGACGTCACGGTCATCGAGCAGACGGCCTCGCGCAGGGTGGTCTTCTCGAACGGGTCCTCGTATGTCTCGATGGACTCAATCCTGCACCCGGCGCCGGTCGCGAACAGGTCGGTTGCGAAGTACTCCCTGAGCTCCTCGAGCGAGGGGAACCCGCCCAGGTCGCCCGACTCCCCGGGGACGCACCGGCCCTCCCCGCACGTCAGGATGCTCGCCTCATTGATCGATGATTCCGCCATCAGTCGCCTCTCTGTTCTGCCCCGGCGTCCTCGCGCATCGCCGAGCCCCACCGGGCATCGTCGCGTCGCATGCCTCGTTTTCGTCCGCACATTATGGCAAGCCGACAAGCTGGCTTTGCGGTCCGCGGCAAACCTCAAGCAAACATCAA
>CAYMHQ010000206.1:1427-4997 GCA_964390275.1 uncultured Coriobacteriaceae bacterium
TCAAGCAAACATCAACGAAACCTTAATCCGCGCATCAGGCGAGGTTAATCTTCGCGGGGCATCATATGTATCGTCGAAGGGGGCGGCCCGGCACGCACATGGGCAGGCCGCCGTCCTCGCCCGACACAGGGGAATCCGACCGCGAAGGCGCGACACGGTGTCGCGGGGGCGCGGAGTCATCGAGAAAGGAAGCACCATGGACAAGATGGAGAAGGCCGAGCTCGTCCGGTCGAAGACGGGCGTGGGGTACGCGGACGCGGTCGAGGCGCTCGAGGCGTGCGAGTACGACGTGCTCGACGCGATCGTCTGGCTGGAGCACCGCGGAAAGACGACCTACCAGGCGGCGAGCTACACGACCACGGGCCGCACCGACGACGCGATCGCCGACGAGATGTCCCGCGCACAGAGCGACTACGAGCAGTCGACGCGCCAGCCCGGTCTCAGCCGTGCGTTCGACCGGATCTTCGACGCGCTGAAAGGCCTGCTGAGGAAGGGGGTCGAGACGTCGTTTGTGGCCGAGCGCAAGGGGCGCAGGGTCTTCTCGGTCCCCACGCTGCTGCTCATCGTCCTGCTGATCTTCGCGTTCTGGGTGGTGATCCCGCTGCTCGTTGTGGGCATGTTCCTCGACTTTAGGTATCATTTCGAGGGAATCGGCGCGGTGACGGTCGACATCAACGACCTTGCCGACAAGGCGTCCGACGGCGTCGAGTCCATCAAGCGCGACGTCATGAACGGCGCGGAGCAGGGCCGCAAGGACGGCTCGACGAGGTAGAAGGCGGTGTGCCGAGGCGGGCGGCGGCCGGCTGAGGTGAGGGCGGAGGCGTGCGGTGGCGCGAATCTTGATCGTGGAGGACGAGGCGAAGATAGCCCGCTTTATCGAGCTCGAGCTCGTCCATGAGGGATACGAGGTCGCGAAGGCGTCCGACGGCCGCGAGGGCGTGGACGCGGCGCTCGCGGGCGACTTCGACCTCATCCTGCTCGACGTCATGCTTCCCCAGCTCAACGGCCTCGAGGTGCTCCGGCGCATCCGCCGCGAGAAGTCGACGCCGGTCATCATGCTCACCGCCCGCGACTCGGTCATGGACAAGGTCGCGGGGCTCGACGCCGGCGCCGACGACTACATCACCAAGCCGTTCGCCATCGAGGAGCTGCTCGCGCGCGTTCGCGTCGCCCTCAAGCACCTGCAGGAACGCGCGCCCGAGCAGCAGCCGGGGCAGCCGTCAGCGCAGCTGGGGCAGGCCTCGGGGCGGCCGGAGCTGATCGAGCGTAACGTGGCAGCGGCGACGACGACAGGTGTCCCTTCGATGACCGGCCCCTCGACTTCCGCCCCCTCGGTCATCGCGTCCTCCGGCGTCGCCGCCCCGCGCCGTGTACTCTCCGCGGGGCCGGTGACGCTCGACGTCGACCGGCACGCGGTGGAGGTGGGCAGCGAGAGGGTCGAGCTCACGGGCAGGGAGTTCGAGGTGCTGCGCGTGCTGCTCGAGAACAAGGAGATCGTGCTGACGCGCGACCGCATCGCCCAGCTGGCCTGCGGCTTTGACTATGTGGGCGAGACGAACATCATCGACGTCTACGTCCGTCACATCCGGGCGAAGATCGACGATCGCTTTGGCATCAGGCTCGTCACGACGGTGCGCGGGGTGGGGTATGTCGTCCGCGAGCCGTGACCGACAGCCGCCGCAGCAGCCGGCGCGACAATCGACGAGCAAGCGCACGGCGTCCATCGCGGTCTCGATCGTCCGCGGTATGTGGGCGCGCCGGCTTCTTGCGTTCCTGCTGCTAGACATCGTGCTCTGCACCGTGCTCCTCGGCTCGTTCATCCTTCAGTGCAACGCGACCCTGCCCGAGGGAGCGATGGCCTGGGGGTTCGTCCCTCAGCAGGGGACGACGTTCATCTTCGTGGCTGAGACGGACGAGGCGGGCGGGTCCGACGCCGCCTCCGGGTCCGACGTCACCTCCGGCGGGTCGGGCGGGTCCGACGGGGCTTTCCGGCTCTCGGACGTCCGCTACCGGGTGACCCTCGCCGACGGCGAGACGCGCTCGTTCCCCCTGGCGTCCTGCCTCGATTACGCGGTCCCCGTGCTCGGACTCGTCGGCGTCTACGAGATCCTCAGCCTGGTCTCCGCGCTCTTCGCCGTGCCGCGCGTCCGGCGCCAGCTCAAGCCCCTCAACGACCTCGCCCTGACCGCCGAGGCCCTCGGCGCCGCGGCCGAGGGCAACCTGCACAAGATGGAGAGCCTCGAGAAGGCGATCGCCTCGGTCTCGGTCGATGCGCCCCAGGTGACGACCGGCGACGCGGACCTGCGCAGCATCGAGGTCGCGCTGAACGGCCTGCTCAGGCGCATGCAGGCGGCCAAACTCCAGCAGATGCGCTTCGTCTCGGACGCGTCGCACGAGCTGCGCACGCCCATCGCGGTCATCCAGGGCTACGTGGGGATGCTCGATCGCTGGGGCAAGTCCGACGAGGCGGTCCTCGACGAGTCGATCGAGGCGCTCAAGGCGGAGTCCGAGCACATGAAGGAGCTGGTCGAACAGCTGCTCTTCCTCGCGCGCGGCGACTCGGGGCGCACGGAGCTCAACCTGACGACCTTCAGCCTCGCGTCGGTGGCGGGGGAGGTGTGGGAGGAGTCCCGCATGATCGACCCCGACCACGTCTACACGTTTGTCCAGCTACCGACCGCTGAAAGCCCTGCCGACGACCTCTTCGCGATGGAGGGTGACCTGGCGCTCGTGAAGCAGTCGATGCGCGTTATCGTGCAGAACGCGGCGAAGTACTCGGCGCCGGGCACGACGATCGCGCTCTCCGTTGCCGCGACCGGGGGTCGGGTGACCTACAGCGTGCAGGACGAGGGCGTGGGGATGTCCGAGCAGGACGCGGCTCGCGCCTTCGACCGCTTCTGGCGTTCCGACGAGGCTCGCAGCGGCGGCGCCGGTGGGACTGGTCTCGGCCTCTCGATTGCGAAATGGATTGTCGACGCCCATGACGGCACCATCGAGGTCCTCTCGAGCGAGGGCGTCGGAACCCGGTTCACCGTGTCGTTCCCGGCGTCATCGAGTACGAAATCGGACTCGGCTGCCGGGTGACAAGGGGGTGCGGCTCGACGTTTACGCCCGTGACTCGAACGGGAGGGCCTTCGACGTCGAGATGCAGGCAGCCGCGGCCCCCGAGCTGCTCAAACGGGCGCGGTACTACCATGCCATGATGGCGATCGACCAGCTCGACAGGGGCGGGACCTACAAGGACCTCACCGATTCGTACGTTATATTCATCTGCGCTTTCGACCCGCTCAAACGCAACCGCAGGGTATACTCTTTTCGGAACGTCTGCCTGCAGGAAAGCGATCTGGACGCGGACGACGGCGCGAGGACGGTGTTCCTCGCCGCGACCTCCCCGAGGGAGGGCGGCGACGGGGACCGGTTGGACGAGCTGCTCGACTACGTTGCGAGCGGCGAGGTTGGCGGCGGACTCTCGGCCAGGCTCGACGCCGAGGTCGCCCGCGTTCTCGGGAACCAGACATGGAGGCGAGAATACATGCTGCTCGAGATGAAGTACCGGATGGAGCGCGAGGC
>CAYMHQ010000207.1:0-4978 GCA_964390275.1 uncultured Coriobacteriaceae bacterium
CGACTCCCGCCTGACCACCAGCGCCGCGTTGGCGCACTGCACGAGCGCGGCGAGTCCCAGCAGGGGGACAACCAGGATGTACGAGCGGTCGTCCTGCAGCGAGGTGCCAAAGGTGTGGTAGGTGAAGAGCGCCGTGAGCGAGGCGGCGGCGACCACGGCGGCGATGTTCGAGATCGACTTGAGCTTTCCAGAACGCACCCACAGCGCGACGACCACCGCGCACGCCAGCACCGCGACGGCGACCACGATTGCTGCCAGCGTCTCGACCGGCAGCACAGCCGAGACCTTACCGCGCAGGTACACCATGTGGCGAGCCATGCCCATCTTGGTGCGCGTGAAGTACTCCACGGCATCCGCCGCGCCGAAGAGCAGGATTGCCACCGCGTAGAGCGCCAGGATGACGCCGCTGCCTTTCGTGCGCGCGCCGCTTGTCTTGTCGATCTCGTTCGTCTGCCGTGCCGTGTCCGCCTCTGTCACGTTTACGCCCTTCCCGTGACGCGTCCCGGGGCGCTTCCCGAGGCGCAGTTACTTCGCCGCCTTGCCGGTTTCCAATTCACCGACTGTAGTATACACCACGTCGCCCGTCGCGGGGTCGCCAACCTGGACCTCGTTCTCCGGGTCGAGCTGCCACTGGAACCAGCCGCCGTCGTAGAGCATGGTGCTGAGGCCGTACTGGTAGCAGATGAGCACGGGGATGGCCGCCCTCCAGCCGGTGCCGCAGTAGAAGGCGGTGTCCTCGTCGAGCTCCTTGCCCGATTCGGCCAGGACCTCCTTGATCGCGTCGATGCCCTTGGTCGTGCCGTCCTCGTTGCAGTAGGTGCCGTCGTCGGTGTCGTGCCCCCAGATGGCGCCCTTGGGCTCGCCGGCCACGTCGATATACGAGTAACCGCTGGTCACGCCGCAGAACTCGTCGTAGCTGCGGATGGAGACGAGCTTGAAGTTGGGGTCGTTGGCGAGCCTGTCCTTGGTCTCCTCGATGGAGATGACGAGCTCGGGGCGCGCGGGAATCTCGACGCCGAAGGGCTCCTCGGTCGCGACGGGCGCGTTCGACTCCGTCTCGACCTCGTAGCCGGCCTCGGTCCACGCCGCCATGCCGCCGTCGAGGCACTTCACGTTGTCGACGCCCGCCCACAGCATGACCAGCGCCACGCGGTCGTCGGCCGAGTTGGTGCCCTTGTTGGCGTAGCAGATGACCGTGGTGTCCTTGGTGATGCCGTACTTGGCGCACACCTGCTCGATCTCCTCGGGCGTGCGGAAGTTCCAGTACTCCTCGGCCTCGATGTAGTCGGTGTTCATGTGGACGGCGCCGGGAACATGGCCCTCCTGATAGTTCTTGTCGTCGGCCTCCTCGCCCCACGCGACCTCGAGGATGACGACGCCGCCCTCGGGCGCGACCTCGCCGTCGACGACCTGCTTGACCCAGCTTGCCGGGACGTAGATGGTCTGAGGGTCGGCGGGGTCGAACGTCTGCGCCTCGGCGGCCTCGTCGCTGCCGGCCTCGCCCTCGGCGGCCTTCTCGCCGTCCGCCTTGGCGTCCTCGGCCTTGGCGGAATCGGCCCACGACGTGCGGACGGTGCCGAGCGCAAGGCCGAGGCCGGCGAGCATGGCGCTGCCCGCGATGAACCCGCGACGGGAGACGTCGCTGGTAGAAGTGCTGTTGAGGAAGTTCTGGATGATGGAGGAGCTCATGGTGACATCCCTTTCGTTTGCCGATGCCTGTCTGGCAACTCTCACGCCCGTGCCCGCACCTGCCCGCGAGTGGGCATGCGAAACGGACGCGACGCGGCCGGCCGGGCATGTTCTCTCGTCCCGGCGCACCGCTACGGCGAATAATATAACCAGCTAATAAATCACTTATGAACGATAATGAATGAGCCGGGCTGGTGCACGGGTTTTTCACACGAGGAGGGGCGGGGGAAGGCGAGGCAGGTGCGAGGACGGCGTGGGCGTGGCGCGGGTGGCGCATAGACGACGGTATATATGCAGAATGCGGTATCGGAGGCCCCGAGGCGCGCCGACCCCTCCCGGTTCGCGTATCGTAATGCGCGATGTCCTTCTCGCCGTTTGCTCTGCCTCCCGCCCGCCTCCCGTCCGCCGACCGAAACCGAGGTCCCCCGCCATGCTGCTCTGTCCCGTATGCTCCCGACCGCTTCGCGAGGACGAGGACCGTCGCGGGGCTTCGTGCGCCGCCGGCCACCACTTCGACCGGGCGCGCGAGGGCTATCTCAACCTGCTGCGATCCTCCAAGGCGGGCGACCGCACCGGCGACCCCAAGTCGCAGGCGCGCAGTCGGAGGGACTTCCTCGACCGAGGCTACTACCAGCCCCTTCGCGACGCGCTGGTCGACCTCGTGCGCGCCCGGGTCGAGTCTGCGGCCGCCGAGTCCGCCGGCACCGCTCGCCCCGCCTCGTCCCGTCCTCTCACCGTCCTCGACATCTGCTGCGGCGAGGGATACTACACGAGCGCGCTCGGCGCGATTCCCGGCGCGGACGTCTACGGGTTCGACCTCTCGAAGGAGATGGTGCGCCTGGCCGCCAAGCGCGGGGGCGCCGCGTACTTCGTCGCCAACATGAAGGCGATCCCGGTTGCGGACGCGAGCGTCGACGTGGCCACGCACCTGTTCGCCCCGTTCAACGAGCGCGAGTTCGCCCGCGTCCTGCGCCCCGGCGGCACGCTCTTTAGCGTGGTCCCGGGCGCGCGGCACCTGTTTGGCCTCAAGGAGGTCCTCTACCGGACCCCGTACCTCAACGACGAGAAGCTGCCCGAGCCGAGTCTGCCGAAGTCGAGTTTGCCGAGCGCAGGCGCGGAACCCGGCCCGACCACGGCGCTGCGCCTCGTCGGCACCACGAAAATCGCAGCTCAGATCACCCTCGCGACCCCCGCGGACATCGACGCGGTCTTCCAGATGACCCCCTACTACTACCGCACGAGCGAGTCCGACCGCCGCAAGCTCGACGGCGTCGAGACGCTCGAGACCCCGATCGAGTTCGTGGTGGGGGAGTACCGGCGGGAGTAGGGGCGCCGTCGTTTTTGAGCCGCCGCTCTGCCCGCCGCCCTGCCCGACGTCCCGCCTCGGCTGCTCTGCCTCTGGTCCAAAGGCTATCTACAACGAAAAGACGCCGATGGCGCGAGCCGGGCTGGATTCACCCGAGCGCACCATCGGCGTTTCGTTAACACTTGGTAGTTGTTCTACCGCGGTCGCAACTCACGGGCGTTTCCGCAGGCTGCGGCCTTGTTTGCTCGCTTTGTTACTCGGCGAGCGCCGCGTTCTTACCGGCGAAGTAACCGTTGCAGGCGGCGTAGGCGTTGCACAGGCCGGGGACGACGTTCTGATAGCCGCTGCCCATGCGCCAACCAACGCAGTTGCCCGCCGCGTACAGGCCGGGGATGGGATCCCAGTTGGCGTCGATGACCTGCATGTTCTTGTTCACCTTGACGCCCGAGCTCATGCCAAAGAGGTAGTAGGCCTCCTTGTAGGCGATGAACGGCGGCTCGGCGATGGTGTGCATGTGGTTCATGCCCTTGCCGAAGTCGTAGTCGCAGCCGAGCTCGCACAGCTCGTTGTAGCGGGCGACCGTGGCGACGAGCTTGTCCGCGGGGACGCCGATCTGCTCGGCGAGCTCCTCGATGGTGTCGGCCTCGTAGCGCTCGGAGCCTTCGGCCATGGCCTCCATCATCTCATGGTTCGCACCAGGCATGGGGAGCAACGCCGGGAAGTCGAAGCCCGAGGAGTCGAGGATCTGCCACGCGTAGTTCACGCCGTCGGGCAGCTCGAAGATGTGGAAGCTCGTGGAGAGCGACGAAATCGTCTCGTTGAAGAACCTCTCGCCCTTGTTGTTGACGGCGAGCGGCGCGGCGATCCAGTAGCCGTCGTTCGACCAGGCCTGATAGGAGGGGTCGATCTCCTCGAAGATGGCGCCGGCCCACATCATCATGCGGTGCCCCAGACCGTCGTCCATCTTCTCCTCGATGTCGACGGGAGCGGTCTCGGTCATCTTGGCGTTGTAGCCGCTGTAGCGCTTGATAAACCGGGCGAGCGAGGGGTAGCACAGCGCGTCGACCATCTCTTCGTTGCCGGCGTACGAACCCGCGCACATGATGACGCCCTTGGCGGTCTTGTAGTACACGTAGTCGCCGGCCTCGTTGGTGCAGATGGCGCCGAGAACCTTGCCGTCCTCGTCCTGGACGAGCTTGCGAGCGGTCATGTGGAACACAACCTCGCCGCCGTGCTCGCGAATCCAGTCATGGAAGATGTAGTCGAACTTCTCGAGCGAATCGCGACCGGTGTCGTCGAAGTCGACGTGGAAGTCGCTGATGTACTGGTCGAGTTCCTCCTCGTCGAGCGGCTCGCCGAAGCTGATGGTGCCGGGCAGGCCGGCAGGCTGCAGGACGTTGGCCTCGATCTCGTCGAGGATCTCGCCGCTGTGATATGCCCACTGAGCCACGAGCGCCGGGTCGACGCGGAGGTTGCCCTCGTTGATGACGGAGTTCATGACCTTCTGAACGTTATGCACGCTCTGGCCACCGGCGATCTGGTACTCCGAGTTAAAGAAACCGATGCCCGAGCCGGAGATGTGCGGGGCGCAGTTGCGCTCGATCATGACGGTCTTCGCGCCGTTGTTGATGGCGGAGTAGGCCGAGAGGCAGCCGGCGAGCGCGGAGCCGACGACCAGCACGTCGCACTCGATGGTCTCGACGCAGTCCTCCGGGGTGACCGCCGGGGGCTCGCCGACCCACGAGGGGGTCTCGCGGACGTCGGCGGTGAAGGTGCTCTCGTCGACCTCGACCTTGCCCCACGACGGGGCCTCCTCCGCCATCGCCGCGCCGGCGGCTGCGACGGTCCCCGCGGCGGCGCCGACTGCGGCACCCTTGACGAACGAACGCCTGTTCATGCTCATAACACGTCCTCCTTTGTTGCATCCGGCGGCTCTCGCCGCTCCGTTTGCCGAACCGCGCGTGAACCTTGCGCCGGGGACCT
>CAYMHQ010000208.1:0-1767 GCA_964390275.1 uncultured Coriobacteriaceae bacterium
AGAAACCCTCGGGTTTGCGGGGCGGGATCGTGAGAGCGATTCTGCCCTATTTTTTTGCCCCTATATCTTGCATCGTTTCGCCCTCGGGGACAAAAATCGCGCGTCTACTCACTCGGGATAAATCCTTACTCCCATTCCCCGAATACCGCCCCGTACCCTGTCGCCTTGAAACAAGGGGGAGTAAATGGCGAAATCGCAGGTGAAAAGGAGTAAAACGGCAAAGAAAAAGCCTCCGTCCCAGCGCGGGAACGGAGGCCAGATTATCGTATTTACTCACCAATGTCGCTGGTGGCTTTGCAATGACTCTCGTACGAAACGAAACTCAGCGGCACAGTGCGGCACTCAAAAGTGCAGGTCAGAACCCTATCGGCCTACTCCCACTCGATGGTCCCGACCGGCTTGGGCGTGAGGTCGTAGCAGACGCGGCAGACGCCGGGGACCTCGGCCAGGATGCGCGAGGTGATCTTCTTGAGGGTCGCCCACTCGAGCTCGGGGACCTCGGCCGACATGGCGTCGACGCTGTTGACCGCGCGCACGATAACGGGCCAGTCGAACGCGCGCACGCCGTCGCGGACGCCCGTGGCGCGCATGTCCGGCACGACGGCGAAGAACTGCCACACGCTCTTGGCGAGACCGGCGGCGTCGAACTCCTCGCGCACGATGGCGTCGGCCTCGCGCAGCGCCTCGAGGCGGTCGCGCGTGATGGCGCCCAGGCAGCGGACGCCCAGGCCGGGGCCGGGGAACGGCTGGCGGTACACCATGCCGTCGGGCAGACCGAGCTGCTTGCCCACCACGCGCACCTCGTCCTTGAAGAGGAGCTTGACCGGCTCGACGAGCTCGAACTTGAGGTCCTCGGGGAGCCCGCCCACGTTGTGGTGCGCCTTCACGCCGCCCGCCGACTCGAGGATGTCCGGGTAGATGGTGCCCTGTCCCAGGAACGCCACGCCCTCGGCCTTGCGCGCCTCCTCCTCGAACACACGGATGAACTCGGCGCCGATGATCTTGCGCTTCGCCTCGGGCTCGGCCACGCCGGCGAGCTTGTCGAGGAAGCGGTCGGCCGCGTCGACGTAGACGAGGTTCGCGTCGAGCTGGTTCTTGAAGACGTCGACCACCTGCTCGCTCTCGCCCTTGCGCATGAGGCCGTGGTTCACGTGGACGCAGATGAGGCGCTTGCCGATGGCGCGGATGAGCAGCGCCGCGCACACCGAGCTGTCGACGCCGCCCGAGAGCGCGAGCAGCACCTTGCCGTCCTCCCCCACCTGGGCTCTGATGGCCTCGATCTGCTCCGCGATGAACGCGTCGGCGAGCTGCGGGGTGGTGATGCGCTCCATGTCCTCGGGGCGTATGTTGGAATTGGGATCCATGCGCGACTCCTTGTCCTCGTTCGTGTCCGTATCCGTGACCTAGTGCGGCGGTCTCGCGGAGGGCGACCGGAGAGGACTCGGGGACAGCCAAAGAGACCCGAGGCGCCCGCCGCGAAACCATTGCGAAACATTATACGGGGAGGAGGGCAGTCTGAGAGCGCAGTCTGTCGACGGTCCGCCTGACGGGGCGATATAGACGAGTCGAGAGGCGAAGGTCAACTTTGGGTTGCCAAAGCGCCAAAGACCACAGACTCACCCACGTCGGGCGTCTGTGTAACCGTTCCGCAGCCTGATTATTCCTACTAGTAAGGAATGAAAGGAGACCAAAGGAAGCTGCAATGCCCACACTGTGTGAGTGGTTAGCTAAAAACGGCCCATAGCGAGTTCCTCGCACCCTCTCGAA
>CAYMHQ010000208.1:1867-4968 GCA_964390275.1 uncultured Coriobacteriaceae bacterium
TGTGTGAGTGGTTAGCTAAAAACGGCCCATAGCGAGTTCCTCGCACCCTCTCGAATTCCTGAGTATCTCGCAGCACGAACCACGCATCGCCAGGCGCATGCCACCGCCCCGCGACACCATCGCCGCACGAAAAAGCGCCCCTCCCCTCGGCAGCAACCGAGAGAAGGGGCGCTCGTCTAACTCGTTCGGCTCGCCGGCCGCGCACCGCGCGCGATCCGGCCGCGCGCCGCGTCGCCGCGGCTCGGCCTCGCCTACTCCTCGATGAAGCCGTCCTTCTGGCGGATCAGCTTGCGCTTGATCTTGCCGCCGATGGTCTTGGGGAGCTCGTCGACGAACTCGATGATGCGGGGGTACTTGTAGGGGGCCGTCGTCTTCTTCACGTGGTTCTGGAGCTCCTTCACCAGCTCGTCGGAGGGCTCCCAGCCCTTCGCGAGGATGACGGTCGCCTTCACCACGTTGCCGCGCACGGGGTCGGGGGCGGCGGTCACGGCGCACTCCACCACGGCGGGGTGCTCGATGAGGGCGCTCTCCACCTCGAACGGGCCGATTCGGTAGCCGGAGCACTTGATCACGTCGTCGTTGCGGCCCACGAAGAAGAAGTAGCCGTCGGAGTCGAACCACGCCATGTCGTGCAGGTTGTACACGTCGCCGCCCACGGCAGCCTTGGTGCGCTCGGGGTCGTGGTAGTAGCCCACGAACAGTCCCGGCGGGTAGGCCTCGCGCAGACGGGTGACGCAGATGGCGCCCTCCTCGCCCTCCTCGACCTCGTTGCCGTCGTCGTCGAGCAGCTTGATGTTGAGCAGCGGCGAGGGCTTGCCCATCGAACCCGGCCTCGGCTCGATCCACGGGAAGGTCGCGAGCAGCACGGGACCCTCGCTCTGGCCGAACCCCTCGCGGATCTTCTTGCCCGTGAGGCGCTCCCACGCGAGCGTGACCTCGGCGTTGAGCGGCTCGCCGGCGGTCGCGAAGTTGTGGACGCTCGAGAGGTCGTACGCCGCGACGTCCTCCTGCAGCATGAAGCGGTACATGGTGGGCGGCGCGCAGAACGTGGTGAGGCGGTAGTCCTGGATCTTCTGCAGCAGCCTGGTGGGGACGAACTTCTCCATGTCGTACGCGAAGATGGTCGCGCCCGACATCCACTGGCCGTAGATCTTGCCCCAGCCGAACTTGGCCCAGCCGGAGTCGCTCACGCTCATATGCAGCGTGTTCTCCTCCACCTGCTGCCAGTACTTCGCGGTGAGGATGTGGCCGAACGGGTACGCGTAGTTGTGCGCGACCGCCTTGGCCATGCCCGTCGTGCCGCTCGTGAAGTAGATGAGCATGATGTCGTCGATCTTGGTGGCGTCGTCGCCGGTGGGACGCTCCCACTCGTCGGACTCGGCCGTGAGCAGGTCGTCGAGCGAGAGCCAGCCCTCGCGCTCGCCCGCCACCACGATGCGGTGCTCGATCGTGGGGGACTCGGGCAGCGCCTCCTCCATCTGCGTGCAGACGTACTCGTCGTCGACGCAGATGACCGCCTTGATGCCGGCGCTGTTGGCGCGGTAGGCGATGTCCTTCTTGGTGAGCTGGAGCGACGCGGGGATGAGGGTCGCGCCGAGCTTGCACAGACCCATGGCGCACACCCAGTACTCCCAGCGGCGGCGCAGGATCATCATGACGACGTCGCCCTTGCGGATGCCGAGGCGCTTGAACGCGTTGGCGGCGCGGTTCGACAGGCGGGAGATGTCGGTGAAGGTGAAGACGCGCTCCTCGTCGTGGTCGTCGCACCACACGAGCGCGCGCTTCTCGGGCTCGACGCGCGCCCACTCGTCCACGACGTCGTAGGCGAAGTTGAAGTTCTCGGGCATGTCGATGCGGAAGTTCTCGTAGAAGTCCTCGTAGGAGTGGAAGTAGATGCGAGGACAGTATTTCTTGAGTATGTAGTCCACGGTGGTTTCATCTTTCATGTGGAACCTTGCAGGCACTTGCGCATGCAAAGCGGAATGGATACGGACGCGACTTTCGTCGGGCGGATCGGGTGGCAAGCGCCTATCGAGCAGACCGGCCGGGCCGAGCGCGGCCGGGCCGGGCAGGTCTACTCGGCGATCACGGTCAGGAACTTGGCGGGCTTGTCGCCGGCGCTGCGCTGACCGTGGGTGACGCTCGCGTTGAAGTAGATGGTGTCGCCCTCGTGCAGCAGGAACTCCTTGTCACCCCACTCGACAATCATGGAGCCCTCGACTACATAGTTGAATTCTTGCCCGCCGTGGGCCATGTGCTTGGCGGGCTTGTTGTCGGGCTCCACGGTGACGAGCAGCGGCTGCATGATCTTGTCGCTGTAGCGCCACGCGAGGTCCTGGTAGCCGTAGCCGGGGTAGCGGTCGATCTCGCGGCCCTGACCGGCGCGAACCACCTGGTAGGAGTCGAGCTTGGCGGCGGTGCCGGTGAGGATCTCGGTGAACTCGACGCCAAACTTGCGCGCCATGTGGTAGATGGCGGAGATGGGGACGTCCTCGCCGTTCGCCTCCCACTTCTCGTATACCTCTGCGGGTACCTCGAGCTCGGAGGCCATCTCCTCTACGGAGACGTCGCAGGCCTCGCGAAGGCCCCTGATGCGCGAGCCGATCTCTACCATCTCAATATCCATGAGGCTCCCTTCCGAAACAATGAGGACGAACTGGCGTACTGGTGAACTGTCGAACTGGCGGACGCGAGTGCCGCAAACCCCGCGTGAGCCGCAGCAGAACCAGAGCGAAACTGCGGCCGGCGGCGGGCAGAGGCGACGCCGATGAACAGATTGAGGACGAAGTATAGCCTCCGACCAGCGAATGCAGATACGGCGGTCGCGATTGTCCGCAAGATGACATGAACGCGCCAACGGTTACTATATCGAATCGCTCTCCCCCGCGCGGCGCACGAAACGCGGCGGGCGCAAAACGCCCGGATGCGCGGCGCCGCCGACCTGCGACGTAACCAAAGCGACACCTAAGCGTCGCAGAAAATGCGCAGTTGGCGAGGGCAGGCGCGGGGCGGGCGAGCTGGACGAGCAGTCTGGACAAGCAGGCGAGGACGAAGGGCGGGAAGCCGTGACGCAGGCGTTGGGGCCGAGAAGGACGAAACTG
>CAYMHQ010000209.1:0-1436 GCA_964390275.1 uncultured Coriobacteriaceae bacterium
ACGGCGGCCGAGTTCATCAGCCGCGTGTCCATCATCTCGGGCGAAACTATGGTCGGGGGCAACACGCTTGTCTTCATCGACGAGATCCAGGAAGCCCCCCAGCTCATGACCATGGTCAAGTTCCTGGTCGAGGACGGGCGCTGCCACTGGGCCTTCTCTGGGTCGATGCTCGGCACCGAATTCAAGGGAGTGCGCTCGTACCCGGTCGGTTCGGTGCACGAAATCGTGATGCGCCCGCTCGACTGGGAGGAGTTCTGCTGGGCGGTGGGCACCTCGAACGAAGCCCTGCAGACCGTGCGAGAGTGCTGCGAGGCGGAACGGGAGGTCCCCGACTACCTGCACGACGCCCTGCTGACGAACTTCAGGACCTACCTGGTCGTTGGCGGAATGCCCGAGGCCGTCGACCGCTTCAACCGGACCGGAGGCGACCTCGCGGCGGTCCGAACCGTGCAGTCCGACCTCGACAAGCAGTACCGTCGCGACATCTCCAAGTACGCAGGCGCCCGCGCCCTCCAGGTCCAGAGCATCTACGACCAGCTCCCCGTGCAGCTCGAGGGCGACTCGCAGAAGTTCGTGCTCAACTCCATCGACCCCACCGCGCGCTACGAGAAGTACCAGCGAGATTTCGTCTGGCTCAAGAACGCCGGCGTCGCGCTCAAGACCGAGCTCGTCGACGAACCCAAGTCGCCGCTGCGCAAAACGGCGAACGCGAACAAGTTCAAGCTCTACCAGTCGGACACGGGGATGCTCATGTGCCGCTACCCGCTCGACATCGCCCAGGCGACGTACCTGGACGAACGCGAACCGAACCTCGGCGGTATCTACGAGAACGCCGTGGCCCAGGAGCTCACGGCGCAGGGGCACGAACTCTTCTACTACCAGACCAAACGCCGCGGCGAGGTCGACTTTGTGGTGGACGGACCGAGCGGCAAAGCGGTCGCCCTCGAGGTCAAGTCGGGCAGGTACTTCCACGCCCACGCCGCGCTCGACCACCTGCTGGAAACACCGGAGTACGGAGTCGACCTTGGAATCGTCCTGTCGCGGGGCAACGTCGAGCGCGCCGGCAAGGTGCTGTACCTGCCCCTTTATGCGATGTTCGTCCTGCCAGACTACCTGGGGAGCACCGTGCCCGAGGGGTTCCGACTGAAAATTACGAAGGTGTGAGGCGAGCACTCGGCATCGCACACGCCGACGATCTGGTGTCGGGCATAGAGGTCGCATCGGCCACCGTGGTCGGTGACCTTCGCATGCTTGTCACGTTCACGACAGGGGAGATCCGTCTGTTCGACGCGTCTCCCCTGCTCAAGATGCCAGCATTCGCTCCCCTGGCAGATTCGGGCGTATTCCGCAGCTATGCTATCGACCACGGTGTGGTCTGCTGGCCAGACGGCGGAATCGACTTGGCACCCGAGAAGATGTACACCATGAGCTGCGCT
>CAYMHQ010000209.1:1536-4961 GCA_964390275.1 uncultured Coriobacteriaceae bacterium
AGCTCGGCGCGGGAGTGGACGGCGGTCTTCGAGAAGAGTCGGCGCATGTACGTCTTGACGGTGTTCTCGCTCAGGCAGAGCTTCTCGGCAATCCCCGCAATCGAATACCCGTCGGCGGTCAGGCGCAAGATCTCGGACTCGCGCTCGGAAAGAAGGTAGCGCGACACTACCTCGTCAATTCGCGACGATCTGAGAGCCGCATCGCGCGCCAGTTCGGTTTCGGGGGCGTCCGAAGCAAGGCCGGACACCGCCACATCGATTCGGTCACCCGTGGAGAGGGCCATGAGCAGCGCGAACAGCACCAGAACGAGAACGGTTGGGCTGGCGACCTGCTCCATCGAAGGGGTCGACTGCATGCTCGCGACAAACGAGTTGCTGAGCGGGGTCAGCGCCTGGCCAACGAACAGCAACGCCGAGCCCGCGCAGAAGAGGCGCCGTCCCCCACCGGTTCGCGCGAGGCCCGCCAGGGCGGTCCACGAGACGATCTCGAGGCAGTAGTAGGCGAACAGCCCCACCACGTGGTAGAGCAGGTCGGAGGGGTCAACGACGAGCAGGGCCGCGACGCAGAGGCACACGGCGCCGAGGGGGATGCGCGCGCCCAGACCGTCGCCGCCGTTGTAGGAAAGGAGGCAGAGCATGACGAGTCCCGCCGCCGTCACCGAGCCAACCACAATCGCCATCTTGCCAACGTCCGCGACGCCGAGCAGCAGCGCCGTCACCCACAGCTCCCGGAACGCGCTCAGGAGATATCCCGCCAGCACGCCCGCAAGCGCCAAGGGGACGGCCTCGCCCCTCAGCCACTTGGACGTCGCAGACTCTGCGCCAGCAAGAGCCGCCAGACTCTCCCGCGCAAGAACGGCCTCCGCAACAGGAAGGAGGATTCCGGCGACAAGGATGACAGGGACGGGACCGAGGTTGACGAGCGCATAGCTCAGCACAAAGGATGCGGCGAAGGCGAGCGAGACGTTGGATGCGACCGAGGGGGTCTCGGGCGCGGACAGGACGTCGCCCCACAGAGCCAGCAGCGTCGCAGACCCGGCGCCGCCGAGGACACCGGCCAACACGGCGAGAACCGCGCGCGCCGCATCCCCCAGCGAGAGCATCGGCGCAACCGCGAGCAGAGCGACCCCCGCGATTCTGCACACCGCCCCCAGCAGACAGCGGGCGTCACGAGAAACCCGGCCGACATCGACCAAGACGCCCAGCCCGAGCAGCGCCGCCGTCGCCATAATGTCGGCGATGCTGAACGCGGCAGTCTGCACTCCGTCGGACCACAGGACAGAGCTGCCGGTCAGCACGCACGAATAGACCCACGCCCAGTCGAAGGCGAAACCGAAAACAAGCATGGGGAGCACGGTAATCCGGCTCCCCATGAGATCAAACGTGATACCTTTCGCCGCGACGCGGCTCGCCTGCCCCATGGTCTCCCTTTCCGGTACGTTCCGCGTGCCGTTCCGCGTGCCGTCCGGGAAATACTACCACTGAGGACAAGGACCGATGCCGAGCCGCGTCAGCAGAACGTTACGCCATGTTTGCCACGGCGTGCTGCGCCGCCACGATGCCCGAGTGGAGCTCGAAGGCAACGGCGCTGCCCGGCAGCTGGAAGTAGTACATCTGCGTGTAGAAGGGGAACGAGTCGACGCCAATGACGTAGAGCCCCTCGATGGGGTTCCAGTCGATGTCGCAGGCCTGCATCTGGCGGTTGACGCGCACGCCGCCGATGGAGCAGAGCGGGCTCGTCCCCAGCTGGGTGGCGAAGTAAGGGCCGTCGCCAATCTTCACGAGCAGGTCGGACGCCTTGCCGAAATCGCTGTCCTCGCCGGCGTCGCAGAGCTCGTTGTAACGGTCGACCGTGGCCTTGAGGGTCTCGTACGGCACGCCCATATTGCCCGCAAGCTCCTCGAGCGTCTCCCCCTCGAACTTGGTGCCGTACTCGTTGGCGGAGCGCATGAGGTCCATGCAGGCGTCGCCCAGCTCGGCCATGATGGCGGCGTCAATCACGGCAAAGCTCTTGCGCTGGGACACGAAGGCGTTGGTCGCCCAGCCGGCCACGCCACCGTCGGGGTTGGCCACGTCCTCTGCGGCGAAGCGTTCGCCCTGCTCGTTGACCCAGACGCACTTGCCCATCTTGAGAATCTGCCACACGGGGTGCTCGTCGTTCTCGTTGGGGTAGTACTCGGCCGAAAGCCCCTGCTCCATGGCCTTGTTCTCCGCGAGGCCCATCTCGGCGAACGCAGGCTGCTCGATAAAGCCGACGTTGCTGAGCGTGTCGAAGGCGCCCGCCTTCGTGGCGAGCTTGTACCCGTCGCCCGTGCAGCCGGAGCAGAACGTGTACACGCTCACGACCTCGTCCTTGCGACCGACCTTCGACATGAGGTCGCGGTCCGCCGTGATGCCGCCGGTGGCGAGGATGGTCGCCTTTGCGTTGACCTGCATGTACGTCCCATCGGCTCGCCGGGCGATGACACCGGCGACGCGCGCCCCGTCCATGACCAGATCGACGGCAGGCGTCTCCGTGAGAACCTCGCAGCCGTTGGCCTCGGCAGCGGCAATCATGCCGGAAATGTAGATCGTGCCCGAGCCCTGGCGACCGTTGACCGGGTCGATCTCGCCGCCGTGCTCACCCCAGTAATGCATGGTGGGGTTGCCGCCCTTGTAGTTGTCCACCACCGAGGAGATCGGCACGCCGTGCGCCTCGACCCACTCGAGGTTGGCGGCAGAGTTCGTCGCCATGTCGATGTAGTAGTGGATGTTGGGAATGTAGTTGAACATGTGCTGGTCTTCGATGACGGCCTCGCGGTAGTCATACTCCACGCCCGCCGCCTTGCTCCACTTGGTGTCGAAGCCGCTCGGGCCATAGGTGTAGTTGCCGTTGCCGCCCGTGATGGAGAGCTTCTCGAGCAGCAGGACGCTCGCGCCCTCGTCCGAGGCCGCCGCGGCGGCGGCGACGCCCGCGTTGCCCGAACCGACGACAACGACATCGACGTCGCGCGTCTCGGCGATCTCGTACTGGGCGCCCTCCACCTCGTCGGCGACGGCGACAGATGTCGCAGCCAGCGCGGCGGCACCGGTGCACGCGGCCGCCTCGACAAAGCGCCTTCTGGTGATATGCATGTTCGCGTCGATCATGGCATCCTCCTGATGAGTCTCGTTCAGACCGCGCCGGCGCCATACCCGTGCCGTGCAGTCCTCATATGCGGCGTCCGTCGCGCCGTTCGATCCCCATGGTGCCGCTCGGCAGGTCGCCCCGTGTCGCCTTAGCCCAGATGAAACGTGACGCGAAAAACGGGTGACACGCGTTGAACTGGGAGAATGCGATGCAAAGAGGAATCCGCGGGGCGTTCAACGGGGACTTCCGGGCGTTCCGCTCCCTCGCCATACCCTCGTCACGCGCCCAGCCTTGCCCCCGCGCCCCGTCACTCCTC
>CAYMHQ010000210.1:0-4944 GCA_964390275.1 uncultured Coriobacteriaceae bacterium
GCAGGCGCAGGCCTGTGGGAGAATAGGGCGCCGCCCGCGCGTGAGGCGCGCTTTTTTGTTGTTTGATTGAACGTTTCGCGTGTGCGGGCGATTTTGGCTGCGGGGGCACACCCGGTCCCGTGCCGAACCCGGAAGTTAAGCCCGCACGCGCCGACGGTACTGCAGGCGCAGGCCTGTGGGAGAATAGGGCGCCGCCCGCGCGTGAGGCGCGCTTTTTTGTTGTTTGATTGAACGTTTCGCGTGTGCGGGCGATTTTGGCTGCGGGGGCACACCCGGTCCCGTGCCGAACCCGGAAGTTAAGCCCGCACGCGCCGAGGGTACTGCAGGTGAAGACCTGTGGGAGAGCAGGGCGTCGCCCTCACACGCGGAACGTTTAGCCGGCCTTCGGGCCGGCTTTTTTTGTTTGTGTTAAACTTGGAAATGTTTTCAAGATTTATACCGCTCATAATGGAATACCTGCTGAGCCGTCCGGTTCTTTCTTTTCATCTTCATTTCCGATTTATTTAGCGGTATCCTTCTTCATGTTTGTTCTTCGGCCATCGTTTCCGAGTGCGATGACCGTGTTTTATTGGGTGGGCATTTTATGTCCGGGAAGGGTTAGAAAGGGAGGTGTTTGAATGGCTACACAGCAGGTCGTTGAGATGAGCAAGGGCGCTGAGGTTCTTCAGTCCCGTGGCGTTTCTCGTCGCACGTTCTTGGGCTACTGCGCTGGTATTGCCGCTATGATCGGTCTTTCCGAGGCGGCGGCGCCGCAGGTCGCCAGCGCGCTCGAGAGTGTCATCGGTAAGACTGAGGGCAATCTTAAGCCGGTTATCTGGATCGAGGGTTCCTCGTGCACCGGGTGCACCGAGTCCTTTGCTCAGGTCGATTCTCCTGATCCTACCACTGTTGTGCTGGAGCTGCTCTCGCTCAACTACTGCGAGACGCTTTCGGCCGCAGCGGGCCATTCAATGGAAGAAGCTCGTAAGCAGACGATTGAGGCGGGCAACTACCTCGTCGTCTACGAGGGCTCCGTCGTCGAGGGCTGGGACGGCAACGCGCTTCGCGTCGCCGAGGAGAAGGGCACCGACATCCTTCTCGAGTCCGCGGCGAACGCCGAGGCGGTCATCGCCTTCGGTTCCTGCGCGTGCGACGGTGGTTGGCAGGCTGCTCGCCCCAACCCGTCCGAAGCTTGCGGCGTTCAGAAGTTCCTCGAGAAGCATGCAGTCGCGACGCCGGTCATCAACATCCCGTGCTGCCCCGGCAACCCGGAATGGCTGATCGCCGTCATCGTCGAGTACCTTCTCATGGGCCGCGTTCCCGAGCTCAACGCCAAGAACGAGCCCAAGCTCATGTTCTCTCAGACGATTCACGACAACTGCCCCCGTCGCGGTCACTTTGAGAACGGCGAGTTCGTGTACCAGTTCGGCACGGTCGAGGAGGAGAAGGGCTACTGCCTCTACGCCCTCGGCTGCAAGGGTCCGCAGACGTTCACCAACTGCCCTGTGGTCAAGTGGAACCGTCGCGTCTCCTGGTGCGTCGAGTCCGGTGCCCCGTGCGCCGGCTGCGGCGTCATCAACCCGTCGAACGCCTCGATGAACTGGGTCGACGAGAACACGCCCTTCCTGGCGCGTCATCGTTACTTCCAGATTCTCGACTGGAAGGTCTCCCCGGCCGCCATCGCCGGCACGGTCCTCGGCATCGTTGTCGCGTGCCTCGCGGTGCACGCCGTGGGCATGAAGCTCACCGGCCGCACCGACGGCGGCGCCGACTTCGAGACCGAGCGCGGCTATGACAAGAAGCACAACACGCCCGGCGCTGCCGAGCTGGCTGCTTCTGCGGACAAGCTCTATGACGAGCTTGACGCCGCTGGCGTTCAGGACCGCAAGGCCAACAAGAATGCGAAGGGAGGCGACAAGTAATGTCGATTTCGACCATTGACCCCGTAACCCGAATCGAAGGCCACCTTCGCATCGAGATGGAGGTCGAAGACAACAAGGTCAAGGACGCGTGGGTTTCCGCCGGTCTGTTCCGCGGCATGGAGCTGATTCTCGAGAACCGCGCGAGCCAGGACGCGTCGATCATCTCGCAGCGTATCTGCGGCGTGTGCCCCGTTTCGCACTCGCATGCGGCCACGCTTGCCTGCGAGGCTGCGTTCGGCATTAATCCTCCCGAAGGTGCGCGCCTGGTGCGCAACCTCTCCGAGATGGCCCAGTTCATGCACAGCCACATCCTGTGGTTCTACAACCTGAACGGGCTCGACTACGTCAACCCGATCGACGCCGTGAACGCCGACATCGCCGACACGTTCGACGTGTGCCTCGAGCACGGCCTGGCGACCGCCGACTTCGCGAACATCCAGAAGCGCCTCGCGGCCTTCGCGGAGAACGGCCAGCTGTCCATCTTCTCGGGCAACTGGTTCGACGCCAAGAACGTCGACGGCACCAGCGCCTTCGCCCTGACCCCGGAGCTCAACCTCATCGCGACCGCCCACTACATCGAGGCGCTCGAGATGCAGGCCAAGTCCTCCGAGATCAACGGCATCATCGGCGGTAAGATGCCGCACATCATGACCTCCATCCCCGGCGGCACGATGTTCATGCCGACCTCGGAGAAGCTCGACGACATCCTCTTCCGCATCAAGGAGATCAAGAGCTGGGTCAACAACGTCATGTTCCCCGACGCCGTCGCGCTCTCCAAGGTGTACGCCTCGGAGTTCGAGTACGGCAAGGGCCCGGGCACGTACGGTGCCTGGGGCGTCTTTGCCGACCCGACGTTCGAGCCGGTCAACCGCTATCTGCCGGCAGGCATCATCTCCGGCGACAACCTCGAGCTCTCGGACGTCGACCCGCGCCTCATCACCGAGGACATTGCCCGCGCGTACTACAAGCCGAGCGACCCTGTCAACCCGCTCGACGGTATCACCGACCCGTGGTACCCCACCGAGGGCTACAAGACCGACGAGAAGTACTCTTGGTGCAAGGCCCCGCGCTACAACGGCCAGCCGCTTGAGACCGGCCCGCTTTCGCGCGTGCTCGTCGCGTACAAGCGCGGCGTCGAGGGCATCGTGTCGCGCGTCGACGCGGTCCTCAAGGAGCTCGGCCAGGAGGGCAATGTCGGGTACCTCGCGTCCACGTTCGGCCGCGCTGCCGCCCGTGCCGTCGAGATGGTCTACATCATGGACCGCATGGAGGAGGACTGCCTCGCCCTCATCGAGTACGTGGGCGGCGGCAACCGTGACTTCTACACCCCGCCGACCAACACCACCGGTACTGGCGAGGGCATGTGGGAGGCTCCGCGCGGCGCGCTCTACCACATGGCGAAGCTCACGAACGACGTCATCAACAAGTACCAGATCATCATCCCGTCCACGTGGAACCTCGGTCCTCGCGACTCCGAGGGCGTGCGTGGCCCGATGGAGACCGCTCTGCTCGGCATCGAGATCGAGGACGTGGAGAAGCCCATCAAGGCCCTGCGCCTCGTCCACAGCTTCGACCCGTGCACCGCTTGCGCCGTCCACGTGTTCGAGCCGAAGACCGGCAAGAGCTTCACTTCCGTCGAGAGCCCTTGGGGGGTGAGGTAAATGGCACATCTCGCTCACTATAAGGAAGCCCACCCGCTGCCTTTTGTGGTGACCCACTGGGTGAACCTCGTGTGCATGTTCATCCTCATCTTCACCGGCTTCTACATCCACTACCCGTTCTTCGCGGGCGCCATGGGCATCTGCCGCGGTCTGCACGTGTTCTGCGGCATCCTGATCACGCTGAACTGCATCGTGCGTATCGTGCTCGCGTTCTGCATCAAGTCGGCTCCTACGGGCGGCACCCGCTCCGTCGTGCGCGACTACAAGACGTGGCTGCCCCAGAAGAACAACCGCCACATGTTTGGCGAGTGGATCAAGTACTACCTGTTCTTCCAGAAGGACCATCCTCTGGGCGCCAAGCTCGGCGTTCCCCAGAAGATCGCCTACCTGGTGATCCCGATCCTCATCTTCATGATGGCCTGGACCGGCTTCGCGCTTTGGATCCCCACGAGCACCTGGGGCATCTCGCAGTTCATCATCCAGGCTTGGGGCGTCATGACCGTCCGTCTGGTGCACTATCTGGTGATGTTCGTCATCCTCATCATCATGTGCATCCACGTCTATCTGGCCAACATCGAGGGTGTCTCGCCCACGCTGCTCATCATGTTCCACAAGGAGCACGGCGGCCTGGTGTACGACCCCGAGAAGCGCAACGTCGTCGGTTACGACGGCCTTGGCCACGCCCAGAGCTTCGGCGAGGGTCCCAGCAAGCGCGACCTCGACAAAGAGGGCGTCAAGAGCTAACAGGCATCGCCTAAGGCTCGCCGCTGTTGGGATTATGCGGTTTTGAAAGGAGGCACGGGTTTTACCGCCCGTGCCTCCTTTTTTGTGGCAACGTGTAGGGTCGAAGGTAGCCTCGCGGGGTTCACGCGGGGTCTGTTTTGGTTGCGATTTTGATGTGGGAAGGGGCGCACGATGCGCATCGCCGTTCTCTGTGTTGGCAACGAGCTGCTGATGGACGAGGGGGTGGGACCCGCATGCGCGCGGTATTTGCTCTCGCGGTACGAGTTCCCCGAGAACGTCGACGTGCTCGACCGCGCGGTGATGGGCATGGGCATCATGAGCGACCTGCGCGACCACGACTTCATGCTCGCGCTTGACGCGCTGGAGGTGCCCGACGCGCGTCCGGGGCAGATTTTCTCGTTCGCGCCCGATGACGCGGCCCCCACGCCTCCGGGCATGCTGTCGCTCCACGAGGTGCGCTTCGCCGACGTTCTCGCGTCAGCCGAGCTGCTGGGCATCCGGTGCGCCGGCCACTGCCTGGGGATTCAGGTCGAGAACATGTCGCCCTCGGAGTTCGTGGTCGCGCTCACGCCGCGCGTCGCAGCCGCGCTGCCCCTGCTCGCGCAGGCGGCGGTGCGCTATCTGCGCAGCGAGCTCGG
>CAYMHQ010000211.1:0-4924 GCA_964390275.1 uncultured Coriobacteriaceae bacterium
TTTGCATCAAATGCCGCCTGAAATGCATAAGATGGCGACGCCTTATATCAAATGTTTAACAGAATCGCGACGTTCGCTGGGTCTCTCGCGCTCTTCTGCTCAGAATTGCGAGAAGTGTATTCCGCCGTGTCCGCAAAACGGCAATGCATAAGCCCAAAAGTCGACCGCAGTGGCAGAATCTCGATGAAACCCCTGGGCACTTCGTACGTGAATGCTCTCCGAGGGCCGCGCGAGGGTATGCATGCCGTCACAACGCTGGATGCTATAGACGTAGAGCCATACACTTCTCGAAAAAATGAGCAGACGCCCGTGCACGGCGCGGTGCGCGGCGGCCGGGGCGGATTCGCGTATGCGGAATCCTGCATTAAACGGCTTATTCATACATTTCGAAACCATGGTGACCGTGTCGGTCGCTGCTCGAGCGCGGGCCG
The DNA here is from genome assembly GCA_964390275.1 of uncultured Coriobacteriaceae bacterium. Classification (GTDB taxonomy): domain Bacteria; phylum Actinomycetota; class Coriobacteriia; order Coriobacteriales; family UMGS124; genus CAYMHQ01. Next base: position 432 of record CAYMHQ010000211.1, read on the forward strand.
CTGTCCCGTGAGGGGCACGCGGCGCGTTCGCAGGTGTCCGTGAGCGCAAAGCCGTCCTCGGCGAGGCCCGGGTGGCCAGAATCTCAAGTCTCCTTGCAGATGGATTCCTCCGTGGCCAAAACTCCAACTCTCCTTGCAGAAAACGAGCCCACCGTACAGGTAGGATAATTAGGACGGCCCATCTACCTGCGATTTTGCCGAAGACTTCGTTTGGGACCTTCCAAAACTGCAAGGAATCCTGCAGTTTTGCCCAGCGCCGGCACTTGCTGCAAGGAATCTTGCGGCCTTGCCCATCGGCTCCGCTCCAAGCGTCCGCCAATCGCGCACTCTCTCACCCTCATCTTAACCTTGATGGTTCTTCTCGAATTGGTGTTCAGGTTCTGCGGTCTGGGGCGATTCGGGCGTCGACACGAGTATAGTGGACCCTGTATGTCTGTGTTTGTCGACCGTCTACACGTGAAGACGCCTTCTCCGGCCGTCGGTCACCGGCCGCGGCGGACGTCTCTCGTCGGACGGTTATGCTGGAAGAAGAAAGGTACGCTCATGAGGTTGCTGACGAAGCTGCTCGACCCATGCCACACCGTCGAAGGCAAGGCGCTCGCCGTCTTTATGGCGCTCGTCATGGTGTGGACGCAGGTCACCATCGTCCCCTCCGCGCTCGCCACGGAGGATGTGACGCCTGCCGCGGACGCGGCCGTGGCGTATGTCGCCGACGACTCTGATGCCGATGAGGCGTTCGAGGCCGTCGAGGGCGACGCCGCGGTGATTGACGAGGAATCCCCCGCTGCCGAAGGGGAGGGCGCGACCGACCCCGCCCCGGCGACCGATCCCGAGTCCCAGCCCGCGGCCGAGTCGGAGCCTGCCTCCGATCCGGACGGCGCGACCGAGCCTGCCGCGGATCCCGCTGCGGAGCCTGCCGTCGAGCCTGCCTCCGAGGGCGACCCCTCCGAGTCCTCCGACCCCTCCGAGTCCCCCTCGATCACGGGCGACTCGACCGTGACGGCGGGCGCCACCATCCAGCTCGCGGCCGCCGGCTTCTCCGGCACCGTGACGTGGTCCTCGAGCGATCCGTCGATTGCGACGGTCGACGCGAACGGCGTCGTGACGGGCGTCGCAGCCGGCGTGGCCACCATCTCGGCTGCCTGCGATGACCAGGTGGCGACGCTCGACGTGACCGTCACCAAGGTCGCTGCCAGCATCGACGGCTCGAGGCTCGTGGCTGTGGGCGGCACCACCCAGCTCGCCGCGCACGACTTCGCCGGTGACGTGACCTGGGCCTCCCGCGACTCCTCCTGCGCCACGGTCGACGAGAACGGCCTTGTGACGGGCGTCTCGGCGGGCTCCGTCTGGGTCAACGCGACCGACGGCACCGAGACGGCCTATTTCAAGGTGCTCGTCGCCTCGGCATCGAGCGAGACCTATTACGTCAAGGCGGGCCAGACCCTCGACCTCACGGGGACCGAGAACACCGAGCCCAGCAAGTGCTCCTACACCCAGACGTGGACCTCGCGCGACGGCTCGGTCGCGACGGTCTCCGGCTCCGGCGCCGCCGCCACCGTGACGGGCGTGAGCGAGGGCACCGTCACGGTCATCCACACGTACTGCTCCAGCAACCACTGGGCCTGGGGCGTCATCGAGAACGCCGAGTCCTTCACGATCGTCGTCGAGAAGGGCGACCCCGCAATCGAGGGCGACACCGGCATCTACCGGGGCGAATCCACCCAGCTCTCCGCCGTCAACTTCTCCGGTGAGGTCACCTGGACCTCGTCCGACCTCTCCGTCGCCGCGGTCGACCACACCGGCCTCGTGACGGGCAGGTCGGCCGGCACCGCGACCGTCACCGCGACCTGCGGGGACGAGCAGGCGAGCGTCGCGGTGACCGTCGAGGCCGAGTCGAGCGTCTACTATGTCACGGAGGGCGACACCCTCGACCTCACGGGGACCGAGAGCGTGCGCCGGTACTGCGGGTACACCCAGACGTGGACCTCGAGCGACCCGGAGATCGCGTCGGTCACCGGCTCCCGTGCTGAGGGCACCGTGACGGCTGTCAAGCCCGGCAAGGTCACGATCACCCACACGTACTGCACCAACTCGGAGTGGCACGTCTCCTGGGAGACCGGCCACATCGTCTCCTCCGACACCTTCACCATCGTCGTCCTCAAGCGCGACCCCGCGATCGAGGGCACCACGAGCATCTACCGCGGCGACACCTCCCAGCTCACCGCCGCCAACTTCTCCGGCGACGTCACCTGGGCGTCCTCCGACCCGATGGTCGCCTCGGTCAGCCAGTCCGGCCTCGTGACGGGCAGGACCGCCGGCACCACCGTCATCACCGCGCGCTGCGGGGACGAGCTCGCGACCGCTGTGGTGACCGTCGCCGAGGACTCCTCCGTCTACTACATCATGGTGGGCGACACGCTCAGCCTCACGGGGTCGCCCAACGCGGCGTGCGACTACGAGCAGAGCTGGGCCACGAGCAGCTCCTCGGTCGCGTCGGTCTCCGGCTCCGGCACCTCCGCCACCGTGACGGGCCTCGCCGCCGGTACGGTCACGATCACCCACAAGTACTGCAGCAACCCGGTGTGGCATATTCTCGCGCACATCCCCGCCGACGACACCTACACGGTCGTCGTTCTGGCCGTCCCCGCGGTCACGGGCCCCGACAGCGTGAACGTGGGCGCGACCGTCCAGCTCACCGCCTCCGACTTCGTCAAGGACGTCACCTGGTCCTCCTCCGACTCCAGCATCGCTACGGTCGACCAGAACGGCGTCGTGACCGGTGTGAAGGCGGGCACGGTCACCGTCTACGCGAGCGACGGGATCTACGTCGCGTCCAAGCAGGTCACCGTCACGCACGACGAGTCCCAGGGCAACTACGTCTATGTGTACGCCAAGGTCGTCGGCGACACCACGGGCATCGACCTCAACCCGGACGGCTGGGTCACCATCGGCCGCCTGTGGGTCGAGGGCCTCGACGCGCCGAGCGGGAGCGCGTACCGCAAGGCCGGCGACGCCAGCTACGACGCCGCCATCGCCGCGCTGCAGGTCGAGGGCAACCTCGAGCGCTACCAGGGCGGCACGGCGCTCGACCTCTCCGAGATCGACTGGAACGCGTATGGCCTCAAGTGCGTCGCGACCGGCGCTGAGGGCTACGACGTCTCCGGCGCCGCGTGGCACCTCGACGGCTCCATCAACGTCGACTCCTACGGCCAGGTGAAGATCAACCACTACCTCAAGGGCACCACGACCGAGCTTGCCGCGTCCGAGACCTTCGTGGCCGACGCGGGCACCGTCGTGAGCGCGGCCGACCATGTGAAGGCGATCGCGGGCTACGCGTACGACTCCGCGAGCGTCGCGAGCTACACGATTGTCGAGAAGGCAACCGGCACCATCGACATCTACTATGTGAAGGGCGCCTTCAGCTACACGGTGAACTACCTCGAGCAGGGCACCGCCACCCCCGTCGCGCCCGCCAAGACCGGCGCCGGCGACTTTGGCGACACCGTGACCGAGGAGGCCATCGCGGTCGAGGGCTACACGCTCGCGAGCGCGACGCCCCAGTCGATCACGATGACCATCGACAGCAGCGCGAACGTCATCACCTTCTACTACGCGAAGCGGACCGACCTGAGCTACACGGTCAACTATATATGGAACGGGACCGAGCCTGCCGAGGCGGTGGCCGAGTCCCTGACCGTCGAGGGCCAGACCTTCGGCGACGTCGTGACCGTCGATGTGCCCCAGATCGCCGGGTACACCGCCGTCCCCGGGCAGGCCGCGACCGTCACCATCACCGCCGACCCGAGCGCGAACGTCCTCACGCTCTACTATTACAAGAACGCCGAGCTCACCGCCAACAGCGCCACCTATGAGTACGACGGCGCCCAGCACGAGGTCTCCGGGTTCACCTGCACTGCCGAGGACGCGGACTTCTCGGCCATCGAGGTCGGCGCGACCGGCACGAACGCCAACACCTACGCCGCCGCGTTCGCCGAGGGCACCGTGGGCACGCCCGACGCGACCGGGAAGTACGTGGTGAACTCCGCGACCGACGGCTCCCTCACCGTTACCCCGCGCGCCATCACCGTCACCGCCGCCAGCAGCTCCAAGGTGTACGACGGCACCGCGCTCACCGACAACGGCTGGAGCGTCACGGCCGGCTCGTTCGTCGAGGGCCAGGGCCTGGGGACTGTCACCGTGGAGGGCATCATCACCGACCCCGGCGAGGTCGCGAACATCATCTCGTCGTGGTCGTTCGCCTCTGGCACCCTCCCCTCCAACTACACCGTCACCCCGGTCAACGGCAAGCTGACCGTCACCAGGGTCACGACGCCCATCACGATCACCGCGGCCAGCGACGAGAAGACCTACGACGGCACGCCGCTCACGAACAACGGCTACGAGTACACCCCGGGCATCCTGGCCTCGACCGACACCCTCACCGCCACGGTCTCCGGCTCGGCCACCAACGCCACCGACCCCGGCGTCAACTC
>CAYMHQ010000212.1:0-4875 GCA_964390275.1 uncultured Coriobacteriaceae bacterium
AACACACTCTAACAAAACACCGTGCGTTCGCCGGAGATTGCGTGAATTTCGAGCCCCCAGCGCCCCACGACCTGCGCCTCCTCGCGCCGAAGCGGAGTGTTAGAGTTTTGTTAGAGCGGTGTGCGTTTCGACCTGCTAACCTCCCCTCCCATCAGCACAGACCGAGGAGGCGGTCCCGGCGAAACCGGGGGAGGGGAGACGCGCATGGCGGTACACCCGCTCGACGAGATCACGGTGATGGACGACATCTGCATGAAGCAGTTCTTCAACAACCGGCCCGATCTGGCCCAGATTCTTCTCCGAGCCGTCCTTAGGGACCCGGAAATCGTGATCGAGACGGCCGAGACGGAGAGGCGCTTCACGAACTACGGGTTCCACGACGCGCAGTTCGACGTGCTGTGCACCGGCCCCGGGGTGAAGTACGACATAGAGCTGCAGGCCGACCCCGCCCGCGCCTGGCCCGAGCGTGCGTCGTTCTACGAGGGCGTGCTCTCGACAATGGCCCTGGCCAAGGGGGCCGACTACCCGGACATGGACAGGGTCGAGGTGGTCTTCGTCACGAACGGCCCTGTCCCGGGCGTGGAGGGCCCGCTGGCGAGCTTCGAGTGGGCGGACCGCGAGACGGGCAATGCCCTCGGCGCTCCCACCCGCATCACATACGTCGACGCGTCGTATAATGGCTTCGGAGAGGACACCGAGCTCGGCGCGGCGACCCACGACCTGCTGTGCCCCGACCCAGGCGGTATGCGCGGGCCGGCCTTCGCCGAGGCCATGAGGGAGTTCAAGGAGAGCCTGAAGGAGGATAAGGAAATGGAGACCTACACGCAGAGGATCCGCAAGGAATGCAATGAGGCGAGAAACGCAGAGCTCGTTGCCCGTCTGGTTCGCGACAAGGGTATGCCGCTCGACGTGATTGCCGACCTGCTCGGGCTCACCGTCGACGAAGTGCGTGCCTACGCTAAAGACGTCAGCCTGAGCGCCTGATAACAGTCTGTCGCAGCAAGCCTGCAAGTGATCCCACAAAGGTTGTATCGAACAGGGCAGGATGGGGGATTTCCTCAAGATGGAGACCTACACGCAGAGGATCCGCAGAGAGGGCATCGAGGAGGGCGAGGAGAAAAAGAGCGTCGACTATGTCACGCGTCTTGCGCGCGACAAGGGCATGTCTTTCGACAAGATTGCCGACCTGCTCGGACTCACCGTCGACAAGGTGCGCTTCTATGCCAAAGGCGCAAGTTTGAGCGCCAACTAGTTATCTGGTGCGTCAATTACGCAAAGACTGTTTCGTCTAGAGGCCGGAATGGGAGGGATGTCACAGTTGGAGACCTACACCCAGAGAATCCGCAGGGAAGGCTATGAGGAAGGCTATGAGGAAGGCCTGGAGATAGGCAGGCGAGAGGTAGATGCCGAGTTCGTTGTCCGTCTTGCGCACGACAAGGGCATGCCCTTCGACAAGATCGCCGACCTGCTCGGGCTCACCGTCGACGAAGTGCGCGCCTATGCCTCGCGCTCCGAGGCATCTCCGGCGTCCTGACCCTTCACGCCGATCCCTATCCCTTTGACGCGCAGCTCCATCCCCGAGACCGGTTTGAGGGAACGCCCCGAGCAGAAGGGGCACCTGAGCCCGATGAGCCCCGCCTTGACGTCGGGCTGGAACACCGACCCGCAGTCGAGGCAGAGGACGTTGAGCGGCAGAATCTTGAAGTTCAGCTGCGCGTCCTGGGCGATGGTGTCCTTCGCCAGGTACGCGAAGCATTTCTGCATCAGGTCGGGGACAACGTCGCGCAGAACCCCGACCTCGAGGTCGACGGTCTTCACGCTGGTTGCGTCGTTGTCCGTCGCGTACTCAAGGACCGTCTTGACGATGTCTCTGGTCAGCGACAGCTCGTGCATGTGAGCGCCTCCTTCATCCCCTGTCCCTTTGGGACCCTGACCTGCGCCTTTGTCGCCTTGTTGCAGGCTGTAACGGACACGCCCGCGGCCTGCCGGAATCTCGGCGGACCGCGGGCGCGAATCTGACGCCGGAACGCCGTGCGTCGTGCGTCTTCGTGCAATCGCCGGCTACGCCGTCACGAGCTCGCCCTTCGTCTGGCGGATGCCCTCCATCGCCTCATAGGCGTCGAACAGGGTGTCCTTGAGCTCGAGGATCTGGTCGGCGGGCTTGGGGACGAGCTTGCGCGCTCCGGCGGGGCACTTGGTGACGCACTGCCCGCACCCAACACAGAGCTCACCGCTCTGGGACTTGCCGCGCTCGTTGATGGAGCAGCACTTCACCGGGCAGACCTCGACGCAGGTCCCGCAGCCGGTGCACTTCTCCTCGTCGATGACCACGGTGTAGTGGGACACGTTGTGCGTCGCCGCGCCACCGAACGCCTGCGAGGCCTGGAGCAGACCGCACACCCTGATGTCGCAGCTGCACATGACCTCCGCCTCCTTGGAGTTGGCCACGTGGAGGCAGTAGCCCATCTCGACGCTCTCCTTGATGAGGTTGAGCGCCTCCTGCATCGTGAGCTCGCGGCCGATGCCGACGTCGAGGTAGAACTGCGCCATGTCGTCAAAGGCGAGGCAGGTTTCCTTGCGGGGGTCGTCGTAGCCGCCGGCGGCAGCGGTGTCGACCCTGCAGAGGCACTTCGACACGGCGAACTTCTTCTTGGAGCGGATGATCTGCTCGGCGCTGTCGTACGGCATGACGCCGCCGTCGGAGACGACGTCCTCGTTGATGGGGACCGCGCGGAAGAACGGCATCTCGGTGCTGCCGAACCACTGGTAGCCCCAGATCTCGCCGGCGTGCTTGCCCTTCGACTTGAGCCAGTCGAAGTCGTCCTTTGCCACGTCTTCAGCGATGGCGTCGACGTTGAACTCGAGGAACCCGTGTGCCACGGGGACGACGCGGTAGCGCAGCGTCTCGCCCTCGCGGTTCTGGCGGTAGATGAGGCCCCTCAGGCCCATGTCCTCGCACAGAGCCGTGGCGTCCTCGAGGGTGCGGCCGGTCTTCGCGGCGAACTCCTCCGCCGTGAAGAAGCAGTCGACCGGCATCTCGAGCACGTGTTCGGCGTCCTCGGGCGAGAAGAACCTCTGCAGGAGGGGGAACTCGAATCCCTCCTCGGTGGGCCCGTAGCCAAAGGCCAGCGAGTTCATGAGGTCGCGCAGCCTGACGTAGACTTCGGGTACGTTCTCCATAGTCAATCTCCCTTCTCCGTTCTTGTCCGATCCTGATACGTTTGCTTGCAAAACACCTGCTACGTACATGTGTCTCGCACATGTGGCGCGCGGTGCACGGCTTGCCGCGCGCCACATGCTCTTGCTGTCGACGGCGGTGCGAAAGGCGAGCATGAGCCGCCCTGCGCCGTGGCGCCGTCGGTAACACCCTGTTCGGTTCCTGCGTTGCTTCGCGAGTCTTGCCTGGGGCGCCTTGACCCAGGCTCCCAGGCTGCTCCTGCCCTATCCCAGCAGCTTCTCGCGCCGGGCGCGCATCCAGGCGGCGAGCTCGGGGATACCCTCGCCGGTGCGGGCGCTCGTGACGAAGATCTCGAGTCCCGGGTTGAGGATGCGCGCCTGCTCGCGGAGCTTCTCCATGTCGAAGTCGGGGTTGAGCGGCAGGTAGTCGCACTTGGTGACGATGAGGGCGTCCACCACGGCGAACATCGGCGGGTACTTGTAGACCTTGTCGTAGCCCTCGGGCACCGAGAGCAGCATGACGCGCGTATGCGCCCCGGTGTCGAACTCGGCCGGGCAGACGAGGTTGCCGATGTTCTCGAGGAAGAGGTACTCGAACCCGTCGCCCTTCTCGCCGAACGCCGCGAACGCCTTCTCGACCATTCCCATCTCGACGTGGCAGACGCCGCGTGTGTTGAGCTCGACGCTCGCCACCCCGGCTTCGCTGATCTTGAGCGCGTCGACCATCGACTCGAGGTCGGCCTCGATCACGCCGAGGCGCGGCTCGTGCTCGCCGGCGGCCGCCGCGTCGTCGCGCAGCTGCTTGATGAGCGCGAGCAGGAGGGTCGTCTTGCCCGCGCCGGGGGAGGCCATCACGTCCGTGTAGAGCGTCCCGGCGGTCTTGCGAAGCGATCGGAACGCGTCGGCCTCCTTGGTGTTCTCGGCCAGGACCTCGCGCTTCACCTCGATCTGGCGCAGCTCTTCCTTCTGGTGCTTTTCCATCTGGTCCCCCTTACCGCCGCAGACGACACCCCCATCGCCCCGGGCGACTTTGCTGCCTATCGTGTATCGCTTTCCGTTTGTTGCTGCTTGCTGCCGGTCGCCGGGCCTATGCGACCTCGATCCTGTCGATGCGGAACTCCATGCCGGAATAGAGGGCGTAGTCCTTCTGCGCGCACGCGGGGCAGTCCCACGTCTTGGCGTCGTAGACGTTGAGCGGGTAGACCTCCCCGCAGCGCCTGCAGCGGACCCTGATGGGCACGCGCGTCACGGCGAGCGCGGCCTTCTCGGCCACGGTCCCGCGGGCGAGGTGTGAGAACAGCCCCTCGAACAGGTCGTTCACGATGTCGCGCCCGGAGCCGATCGTCATGTACACCGTGCGGACCTCTTTTGCGCCCGAACCTTCCGCGGCGCCCACTACGGTGTTCAGAACGTCGCGCGCCAATGCCATCTCATGCACGGAGACCGTCCCCTTCCGGCTGCTCACGCTGATGACCGATGTGTCGATGAATGATTTGATGATTGATGCGGTGATTGATGCGGTGCTGAGCGATGCTGAACTATGCGCCGCGTGACGCCGCGCCGAAGGAGGGCGGCCGGCCCGGAAGCACCCCACGGTGCCGGCCGCCCCACAAAGTTGCCCGCTACCAGGCCCGTCTTTCTTCGGTTACCCCACGAAGTCGACGATGTAGCCCTCGGCCATGCGCAGCTCGGAGAACT
>CAYMHQ010000213.1:0-4869 GCA_964390275.1 uncultured Coriobacteriaceae bacterium
TGGCGACGGAGCCGGCGTCGGTGATGGAGCCCGCCACGGTGACGGTCTCGAAGCCGTCGTCGCCCACAAAGGAGTCCTCGGCCACGGTGTACCCGTTGTCCGTGAGCGGCGAGCCGTCGTAGGTCTTGCTCTTGCTGTTCGCGGTGACGGTGACGGGGCGCTCGGTCACGGTCAGCGTGCCGTCGACGCTCTCGCCGAACGTGTAGTTCGCGGTGACGTCGGTCGCCCCGCGCATGACGTAGTAGTGGGTGACCTTGTTGGCCGCCGTGCCCGCGTCGGTGATCGAGCCGGAGTTCACGACGTAGAGGTCGTCGCCCTCGGCGAGGATGCCCTCGGTGCAGGTGAACTTGGTGTAGCAGGTGAGCGGCTCGCCGTCGTAGACCTTGGTGTCGCTGCCGGCGGTGATGACGATGGGCGTGGTCACCTTCGTGACGACGAGCTTGCCCGAGACCGCGGTGACCTGGTAGTTGCCCTTGACCGTGCCCGGCGCGAACTCCCAGCCGGTGACCTTGTTCTCGGCCTCGCCCGGGTCGAGGATCGAGCCCTCGACGGTGACGGAGGCGAGCGCGTCCTCGCCCACGAGCGAGCCGGCGGTGACGCTCCAGCCGCCGTCGGTGAGCTCCTCGCCGTTGTAGGCCCTCGTCTTGCTGTTGGCCGTGATCGTGATGGGGCGCGGCGTGATCTTGAGGATGCCCTCGACCGCGGAGGCGACGTAGTACCTGCCGGTGGCGTCGACCATGCCCACCACGTGCGCGGCGAAGTCGGTCTTGTAGGAGGCCGCGTTCGTGCCGGTCGTGGTGGTCGAGACGGCCGAGAAGTCGGCGTCCTCGGGCGCGCCGGTGAAGCCGGAGACGCTGTGCAGCTCGCCGTCGTACTCATAGGTCGCGCTGTTGGCCGTGAGCGTCACGTTCTCGTAGTAGTAGACGGTGACGACGTTCTTGCTCTCGTCGGTGTCGATCGTGATGGTCGGGGCCTGGCCGGGGACGGCGGTGTAGCCCTCCACCTGCGGGATCTCGACGGTCACGGTGTCGCCGCCCGTCTGCTCCCCCACCACCACGGGCTCGCAGATCGCGGTCTCGGTGGTGTTCAGGACGCAGTTGACGGTGTAGGTCAGGTCGCCGCGCTTCTCGTAGTAGATGTTGACGACGTTGCTGGCCGGGTCGGAGCTGACGGTGAACATGCGGGGCGTGGTGCCCACGGGGCGGTACCCGTCGATGTCGACGGCGTCCACGCTCACGACGCTGCCGAAGGCGCCGCTGCCGGTGGTGCTGGCGGCGAGACGTGCGTCGGTGCCCTCCTCGAGGTAGTTCACCGTGTACTGGTAGGTGACCGGGGTGTAGTAGACGTCGACGACGGTCTCGCCCCTCTTGGTGACGACGGTCCGCGCGGAGCTGGCGGAGTCGTACGTGTAGCCGGTGATCGACTTCTTGTGGTCGGCCGTGAGGACGACGGCGTCCTCGACCGCGACGAACTTCTCGGACTCGGCGATCTTGGTGGTGGTGCCCTTGAGGCAGTGGTTGAACGTCACCGTGCCGCAGTTCGAGACGTCGATGGTGCCGTCGAGGTGCCAGACGAGGCCCGAGTCGGAGTAGCCGGGCGCACCGCCCTTGACCGCCTTGACGCCGTAGGTGGTCCAGTCGACCTCGCGGAGGTCGAGGTTGGACGCGTTGTCATAGAAGCGCTCGAGGTTCTCGTCCTCGTAGCTGAGCGCGTTCATGCACTCGGTGTAGCGTTCGCCGCTCGTCTCGTACTCGGTGGTCTCGACGGGCGCCTCGAGCCCCTCGACCCACAGGCGGCCAACGGTGAGCCAGACGTTCTGGTCGAAGTCGAGGCCCTCGGCGTCGCCGGTGAGCCAGACGTACACGTAGACCCAGCAGCCCTCGGCCTCGTTGTGCTCGACGGTGATCTGCTTGGAGACGATGTCGGTGCCGTCGGTCGCGTAGATGGTGACCGTGCCGGCCGCGACGCCGCGCACGGTGCCGTCGGCGCTCACCGTGGCGACCTCGCTGTCGGACGACGACCACGTGACGTCTCCCGAGAAGCCGGTCGCGGTGAGCTGGATCTTCTCGCCCTCGACGACGGTGCTCTCGCCCTCGATGGTGGGGGCGGACTTGAGAACGACGATCGTGAAGGTCTGCTCCGCCACGATGTGGGAGGATTCGCCGCCGTCGTAGTGGTTGGTCGCGTTGGTGCAGTAGGTGTAGGTGACGGTGACCGTGCCGGGCTTCACGCCCTTCACGGTGAAATCGGTGCCGAGGCCGTATGTCGCGCTCGAGACCGTCGCGACCGACTCGTCGCCCGAGGTGGTCTTGTGGATGTACTGGCACCCGCCGTGGCCCTGCGCGTTCGAGTTGCCGTTGAGGGAGAGCTCCTCGCCCACGTAGACGTAGTGGACGGTGGAGTCCTCCTCGATGGTGACCTCGATCGACTCGGTCTCGTCGCCGTAGGTGGCGGAGACGGTGACGGTGCCGGGGACCCTGCCCGTCAGGACGCCGTTCTCGTCAATCGTTGCAACCGAGGTGTCGGAGGACGCCCAGGTGACGGGGCCGGAGAAGTAGGAGGCGGTGTACTGCTCGGGCACGCCCACCTGCGCGGTCTCGGCGCCCGTGACCTTGGGGGTCGGCAGGACGACGACCGTGAAGGTCTGCTCGGTCACCTTGTGCTGGTGCAGGTCCGACGTGTCGGAGTTGGAGCAGTACGTGTAGGTGAGCTCGACCCTGCCGGGCGTCACGCCTGTCACGGTGCCCGTCGTCATGAGGCCGTACGTGTCGCTGCAGACGACCGTCGCGATCGACTCGTCGGCCGAGGTCCAGGTGTGCCAGTACTGGCAGTACCAGATTCCGAGCGCGTTCTCAGGACCCGAAAGCTCGATCTGCTCGCCCACGTAGACGTAGCTCACCGAGGGCTCGCCGACGACGGTGACCTGCTTGGAGGCCGTCTCGTCGCCGCAGGTGGCGATGATGGAGGTCGTGCCGAACTTCACGCCGCGCACCACGCCGTTCTCGTCGACCGTGGCGACGGTGGGGTCGGAGGCCGTCCAGGTGACTTCGCCCGAGAAGTTGGAAGCCGTGAACTGGGTGGTCTCGTTGAGGACCACGGTGTCCGCGCCCGAGACCATGGGGGCGGCGAGGACGACGACCTTGAACTGCTCGACCCTCAGGTTGTGCTCCGAGGTGCTGTGGTAGGCGCTCTTGTAGCAGTACGTGTGGTAGACCGTGGTCGTGCCGGGCTCGACGGGCGTCACGGTGCAGGTCGTGCCCGAGTACGAGATCGTCGCCGCCGCGGTGTTCGAGGACGTCCAGTCGTGCGCGAACTCGCACTTGTCGTAGGTGTTCGGGGTGCCCTCGAGCGTGAGCGTCTGGCCCGTGTAGAGGTAGTAGACGTCGGCCTCCTTCTCGACGGTCACCTGCTTGGTCACGGTCTCGACGCCGTCGGTGGCGGTGATGGTGACCTCGCCGAAGCCGACGCCGCTCACGAGGCCGGTCTGGTCGACCTTGGCGACCTTGGGGTCGGAGGACGTCCAGGTGACGGTGCCCGCGAAGTCGACGGCCTCGAGCTGGATGGTCGCGCCCGCGACGAGGCTGCTCTCGCCCGTGATCTGGGCGTCGTGCTTGAGGACGACGACGGTGTAGGTCTCGGGGATGATGATGTGCGACTTGAAGATGCTGGCGTGCGCCGTGGTGTTGCTGCAGTACGTGTGCGTGATCGTGACCCTGCCGGGGGTGACGCCCGTCACCGTGCCCGCGGTGCCGGAGCCGGAGACCGACGCGACGGCCGAGTCGCTCGTGCGCCACTCCTGCGTGTAGTCGCACGACTCGAGCGCGTTGGCCGTGCCGGTGAGCGAGAGCTCGTCGCCCACGTAGATGTAGTGGACCGAGGGGTCCTCGACGACGGTGACCTCGACGGACGCGCGCTCCTCGCCGCAGACGGCGGTGATGGTCGCCGTGCCGAACTTGAGACCGGTCACCAGGCCGTTCTCGTCGACCGTGGCGACCGAGATGTCGCTCGACGACCACGTGAAGGCGTCGCCGGTGAAGTGCTCGGGGGTGAGCTGCGTGGTGCCGCCCTGGTACATGGTCGTCTCGCCCGAGATCGCGGGGGCGTCCCTCACGACGACCTTGAACGTCTCGGAGACCACGCCGTGGTTGGTGCCCAGGTGGTCCTTCGCCCTCGCGCAGTAGGTGTGGGTGATCGTGACCTCGCCGGCCGCGACGCCCGTCACGACGCCCACCGTGCCGGAGCCGGAGACCGTCGCGGTCCCCTCCTCGCCCGAGGCCCAGGTCTGCTCGTAGCCGCACGAGGCGTTCGCGTTCGACGCGCCCGTGAGCGAGAGCTCCCCGCCCACGTAGACGTAGTAGATGGTGCCGTCCTCGACGGTGACCGTGGCGCTCGCCTGCTCCTCGCCGCACGTCGCGGTGATGGTGGCGAGGCCCGCCGCGACGCCCGTCACGACGACGGTCTCGTCGACCGTGGCAACCGAGGGCTTGGAGGACGTCCAGGTGACGTCGCCCGAGAAGTGGGTCGCGGTGAACGTGCCGGTCTCGCCGATATAGATGGTCTCGGGGCCCGAGACCACGGGGTCGGGGGCCTTCACGGTGAACGCGACGTCGACCGACTCCTCGCCGTCGGTGGCGGTGATGGTGGCCGAGCCCCTGCTGACGCCCGTCACGAGGCCGGCGGCGTCGACGGTGGCAACGCTCTCGTCGCTCGACGACCAGGTCACGGCGCCCATGAAGTCGTGGGCGGTGAGCTGCGAGGTGAAGCCCTCGACCACGAGCGTCTCGCCCGTGACGGTCGCGAGGGCCATCACGTCCACCGTGAAGGTCTCGGAGGCCTCGCTGTGCGGATTCAGCAGAGTGCCGGCGTGCG
>CAYMHQ010000214.1:0-1788 GCA_964390275.1 uncultured Coriobacteriaceae bacterium
GTAGTCGGCCACGTCCTGGTTCGGCGCGGTCACGACGCCACCCGCGACCTCGATGCCCGGCTCGCCCTCGGCACCCGCCGTGCAGCCTTCGGCACCCTCCGCCGCGGCGTCGAGGATCTTGCGGGAGAGGGCCACCGCCGCCGAGAAGCTTGTCGCGTACACGTACACGTAGTAGTCGTAGTAGAAGTGCGGGATGCGCGACCACTCGAGGCCGATCTCCTCGTCGACGACGATCCCCGGGCCGTAGTAGTCGCGGTTGAGCTGCGCGTACATCTCGCACAGCGCCTCGGCCGTGAGGCCCTCGCCGCGGTCGGCCAGCTCGTTCGCGTCACGCTCGAACTCGGCGAACATGCACTGGCGATAGAGGGTCCCGCGGAACGTCTCGAGAAAGTGATTGACCAGGTAGGCGCGCCGGCGAAGGGCCTCGGTCTCGCTCACGCCCTCGCCCGCGTGGTCGAGGAACCACTGCATGAGCAGGCACTCGTTGCAGGTCGAGGCGACCTCGGCCACGAACATCTCGTAGTCGGAATAGGCGGGCGGCTGCGCGTGGCAGGCGAGGTACGTGTGCACCGAGTGTCCCATCTCGTGGACAAGCGTGAACACGTCGTCGAGTGTCCCGTGGAAGTTGAGCAGGATGACCGGGTGCATCCCGAACCCGCCGGCAGAGTAGGCGCCGCTGCGCTTGCCGGGCGTCTCGTACACGTCGACCCAGCGCTGCGCGAGGCCCTCGCGGACGATCTCGAGGTACCCCGGGCCGAGCGGCGCGAGCGCCTGCAGGATCACGTCGCACGCCTCCTCGTAGGTGAAGTGCATGTCGACGTCCTCGACCATGGGCGTGTAGAGGTCCCAGAAGCGCAGCTCGTCGAGACCGAGGAGACGTTTGCGCAGGTCAACATAGGCGTGCATCGCGCCCAGGTTGCGGCGGACGCTGTCGATGAGGTTCGTGTACACCTGCGCGGGGACCTCGGTGGGGGCGAGCGACGCTGCGAGGCTCGCGGGGACGCCCGGCTGGGACTCGTAGCGGCGCGCGTCGGCGAAGAACTTGAGCTGTTTGGCCTGCGAGGAGAGCACCGCGGCGCTCGTGTTGCGGAACTGCCGGTAGACGCCGTAGAGCGAGCGGTAGGCGTTCTCGCGCAGGGTGCGGTCGGGCGAGAGCATGAGCGGGATGTACGAACCATGGGTCACCTGGTGCGCGGCCCCTTCCGCGTCGAGCGCGTCGGGGAAGACGAGGTCGGCGTCGTTCAGCATCGAGAAGACGTTCTCGGGCTGGGCGGCCATCTCGCCCGCGGCGGCGAGCAGCGCCTCCTGCTCCTCGGGCAGCACGTGGTCGCGCATGCAGCGGAGCTTCTCGATCTTGCGGCGGTACGCGACGAGCTCGGGTTCTGCCTGGTAGAAGGCCTCGACCGTCTCGTCGGGGAGCTTGAGGAGGGCGGGGGCGAACCACGACGCGGCCTGGTTCACGGCGACGACGAGCGTGGTCACCTTGCTCGAGTAGTCCTGGTAGCGGGCGACGCGCGTGTCCTCGTCGTGCCGGCGCTCGGCGTAGTTCGCGAGGCGCGAGAGGGCGATGCCGGCCTCGTCGTCGAGGCGCATGAACGCAAGCAGGCCCGCGGCGTCGGCGACAGCCGTAGCGCGCTGAGCCTCGAACCGCCCGGGGTAGACGCGCGCCTCCTCGAGCGCCGCGAGGAACGCCTCGTCGCTCGCGAACATGTCAGAGAGGTCCCAGGTGAAGCGCTCCTCGATCTGGTCGCGGCTCTCGAACTGCGTGGGGTCGGCAGGCGAGGCGGC
>CAYMHQ010000214.1:1888-4859 GCA_964390275.1 uncultured Coriobacteriaceae bacterium
GCTTTCGTCACAGCGGCCGTCCCCGGTGCCCTGCGGCCGCGCCTCCATGTATCGAACCGCCGGGCCGTCCCGCGGACCGGCATGCGAATCAGTGCGCGAATCAACACGCGAATCGACGACGAATCCGGTTCATCATAGTGCTTCGCCGTTGGCGACGGTTTGGGGGACGGCGCATCACCGCAAAGGCATAATCTCGCGAGGAAGAGGGCGCCGGGGGGCCGGCGCGGGAACAGCCGCCTACGCCCGCTCGTCTGTGTCCGAAGCGACCATGACGTCGGTCGCCTTCACGATGGCGAGGGCCGCGACACCCGGCTCCAGGCCCAGGTCGTCGATGGCCTCGTTGGTGATGGAGCCGCAGATGCGCAGGTCGTCGGGGGTGGTCAGCTCCACGATGCCGTTCACGGCGCCGCGCTCGACTCGGGTGACGGTCCCGGCGAACTGGTCGCGCGCCGAGACGCGCAGGCGCTCTGTGCCGGTGGCGAACAGCACGTCGGACGCCTTGACCACGGCGGTCGCGCGGCATCCCTCCACCAGCCCGAGCTCGCGAATCGACTCCATCGTGATGCCCGCCTTGATGAGGGACGCCCCCAGGTCGATGGTGACGACGCCGTTGACCGCGCCCTCCTTGACGGCGACGACGGTCCCGGTGAACTGGTTGGGGGCGGAGAGCAGCATCGGAGGGACACCTTTCATCTGCGGGCATCTGCAATCGGAACGGCATTATACGGCACGGGGCCCGGTCGCCTCCTCGGGAGACCGGGCCCCGTGCTCACAAGCCGAAGATGCGGCGTCGACGCGACCGCCGCGCGAGGGTGCGGGGAGGCTTAGCCCTCGACCGCCACGAGGACGTCGGTGGACTTGACGAAGGCCACGGCGTCGGCGCCCTCGACGAGGCCGAGCTCCTCGATGGCCTCGTTGGTGATGGAGCCGCTGACCTTGGCGCCGCAGGCGGTGGTGAGGGTCACATGGCCGTTGACGGCACCCTTGACGACCTTGGTGATCTTGCCGGGGAACTGGTTGCGGGCAGAGATGGCGAGCTTCTCGGAACCGGCGGCGAACATGACGTTGGTGGCCTTGATGATGGCGGTGGCCTTCACGCCCTCGGCCAGACCGAGCTCGTCGATGGCCTCGTTGGTGATGTCGGCCTTGATCTGCTTGCAGCCGAGGTCGATGGTGACAACGCCGTTGACGGCGCCCTTCTTGACGGAAGCGACGGTGCCGGCGAACTGGTTGCGGGCGGAAATCTTGAACATGGCGTGCTCCTTCTCTTCTGGCGGCCCCGCCCTATGCGGGTGCCTGCGGATATCCTCAGTCGCGCCGTCGCAAGCCTCCGAGCCCGTGTCGCCGGGCGCGTCCCGCTTGGCGCAGCTGACAGTTCGTACTATACCGTGGTCCCCCTCGCATTATGCCACTCGACAGCAGATGCAAGATTTCATGTACCATTCCGTACCATTCCGTACCATTATGTGCCACTATATAGTACCAGTAGTGTACCAACGACGTGACGGGCATTGGTATTGCTCGCGTTGGTGTAGCTTGCGATGGCACAGCATTCAGTGGGGAGAGCGCGGAAGTGCGACCGCCCCGAGATAAAGCGAAGGCATACCTGCGACTGAGCGCAGATACGCCTTCGTCCCCTGGGAGGGCAGCCTATGGATGGTACCGGCGGTCCGGGGCTGTCGTTGTCCCGGTGCCTCTTCGAAATGCAAGGCGGAGTATACGCGGTGCAGTGCCGCAGTTCGCCATCGTTCAGAAAGCCGATGCATTTTTATGCCATTTGGTACCATCTGATGCCATTCAGTGCCATAGTTATGCCTAAAGCTGCCACGCGGAAGGGAGGCAACGGGAATGGCGGGCTCCAACATCGTTACAAGCGGCCTCGCGTTCGGCGAGGGCGAGGCCCTGCGGGTCGAGGACGTCATGAGCGTCCTGCACCTCAGCCGCAACACGGTGTACAAGATGGCGCGCGAGGGGACGCTGCCCTCCTACCGCGTGGGAAAGCAGATCCGCTTCCGTTACGAGGACGTCCGCGCGAAGCTCGAAGGCTCGTCGGGGAACACCGCCGGCTTGCCGACCGAGGCTTCAACCGGGGCACACACCGGTGCATCGACCGGCGCGTCCGCGGTCGACCTCCCCCGCTCCCCCGGCCTGCCCGACCAGCTCGAACAGCCCGGCTTCCCCGGCTCCTCCGGCCTCCCCGGCTCCTCCAGTCTTCCCGGTTCCCCCGACCTCCCCGGCGTCGCCGACGTCGCCGACCCGCTGCCCTCTTGGGCGCGCGGCTCGCTCATCGTGGGCGGCCAGAGCATGGCGGGCGACGTGCTCGCGAACTACGCGGCGAGCCTGGGCGTCAAGGTGCTGCGCTCGCACGCGAACGCATACCTATCCCTCGCGCGCATGTACCTCGAGACGTGCCACGCGGCCGTCGTCGACCTGTGGAGCGAGAACGACAAGAGCTACAACGCCCCCTACCTGCGACGACTCCTTCCCGGCGTGCCGGCGATCGCCTTCAGGCTCTTCAAGCAGCGTGTGGGTCTCACCGTCCGCGCCGGCAACCCGCGCGGGCTCGCCACCTGGTCGGACCTGCTCGGGGACGGTCTCAGCGTCGCCATGCGCGAGCGCGGCGCCGGGACGCGCGTCCTGCTCGACGAGAAGCTCAAGTACCTGGAGGCGCGCTCGGACATGCTCGCCGGGCACGAGCGCCCCGTGGCGAGCGAGCTGGCGCAGGCCCTGCTCGTGGCGCGCGGCCTGGCCGACGTGGCGGTGACCTCGGAGAAGCCGAGCCGGCAGATGAAGGGCCTGGCGTTCGTCCCGCTGCAGGACGAGACCGACGACCTCGTGATCCTGAACACCCCGGCCACCGCCCCGCTCGTCAAGGCGTGCCGCAGCCTCCTGCGCACCGACGCCTTCCGTCAGGAGTTCGACCCCCTGCTCTACGACACCCGCCTGATGGGCGAGGTCGTCTACGAGTGCT
>CAYMHQ010000215.1:0-4846 GCA_964390275.1 uncultured Coriobacteriaceae bacterium
TCCGGAAACTGACTTACCCCTACTTTTGGTCAGAATCGCGAGATTGCGATTCCGGTTTTCGAAGGCGCATCCACCAGACTGCATAATCACGCCGTTTGATGCATTTCGCCCCCGGCGCCGCTCTGATTGCCCCCATCGGTGCTCGTCCTCGGTCCCGTCGGCTCCCTCGCTCCCCCGCCCTTGCGCCCTCGGCCGTGCCCCCCCCGCTCACGCCTCTTTCGCCAGGCGGTACCCGCTGCCCCAGTCGGTGAGGATGTACCGGGGGTTGGAGGGGTCAGGCTCGACCTTCTCGCGCAAGTGGCGGATGTAGACGGGGATGTTGATGGCGGTGCCCAGGTACTCGGGGCCCCACACCTCGCGAACGATGTCATCCTTGGAGAGGACCTCCCCCGCGCGTTCGGCGAGCAGCGCCAGAATCCGCGCCTCCTTGGGCTTGAGCTCGAGCGGCCGGCCCGCCAGCGTCGCACGAATGTGCGCGACGTCCACCTCGAGGAGGCCGCAGCGAACGGTGCCGGCGTTCCCCGCCGGCCTCGCGCTCGCCCGGCGCAGCAGAGCCCGGACGCGCATCAGCAGCTCGTCAATCCCAAAGGGCTTCACCAGGTAGTCGTCCGCCCCGCAGGCGAAGGCCTCTCCCTTGTCGGTCAGGTCGCCCTTGGCGCTCAGCACCAGCACGGGAACCTCGTCGCCGGCAGCTCGCAGCCGCCGCGTGACCTCGAGCCCGTCGACGCACGGCATCATGACGTCCAGGACGACGAGGTCGGGAGACAGGGTCCGGCACATCGAGAGCGCTTCCTCGCCGTCGGCCGCCTCAAGACAGAGGTAGCCGCCCGCCGCGAGCATCCCGACTATCGCCCTGCGCAGGCTCGAGTCGTCGTCCACCACGAGCACCGTCGCATCGGTCGTCCCCATGGTCCGCCCCTCACTCATTCTCGTCCCCGTCCTCGCAGTCGCACTCGTCCTCGCAGTCGCCCTCGTCCTCGCACGCGGGCGCGGGCACCTCCACGGTGAATGTGCTGCCCTGCCCCTGCACGCTCCGGACGCGCGCCTCGCCGCCCATGCGCTCGGCGAACCCGCGCACGATGTAGAGCCCGAGGCCGCTGCCGCCCTCGGAGGTCTGCGCGGAACCCTCGGCGCTCACAAAGCGGTCGAACACGTGAGGAAGCATGTCGGCCGAGATGCCGACCCCGGTGTCCTCCACCTCGATGCGAAGGCGCTCGTCGGAGTAGGAGAACGCAAGCTTCACCGACCCGCCCGCCGGCGTGTAGCGCAGCGCGTTGTTCACCAGGTTCACCGTGATGCGGCGCAGCGCCTCGCGGTCGGCACGCACCACCGGGATGCCCGGGCCGACCTCGATCGCGAGCCCGACCCCCTTGCCCGCGGCAAGCGGCCCCATGGTCGAGCGCACGAGCGACGCCAGGTCGACCACGTCCACGGGACCCGGCACCACGCGCATGGCGCCGGCCTCGAGCCGCGCGGTGTCGAGCACGTTGTCCACCATCTCGAGCAGCACCTTGCTGTTGGTCTGCACCTCGTCCACCAGCCGCGACTCCTCGGCCGAGCGCTCGACGTCCGCGCGCCTCCACAGCTCCGTGAAGGCGATAATCGAGGCGATGGGCGTCTTGAGCTCGTGCGACATGATGGTGAGGAAGTTCGACTGGGCCTCGCTCTCGCCTTTGAGCCGGGCGTTGGTCTGCACCAGCGGCCGCGAGACGAACCGGCGCGTGCCCCACAGCCCCACGAGCGAGAGGCCCGCCATAAGCGCGACGAATAGGACGACCGTGCGGAAGGTATCGCCGCGCGCCTGCGCATAGAGGTCCGCCATGGGGATCTCGATCGAGACGGCGCCGGCCAGGTCGCCGAGCTGCATGCCCTCCTTGAGGTAGCCCACCGGGTCGGCCTCCCCCGCGGGGTCGCCGTGGCATTTGAGGCAGGACCCGTCGATGAACAGGGCCGACGCGTAGCGCAGCGTGCCTCCGTCGAGAGCGCCGGGGTCCTCCTGCTCGTAGTACTCGAGCTCCCCCTGCGCAAAGGCGGCGAGGGCGCGCGACTCGAACTCGTCGGGCGTGTCTCCGAGGTTGCGGGGGTTCTCGCGAACGTAGCGGATGGAGTAGTCGGAGTTCTCGGAGAAGCGCTTGGCGATGTCCTTGGCGGCGATGGTGCAGTAGACGCCCTTGAAGTCGTAGACGCCGTGGTTGTAGTTCACGCGGTCCTCGATGGAGCTCACGTACCCCCACGCCGCGGCAGCCTCTGTGTTGAGCACGCGCGCCTCGGCGAGCGCCCGGCTCTGGGCGTTCTCGCGCGCCGCCGAGAGCGACCACACGATGTAAATGCCGAAGATGACGAAGAGGACGGCCGCCGTGAGCAGGGCGAACGACCGCCAGGACGACCTTTCCCTCGATTGCGTGCCCTCCATCTGCGACCTCCCGTCACCAATCATTCGCCAGCGACCACTCGTCGGCGGCACAGCTTACCACACCTGTCCTCGTCGCGACCTCCCCACGGTGCGTCCACCCATGTGCGCCCGCCCACGACACGCCCGCCTACGACGAACCCGCCCGCCGCGACGTCCAAGGGGACGAGCGCGGCGGGCGGGCGATTGAGACTACCGGTTCAGGGGCGAGGTCAGCTCCGGGAAGGTTCCGGGGAAGCGCCTCCCGGCAAGACGTCCTTCCAGCGATGCCCTCCTTGGGGGGTTACTGCAGCGACGCGATAATCTCGTCCATCATGACGGTGGCGCGCTCGATGTAGTCCCTGATCGCGTCGGGGTTATGGGCGACCTTCTGACCCTGGACCTCCGAGCCGCCGTCGGCGTAGCGCACGTACCACGTGGCGCGGGTGTAGGTGTCGCGCGCGGTCTGCAGCACGTCCTCGTCCACGCCGCCGTTGGCCGTAGCTGCGGCGATGAGCGACTTGGCCTCGGCCTGCTTGTCGTAGAAGACCGTCTCCAGGTCGCGCACCTCCTCCTGCGCGTCGAGCACGAACTGCCTCATGGCGTCGGTGTCCTCGATGCCCTGCGCGGCGTGGCAGGTGAGGCAGAACTCCATGGCCTCCTCGTTCTCGAGCGGGCTCGACGAGGCGTTGTGCGAGGTGTAGGTCTCGCCGTCAGCGTTCGTCTTCTCAACCATGTGGCAGTCGACGCAGGTCAGGCCCAGCGAATCGTGCACGCTGCCCTGGAACACCTCGACCTCGGGATGGTTCGCCTGGAAGTTCGCGATGCCCGTGGTCTCGTCGACCGGCATCTCATAGCCGTCCTCCAGAGCCGCCTTCATGAGCGAGTCGGGGTCGACTCCGTAACGGTAGGGATCGACGTCGTCGACCGAGACCTCACCCGACTGAAGCTTGTCCATGAGGACGCCGCGGCCATAGGTTGCGCCCATGAAGTTGTGGCACTGGCCGCACGCAGCCTCCTCAGGGTCGACCGAGTCGAGCAGCGTCGTACCGAAGACGTTTGCAACCGCGGCGCCGTAGGTGAGCTCGGCCCCGGGCACGCCGTCCTCGTGGCACAGGGCGCACTCCCACCAGTCGACCTGGTCGCCGTACTCATCCCAGCTCTGGGAGAACGCGTCGACCCCCATCTCGTCGTAGAGGGTGGTCACCATGGTCGACTTGCAGCTCGCGCAGGCGGTGCCGAACTTCGCCAACGAGGCGCCGTTGGCATTCTGCACGTTGGCGTAGAGCAGGGCATGCGAGTGAACCTTGCCGTCCGATTCGACCTCGTCCATGCCGTCGAAGAACGAATCGACCTGGTCGGGGTACTCGGCCCACCACTTCTCCCAGCTCGTGTTGGGCGTGACGAGCGCGATGCGGCCCGACCCGGCCTCCTCGGCCGACGCGTCGGTTCCCGCAGCCCCGCTCTCCTCGGCAGTGGCGCCCAGGGCGAACACCGCGCCCGCCACGAGCGCCGTCGCGACACCCGCCGCGACAAACTTCTTCAGATTCATAGCACTCCCCTTCTCGCTACAGCGCCCGCTCCGCACCAGCCTGCCGGCATCGCGGGCGCCCCTTCCTTGCACGACCATACTAAGGGAGCGCTTGGAGGCACCTCAAGTTGTATTCGATTGCGAGTTCTTGTCCCCGCGGCAATGTTTGTGGAGGGCGGCGAGAGAACAAGGTCGCCGTGAACAATTGCAGTCAGAAAGTGGCAGAACAATACCAATAATGGTATAGTTCTGCCACTATGAGCTACTACGACGACATATACGAATTTGCGGTGGACAACCATTACCTCATCACCACCGACGACGCCACCAGTCTCGGCATTCCCCCGGTGGAGCTCGCGAAGCTCGCCTATCGGGGCAAGCTCGAGAACCTGAGCCGCGGACTCTACCGGCTGTCCCGCTGGGTCCCGAGTGAGTCGTACCCGTACGCCGAGGCGGTGGCGCGCGTGGGCGACGGCGCCTATCTGTGCGGCGAGTCCGTCATAGCGCTTCTCGGCCTAGCGCCGACAAACCCCGCGTACATGCTGGTCGCAACGCCCAAGAGGACGCGACGGACGCTGCCCGCCTCCATCCGCCTCAAGAGGGCGCGCTCGGACGACGCGACAACTGTCTACGAAGGCGTCCCAAGCCAGCACATAAAACGGGCGATACCCGAAGCCGCCAGCTCCATGCACGGCGACCGGCTCGAGGAAGCGGCGCGCCGGGCGAACGAGAAAGGCTATCTTCTAGCGAGTGACTATCAGGAGCTAAAAGAGGAGATGGGATGGCAGTGAAGCAGCCGAACAGCAAGCACAGCAGTCTCATCGCCCACGTAGACAACGGTTCTGTCCTCCTGGGCAACGCAGCCCCTCCAGAATCGCAAATCGGCGTTTCTGACCAAAATCCGGGGTAAGTCAGTTTCTCGATTG
>CAYMHQ010000216.1:0-3085 GCA_964390275.1 uncultured Coriobacteriaceae bacterium
GGAATCGCTTTTCGGCCTCTGTGACCAAAAACCAGGGTAAGTCAGTTTCCCGATTGATATAGCGGGCGGATGTATAGACGGTTGCGTAGGACCGACGCGGCCCGTGCAGGCAGGCATTCGCGTTTCCGCAGGTAGACAAGGTATCCGTTTAGTGAGAGCTCCGACGGGTCGCCCTTTGGCCCTTCCTCTTGTCCCCTTCTATCCCCGTCATATCAAACCGGAAACTGACTTACCCCGACTTTTGGTCAGAATCTCGGAATTGCGATGCGTGATTTTTCAAGTTTGATATGCGGCCGCCAAAAGTATGCATCCTGGCGCGAGTTTTATGCATTTCGCGCTCCGAGGCGCCCGTCATCGCCCCGAAAGCGCCCTCGCCCCGCCCGGTGCCCCGAACGCACGAGGGCGCCCCTCGCGAGGCGCCCTCTTCCCGTCGGCCCTACTTGCTCGCGCCCCCCTACTTGCTCGCGCAGCCTTCTCCGCAGCCTTCCCCGCCGGCCTCTCCGCCAACGGCGGCGGGGCACTGGCCAAAGATCAGCGCGTGCTCGTCGCCGGGGAGGGCGGCGCGGGCCTGGTCGCGCAGGGAGTTCACGCCGATGAAGAACTGCCTCATCATGACCACCATGAGGTAGCGCCCCTTCGGCGTGAGGGTCAGCATCTCGTCGTCGTCGCGGTCGAAGGCCCCGTTCATCTTCATGAACGCGTACTCCGCGGGCAGGCCGGCCGGGACGCTGCAGCCAAAGCGCTCCTTCCACGCGCGCTTGTCGATCGAGAGGCCAAAGAGGTCCATCATGAAGCGGTAGCGCATCTCGTCGCGCTTGGGGAACGCGGTCTCGGCCATCGTCGACATGTGCCCGGCGTCGATTCGCGCGTTGTAGTCGCGCAGGCTGAACGTGTTGATGTAGAGGTGTCCCCGCAGGTAGCTGATGCCGCCCGACCCGATCGCGGGATACTCCTCGTAGTTCACCACGTACTCGTCGATCATCTGGCCCACCTCGCGGCTAAAGGTGTAGCACGAGCTCGGCCGGAACTCGGGGTTCTCGCCGCCGCAGAAGCTGTCGTAAATCTGGTGGTAGAAGCGCTCCTCGTTGGCGTAGTCGACGTGGCCCACCGTCTTCTCGATCGACGAGCGGCTCACCGGCGACACCATGAGCGGGTAGAACGTGGTCTGGTTGGCGCCGCTCGCCTTCACGCATTCGATGTCGTGCGCGATCATTTCGGGCGTCTGACCAGGGAAGTTGAAGATCATGTCGACGTTGAGCGACTTGAACAGCCCCGCCTCGACCACCGACGAGATCCGCTCGAGGATCGTCTCGGCGCTGCCGTACTTGTTGTAGCGCTCCATGCGCTTGAGCAGGCCGTTGTCGAAGCTCTGCACGCCCACCGAGAGGCGCTGGACCAGGCTGCCGAGGTCCTCGAGATAGCCGGGGACGAGGTGGTTGGGATTCGTCTCGCTCGACACGTCGCGAATCGTGGGGAACAGCTCGCGCGCCAGACCGATGGTCGCGGCCAGCTCGTCCATCATGACCGTAGGGGTGCCGCCGCCCACGTAGACCTCGTCGAACGTGTAGCCCATGTCGGCGAGCATGCGCATCTCCTCGCGCATCCGGCTGAAGTACGCCGTGGCGCGCCCGCGCTCGAACGGGAACCGGTTGAACGAGCAGTACGGGCACAGGACCTCGCAGAACGGCACGTGCATGTACAGCATGTAGCGGTGGCCGGCCTGCGGACCGGGGATGCGGACGCCGTCGTGCGGGTCGAGCTTGAAGTACTTGTTGCCCATCAGCCGGACCACGGACGAGAGCACGCGTTCAGAGAGCATCGGACGGGACCTCCTGGGGATGGGACGGGACAGACGAGTACGGCGGACGTGCGAGCAGAACGGACGAGACACCAGTAAAGGGGCGCGCAAACTGCACCATTATCGAGCATCGTCCGGGGCGGCGGCGGGGGCGGGGGCGGATTTCCCCATAACGCCATGCGAGATGGGCCGCACCCTCACTTGCTAAATCCCAAAGACCCCTCCGATGCCGTCGAGGACCTTCGCCATGGTCTCGCAATCGAGAGGCTGTCCGAGTGACCTTGCCGCGCGGCCGGGGTCCTCCAGGTCGATCGCGCGCATCGCCTCGATGCAAACGCAACCGTGCACCACGTTGCCCTCGGGAATCTCAACGTGCAGCGGGTGTCCGTTCTTGGTCGACGTGATGGGACACACAACCGCAAGGCTCGACAGGACGTTGTTGAAAAAGCTCACCGAGACGACGAGGGCGGGCCGGCGCTTCTGGGGTTCGTGACCCAACGTCGGGTCGAAGTTGACCTCGATGATGTCGCCCTGTTCCCAAATCATTCGACGACCTCCGCACCCACGTCGGGTCCGCCCCATTCCTGCCCGACTTTTCCGCCGGTCCAACCTGCGGCGAACTCCTCGAGGGTCATCTTGCGGTGCCGTGCGTAGTTCCCAGTGGGCCTTTCGAAACGAACGGTCAGCGTGGAGGTCACCGGGTCGGCTTCAATCTCGGCCCGCGCCCCCGCCGAGATGCCAAGCAACTCGCAGGTAGAGGAGGGGATTCTGATTCCCTGGCTGTTACCCCATTTGGTCAGCGTCGCCAACATAAGAACTCCTTTCCGACAAGAGAGTATGGATACACATGTATATACGCGTGTACTATAGCATCACGGATAGGCGCGAGCAAGGTCAACAACGCAGCGCAAGGCATGTCGCAACCAGTCCACACGCATCCACGAGAAAAAGATGACGCGACCTGGGGTTTCATCGATGAACCCAATTGCCCTCGATCGCTCGTCCTCCCCTCGCTCGCCCCTCCCCCTCTTCGGATTCTTTGAATCCCGGAGACTTTCGCCCGCCCTTCACACTCGGCCGGCCCCACGGTGCTAGGATTGCATTTTTCCTGCTCTCACCCGTCATCACCCGCAAAGCCACGGAGGCGCAGCGACACCATGACCGCCATGACCACGTCCACCAAGCCCGCCCAGCTCGGCCAGCCCTCCTTCGACGCCCTCGGGTCCCTCGGGACCCCCTGCTCGGCGTGCCCGTCCCGCGCCGCCATCCAGCTCGCCGACCATCCCG
>CAYMHQ010000216.1:3185-4816 GCA_964390275.1 uncultured Coriobacteriaceae bacterium
ACCCCCTGCTCGGCGTGCCCGTCCCGCGCCGCCATCCAGCTCGCCGACCATCCCGAGGAGGAGTGCGGCGTCTTTGGCATCTGGGCGCCGGGCAAGGACGTGGCGCGGCTCACCTACTTCGCGCTGCACGCGCTGCAGCACCGCGGGCAGGAGTCGGCCGGCATCGCGGTGGGCGACGGGTCGACGGTGCTCGTGCGCAAGGACGAGGGCCTCGTGACGCAGGTCTTCTCCGACGCCGACATCGCGAGCCTCAAGGGCGACCTCGCCATCGGCCACGTCCGCTACGGCACGTCGGGCTCCAAGGGGTGGCGCGGGGCCCAGCCGCACCTCTCGACCATCGGCGACGTCATCATCGCGCTCGCCCACAACGGCACCCTCGTCAACTCCGACGACCTGCGCCGCCAGCTCATCAACCTCGACGTCCCGTTCATGTCGAACACCGATTCCGAGGTCGCCACGCGCCTCATCGGCTACTTCACCCAGAACACGAGCCACATCCGCGAGGGCATCCGCAACACGATGCAGCTGCTCGAGGGCGCTTACGCGATGGCCCTCATCAACGGCGAGTCCCTCTACGCGTTCCGCGACCCCAACGGCATCCGGCCCCTCGTGCTGGGCGAGCTGCCCGGCGGCGGATGGTGCGTGGCGAGCGAGACGTGCGCGCTCGACATCGTGGGCGCCCGGTTCGTGCGCGACGTGCGGCCCGGCGAGGTCCTGCGCGTCAACGCCGAGGGGCTGGTGAGCGAGCAGGCCGTCCCGCCGCGCGACCGGGCGCTGTGCATCTTCGAGCACGTCTACTTCGCCCGTCCCGATTCTGAGATGGAGGGCGACTCGATTTACGCCGCGCGCGTGAGGATGGGCCGCCGTCTGGCCGAGGAGTCCCCCGCCGAGGCCGACCTCGTCATCGGCGTGCCCGACTCCGGCATCCCCTCCGCCACCGGGTTCTCGCAGGTGAGCGGCATCCCGTTCTCGCAGGGGCTCGTCAAGAACCGCTACGTGGGCCGCACGTTCATCCAGCCCACGCAGGAGATGCGCGAGATGGGCGTGCGCCTCAAGCTCAACCCCCTGCGCGAGGTGATCGAGGGCAAGCGGCTCGTGGTGATCGACGACTCCATCGTGCGCGGAACCACAAGCCGGCAGATCGTGGCCATGCTGCGCAACGCCGGCGCGACCGAGGTCCACATGCGCATTGTGTCGCCCGAGGTCAAGTGGCCGTGCTTCTACGGCATCGACACCGACGTTCAGAAGCAGCTCATCTCGGCGAACAAGGACGTCGAGGGCGTGCGCGAGTGGATCGGCGCCGACTCCCTCGCGTTCCTCTCGATCGACGGGCTCAAGTCGTGCGTACGACCCGGCGGGTACTGCTGCGCCTGCTTCGACGGCAACTACCCGGTCGAGATTCCCGCGGCCTTCTCGCGCGGCAAGTTCCTCGACAGCTACGAGCCCAACAACCTGCCCCCCGCCCCCGCCGCGACCCACCGTCAGGTGATCGAGGTGGCCGAGGAGATCGAGAAGCTGTACCAGCAGTAACGGCCGAGGCGGGTCGGCCCCCGTGCGGCGGGAGCACCGACCCGGGCGCCGACCTGCTGCGCAACGCATTGGCGCCCGGGTTGCGGAAGTCATTGACAGAA
>CAYMHQ010000217.1:0-4788 GCA_964390275.1 uncultured Coriobacteriaceae bacterium
GCCGTGTTCGCGTGGCTGGCGGCGCATCTGAAGGGGCGCGCGCGGAGGAAGTAGGGGCGGCTGCCCGCCCCGGCCTCGGCTCCGCCCCCGGCCTCCTCGGCCGCCTACCTCAGCCCGTAGAGCGCCTCGAACTTCTCCACCAGGTAGTCGGTGTAGTAGCTCGGGTCGAAGGGCTCGCCGCAGGCCTGCTCCATGAGGGGCAGCGGGTCGACGCTCGCGCCGGGCTTCCACACGCGCTCGTCCAGCCAGGAGGTCAGCGGCTCGAGGTCGCCCCGGGCGAACGAGTCGTCGAGGTCGGGACGGGCGCGGCGCGCGTGGGCCATCAGCTGAGCCCCGTAGGCGTTGCCCAGCGCGTAGCCGGGGAAGTAGCCGATGTACCCGGCCGACCAGTGGATGTCCTGTAGGCAGCCGCGGGTGTCGTCGGGCACCTCGACGCCCAGATGCTCGCGCATGAGGTCGCGCCACATCGCCGGCACGTCACGCACCGCCACGTCGCCCGCGAACAGCGCCTTCTCGCATTCGTAGCGCACGAGCACGTGCAGGGGATAGGTGAGTTCGTCCGAGAGCGTGCGGATGCAGCCGGGCTTCACGACGTTGCACGCGCGGTACAGCTCGTCGGGCGTCACGGAGTCGAAGGCGCCGGGCGCGTGCCTGCGCAGGAGCGGCAGCAGGGCGTCCATGAACGGGCGGCTGCGGCCCACGAGGTTCTCCATGAGGCGCGCCTGGCCCTCGTCGATGCCTCCCGAGGAGTTGCGATGCAGGCAGGTGCCCGCGAAGCTCGGGTCAACGCGCTGCTCGTAGAGGGCGTGGCCGTTCTCGTGCATGCTCGTCGAGACGCCGTCGAGCACGTCGTCCTCGTTGTAGTGGTGGGCGATGCGCACGTCGTCCCCGCTGAACTCGGTGGTCCAGGGGTGCTCGGTGAGGCCGAGCGTGAGCCTGTCGAGGTCGAGCCCCATCACGCGCGCCAGGTCGAGGCAGAGCTCCGCCTGGTTCTGCGCCGGCACGTGCGCGTGGGTGAAGCCGAAGTCGGGCACGGGGCCGCACGCCGAGATCTCCCTGAGGAGCGGGACGACGGCCCGGGTGACCTGCGCGAAGAACCCGTCGCACAGCTCCATGGAGCTCCCGCGCTCCCAGAGGTCGAGGCATGTGTCGTAGGGGGCCGCCTCGGGACGGATGCAGAGGGCCTTCTCCCGCAGCAGGGAGAAGATGCGCTCCACGTGCGGCGCGAAGCTCTCGAAGTCGTCATTGCCCTTCGCGGCGCGCCACACGGGGAAGGCCGCCGCCGTCGCCGCGCGCAGGTCGGCCGCGAGCTCGTCGGGAACGAGGCGCTCCTCGCGGTGCTGGCGCATGAGGACGCGCACCATGGCGGCGTGGCGGGCGTCGAGCTCGTCGATGCGCGCCTCCAGGTCCTCCAGCACCTCGCGCAGTCGGTCGCCGGCGAGGATCCTGTGCTGGGCGGCGGCGAGCACCGACTGCGTGCGGCTCGCGAGCGCGGCCCCCGCCGGCGGCATGGTGGTCATGCCGTCGTACTCCATGATGGCCAGGGCGTGCTCGTAGGAGTACAGCGACACCTGGATCTCGTCGAGCTCGGCGACCAGGGCGTCGAGCGATTGGGTGGCGGAGGAGGACTGGGTGCGGGCGGGGTCGTGCATGGCGGTCTCACTGGACATGGGGCGTTCCCTTCGGACGGGGGCGGACAGGGCGAGGGCTGGTCGCGATGGCGGCTTTGGCGGACAGGATACATCAAGCGCCCGCCGTGCGGGTGCCGGCGCCGGGGCAGCGCGGCTGGGTCGCGTGCGGACGGCGCGCGGGGGTTCTCGGCCGCGGTCTTCTCGCACGCCGCCCCCCGCGCCACCAAAAGGCCGGGGCCGCGGGTGCCATAAGCAGGCGTTCCCACGACCCCGGCCTGTGTTGCCAGGCTGGATGCTCCGCTGCTACTCCGCCGCGTTGGCGATTCCCGAGAAGCAGTTCACCATGTCCTGCGCATAGAACAGCGTGTTCGCGTCCGCGCTGTTGGTCGACGTGCCCTCGTCGCCCCTGTCGCCGGGCTCGCCCATTCCCTCGGGCATCTCGGGACGGTCGCCGTTTTCGCTGGGTCCACCGTTCTCACCGGGTCCGCCGTTTTCGCCGTCGCCACCGGGCTGGCCGCCTTCGCCGGGCTGCATCCCCTCGGGCATCTCCGGAGGCTCGCCGCCGTTCTCGCCGGGGCCGCCCTGTCCGCTGTCCCCGTCGGGCATGCCGGGGCCGCCGTTGCCGTCGGGCTTCCCGTTCTCGTCGGGTGCCGCGCTGCTGTCGGGGCCTCCGTTGTCGCTCGGCCCGCCGAACCCGCCGCCCATGGGCCCGCCGAACCCGCCGAACCCGCCGGGGAACGACGTGACGTCGGTGCCGGTGTAGGACTGCAGGGTGCCGTCGGTGTAGTCGGTCACGGTCGAGACGTCGTAGACGCCCTGGACCTCCTCGCCGGTCACCACGCCGCCGATGTAGAGCTGGTACGACTGCCCCACCTCGAGGTTGGCGCAGCTCACGATCGCCCCCGTGTAGCTGCGGATGCGCTCGCCGGCCACCTCGTCCTCCGAGGGGTCGAACGCGAAGACGACGTTGCCCTCCGCGTCGGTCAGCACGATGGCGTCGCCCGCGCTCTTGCTCGAGGCGAACTGCAGGTTCATCGTCACCTGGCCCGACTCGCTCTCCGCCCAGTCCATCGTCGAGCCGAGCGCGACAACCGTTCCGCCGTTGATGTAGGACCCCATGTCGGAGTCGAGGCCGGAGTCGGACGCCGGGTTGGCCGCCGCGACCACCGTTCCGCCGTTGATGACGAGCCAGCCGTTCGAGTCGACGCCGTCGCCCTCGTCGCCCAGACCTGCGAGGATGTGCACCGAGCCGCCGTTGATGGTCGTGACCGAGACGCCGTCCTCGTTCGTGTTGATGCCGTCGTCGTTCGAGAAGATGTTGACGTTGCCGCCGTTGATGGTGAGATGCAGCTCGGTGTCGAGGCCCTCGTTGTCGGCGGTGATGTTGAGGACGCCGGTGCCCTCGTCCTCGCCGTCGATGTTCATCGACATGAACGAGTAGAACGCCCCGTCCATCTTCCAGAGCTTCTTCTGCTTGTCGTTGTCCTTGTAGATGCGCGCCACGTGGGAGCCGGTCACGTTGTTGACGGTGCCGTCGGCGATGACGACGTTCGCGCCGGCCGCCGAGGTGTCGACGGTCGAGGTCGCGGTCTCGGTGCTCCAGTCGCCGTCGCACTCGTACACGTTGTAGAAGACGACCGCCGGCGCCACGCTGTTCGAGACGTCGACGCCGTCGAGGACGAGGGTAACCACGGCGTCGGGGTCGTCGCTGGCGTCCTCGCCCAGGTCGATGGCTATCTGGCCGTTCGAGAGGGTGCCGCTGAGCCGGTACGTGCCGGGCTCGGTGATGTGGAGGACGGTGACGGCCGCGGCCTCCTCGGCGGTGTGCCGCTCGTCCGCCTCGCCCTCGCCGTAGAGGTTGCCGCTGTCGTAGGTGTCGCGGTCCTCGTAGTAGACGACGTCGTTGGCCGCGTAGACCCCCGCCGTCTCGCTTGCCGCGTCCTGCTCCGTGGCGGCCGCCTCTCCGTCGACGAGGATCCCCGAGTCCGAGAGGACGATCTCGACCGCGGCCTCCTCGGCGTCATCCGAGGTAGAGGTGGCGGTGGCGTCCGAGGCTACGGCGTCCGAGGTGGTGGCTGCCGACTCGGTTGCGGTGGCGCTCACCGACGGCTCCTGTGACGGGGTCGCGGCGCCCTCGGACGCAAGCGCGAGCACCGGGGTGCCGGCGAGCAGGGCGAACCCCAGGCCGACGACGGCGACGCGGTGGTTGAGCCCGATGCGGTCGAACGCCGCGCGGTACCCCTTGCGGTTCAGGCGCGGGGACGCCTCGGCGGGCGAGCCTGCCTGCGCGCCCGCCTGCGTGTCGGCCTGCATGCCGACCTGCGCGTTTCCGTTTCTGTCCATGAGCGCGGTCCTGTCCATGTTCATAGGAGCCTGCCTTTCTGTTGTCGCCGACTCGGTCGAGCTGGCTTGTTGGTGCCTCGGTCGTGCTGAGGTCCGCCGGTTGAGCTTGGTGGCGGAATTGTGGAGGCGTTCGCATCTACGCATTGTCGCGGATTGACCCTTGACAGTTAGAGATATCTAACTATACTTCAAATTGTCACGAAGGCACATCGAAGAAACAAAAGCGAAAGCCGACGTGCGCACGATTCGCCTCCCCTCTCCTGGGGGCCTCGGTTACCCGCCGGGGCCCCAAATATTCCAGGACGACGGTCGGAACCACCCAATTTGCCCTCCCTTTCCGGGGCCCCGGCTCTCCACCGGGGCCCGCCCTGTTTTTGGGGCGAGCCCGCTGGTGGAGTCCGGCAGGGGAAGGAGTTGCGTCGAATTCAGGGAAGTTGATTCGGCGCGGAAGGACAATTGTTAGGATAGCGGCCTTACCTGAGAGAAGCCTTAAACCGCCGACATTTGTGGCGCGATTGTGAAGGGGGAGGGTTCGCGGGGTGTCTCACGGACCTCGGGGCGGGTGCGCGATGGGGGAGGCGAGGGCCGTCGCGGGTGCCGCGGGTGGCCAAAACTGCAAGATTCCTTGCAGATGGCCAGAACCTCAAGTTTCCTTGCACTTCGAATCCCCCGTGGGCAAAAGGCCAACTTTCCTTGCATAAAACCAACCTACCGTTCGAGTAGGTTGGTCCGCACGGTATCATCTGCCTGCGGTTTTATCGAGACCTTCGATTTGGCCCTTCGAAAAGTGCAAGGAAACTTGCAGTTCTGGCCA
>CAYMHQ010000218.1:0-4702 GCA_964390275.1 uncultured Coriobacteriaceae bacterium
AGACGTTCTTCCAGTTGTGCCACGGCACATGGCGCTTGGGGTACTCGACGTCGAAGATCGCGTGCACCGCACCCACGTGCTTGATGACGTAGGGCAGGTGGCCTACGCCCATGTCCTCGCAGCAGAAGCGTCGTCCGGTGGCGTCGACCATGATGGTGTCGGGGGCGTTCCAGGGCTGCGAGCAGGGCGCGGCGAACGTCGCGACCATGGCGGCGTTGGGGACCGTCTTCTGCCACGCGGCTCCGACCCACAGGCCCATCTGCTGGCCGCGACCCTTGTAGAGGCCGCCGTAGACCTTGCCGAGGGTGTCGGGCGTCTGCGCCTCGTCCCAGTTGGTGACCCAGTCGACGGCCTCGGGCGCGAACTTCTCCATCATCTCGCGGTTGCCGGAGAAGTCGCCGCACGCCATGACGACTGCGGTGTGGCCCACGAACTTGACGAAGCTGCCGTCGGCGTCGGAGGCGATGACGGCGTCGACGCGGCCTTCGGTCCCGTTGGGCACGCCGCCGCGAACGAGCTGCTCGGCGCGGGTGTTGAAGTGGAACTCGACGCCCTGGGCCTCGCAGAGCTGGCGCAGCGCGAACACGAGGGAGGGCTGGCCGTCGGCGACCACGGGGAAGTCGTCGTTGTTCCAGCAATGGGACATCTCTGGCCCGAACAGCGGGTAGGTCTCCATCTCGTCGGGCCACACGTTGCTCTGCTCGATGGTGAGGCGCATACCCTCGACGGTGAGGGTGCGGTCGATGAGCCAGTTCACGGCCTCCTCGGAGTTGTTGTACCACTTGTGCCACTTGTCGATGTCGATGTTGAACGACGCCTGGGCCATTTGCTCGAGCATGAACCGCGGGGTGATGCGCGGCAGGCCGTACTCGTTCATGAGGGTGGAGTAGACGACCGCGTTGGAGCCGCCGCGCGCCACGACGTTGGGGCTCTGGGCGAAGAGGACGACCTTGAGGCCGCGCTCGGCAGCCGAAAGAGCGCAGCTCAGGCCCGCGGTGCCGGCGCCGATGACGACGACGTCGGACTCGACGGTGAGGGAGATCTGGTCGTCGGTGATGGCGGCGGGCGGAATCATGAACGAGGGGACGGCCGAGGCAGCGGCGGCCTCGACGGTCTCGGCGGCGGGCTCGGCGACCGCGGTGGCGACGGTGCTCGCGGCGACGGCGGCCGTGCCCGCGAGGGCAGCGCCGGTGAGGAAGGAGCGGCGGTCGAGCCTGACGCGCTGGGACTGAGACTGGGACTGCTGGGCCTGCTGAGACATGTGGTCCTCCTTGTGTCGGTGCCGGTCGGCGTTCTGCCGGTTCCGGCGGCTGGGCGGGCATCCGTCCGATGCCCGCCGTCGCCATCCGACGATACAGTCCCGCCGCCGCGTCGCACCACACATGATGAGTGTAGCTCGGCGTCCGCCCGGACCCCTCAAATTCGTGTAGGGAGGCATGTGGGGGGAGTGGTGTTTGACGCGCTGAGCTGCGGAAACACGACGAACTGCCGGTGAGGGGTCGGCGAGGGGCCGCCTGCGATTGACTTGCAAAAGAGGGAGGGACCCGAGAAGAAGGTTTCGGCCCGATTTAGCTAACCGCTCACACAACTCCTACTTGTGTGAGCGGTTAGCTAAAAACGCCCGAAAGCAATGTTCCGCACCCGTTGTCGTCGCCCCGCATTCGCCCTGCTAGAGACACTGAAGGACCCCGGAGTGCCGCCGTGGTGTGGCAGTCGTCCGGGGCCCGTTAGCAATCTGGGTACGATTTCGGGTTTACCATCCGCCGAGCCTCCGCCGGGTTTCCTCCGGGTCTTAGATCGCCTCCTCCCTCAGCACCTCGACGGGGTTGTCGGCGTTGACCTTGCGCACAGAGTGGAGCGACGCGAGCGCGATCACGAGCGTCGCGAGGAGGGCGATCGGCAGGGTCGCCCACGGGACGATGAACGGGCCGCCGGCGAAGCTCGAGCCGATGGCGGCGCGCAGCGCGAGCGACACCAGGCACGAGAGGGGGAGCGACCAGACGAGCACGCGCAGCCCGTACATCAGGCATTCGCAGCCGAGCATCTTGGCGAGGCCGCGGCGCGTGCATCCCACCGAGCGCAGCGCGGCGAACTCGCGGCGTCGGAGGCTCACGCTCGTGTATGCGGTGTTGAACGCGCCGGTCACGGCGATGAGCGAGACGATGACGGCGAACGCGAACACGAACACGCGGGCGGTCTGGAAGATGGCGGTCGCCATGCTGGTCGAGCTGGTGCGGTTGTAGAGGCGCGAGTCCGAGAGGCCGAAGGTGCGCAGGACGGCGCCCATCGCCTCCTCGGTCTTGGCGGGGTCGGAGGAGTCGACGGTGACGCGCCACGTGCGGTTGAGCCACTGGGTGCTGAGGCTGGCGTCGGTGAGGGCGGGGTCGACCGAGGACGCCATCGAGAGCGGCATGGCGATGACCGGGACGCTGGGCGTGCCCATGAACCACGCGGGTTCGTCGACCGCCGCGTCGACCCGGACGTGGATGGTGTGCGTCCCCGAGGTGAACCCGTTGTAGCTGCTCATGGAGCCTGCGGTCTCGATGGTCTCGCCGGCCGAGCTCGTCGCGCCGTCCGAGTCGGCCTCATCGCCCGCGCTTCCGGAGTCGCTCGCCGCCTCGCTCGCCTCGTCCGTCTCGTCGAGGACGCCGCCGCGGTTGACCTCGCACTCGATGTCGAGCTCGCGGGCGGTGCCGTCGAAGAGGGTCTGGTCGAGGCCGTAGCGCTGGCCGTCGTTCGTCCGCACGATGTTCACGCCCACGGCGTGCGGGTCGGAGGGGTCGGAGAAGTCGTCGGGGTCGAGGCCCTGCTCGGAGACCCACGAGTCGAACTCATCGTCGGGGACGAACATCACGTACACGTAGCGCCCCTCGGTCGAGCCGTCGTCGGCCTGGGAGAAGTCGCCCACCCAGCCGTAGACCTCGAGCACCTGCACCGCCCGCTCCACGCCCTCGCACGAGGCGAGCCCGGCGGCGATCTGGTCGGTGGTCGGCTTCTCGCCCTCGGCCGCGCTGATGCGGTCCTCGGTGTAGTGGTACTGGAGGTCGTACGCGGACGCGGCGTCCTGGCCCATGGACGTGAAGAGCAGGCTGAGGTAGTCGCCGAACAGGAACGACGTCGTCATGAGCACGGCCCCGCACACGAGCGCCCCCATGGTCGCGCGCCGGCGCCGGGCGTCGCGACGGAAGCTCTTCGCCGCGATCGCGCCCTCGACGCCGAACAGCCTCCCGGCGATGCGCCCGCTGCGCCGCGCGCCCCTGCCGAGCGCCTCCCGGGTGTCGACCGCCGGCCGGACCGCCTCGACGGGAGGGATCGACCCCGCCCGGAGCGCGGGCCCCCAGGCGGACAGGAGCACCGTCACGACCGCCAGCACCGCGGTGACGAGCACCACCGGAATGGAGAAGACGCAGGTCAGAGGCACGTCGTAGACGACGGAGGTGTCGGAGATGATGCCAAAGATAAAGGTGCGCAGCATCGGCTCGCACAGCGTGAGGACCGCCGCCGTGCCCGCGTACCCCACCAGGATGCCGAGGGGGATCCCCACCGCGGCGACCATGAGCGACTCGCGCAGCACGATGCCGCGGATCTGCCGCTTCGTGGCGCCGACCGACGCGAGCAGGCCGAACTGCCGGATGCGCTCGTTGACCGCGATGGCGAACGAGTTGCGGATGAACATGACCGAGCACGCGACCACGATGACGGTGACGATCACCGCGAGGCTGCCGATCGTGCGGTAGGCGCCGAACGAGAGCGAGAAGCTCGTGAGCCGGTTGACGTAGTCGTTGGTGCGGACGATCGTCGGCTGGCTGCTGCCTGCCTCTCCGCTGCCCGACAGGTTGTCGAGCGTGACGACGTCCGAGCCGTCCGAGGCCTCGTCGCCCGCCGCCGAGCTGCTGGCGCCCGCCGAGCCGCCGCCCAGGACGCCGCTCGTCGAGATGATGGCCCCCGCGTCGATGGGGTCGGTCACGGTGACGAACGTGATCCAGGTGCCGCCCTCCGCGCCCGACGCGCCGGCGAGGTCGGAGCGGGTGAGCGCGGGGATGCCGGCAGGGTCGACGGTGCCGGTGAGCGTCCGGTAGAGCGCCTCGTTCTCGGCGTAGAGGCCGCACACCGTGAACGTGCGCGTCTGCAGGTCCTCAAGCGTCTCGGCGAGCTCGCCCTGCTCGCCAACCACGGCGAGGGTGCGCTGGTCGAGCACCTCGGAGGTGTCCATGCCGCTTTCGGGCAGGGCGTGGCGCTGGCCGACCTCGAGCGTGATGGTGTCCCCCACGGCCACGTCGAGCACGCTGGCGTCCACAAGCGTCTGGGGGATCAGAATCTCGTCATCCGACGAGGGGAGCGACCCTGCGGTGACCCGCAGCGACACGAGGTCGGCGAACTCCTCGGCCTCGCCCTCGGTCCCGTCGATGCCCATCACGCAGAGGTAGGGGGTGAGGTAGGACGACTGGTCGATCTTCGAATAGCCCTCCACCTGGGCGGACGCGGTCGCGGTCACGCCGTCGGCGCCGTCGAGCGCTCGCGCCTCCTCGGCTGTGGCCCCCATGACGGCGGCGTTGAAGGACCCGGCCTTCGCGACCTCGGCCTTTGCGAGGAAGCTGTACAGGGAGAGCGCCGAGGTCGAGATGGCGAGGATGAGCGCCGTGGCGAGCACGACCCCCACCACGGTGACCGCCGTGCGCACCGGGTTCTTCGCGAGGCTGCG
>CAYMHQ010000219.1:0-4692 GCA_964390275.1 uncultured Coriobacteriaceae bacterium
GTCTCACCGGAAGGCGTGGTCGTGGTGGTGCCCGCCTGGCTGCCGTCCGCGGGAGGCTGGGCGCCGGCGTTCTCGCCATTCGCGCCAGCGGCGGCCTCGTTCGCTCCGGACTCGGCTGCGACCTGGTTTACCTGCTCGTTTGCCTCCGTCCCGGTTGCAGCCTGATCGCTCGCGTCCCCTTCGACGGCTGCGGTCGCGACTTCCTGCGCGACGGGCGCGGGCTCTCCGGTGCGGTTCGGTTGCGGCATGCGACCGAGCCCGTTGCCGTTGGTCGCCACGAGGATGACCGCCGCGCACACGGCGACCGCCACCACGCCCGTGACGAGCGAAACGCCTGCTATTAGCTGCTGTGCGCGACGTTCCTTGCGCTGGTCGGCGAGGTTCCTGACGCGCCGGAGCTCTTCCATCCTGTGCCGTTCGGCCCTCGCGTTCTCCTGAGAGTCTACCTGCGCGGCGATGAAGACGCTCGTGGCGTCGGCGCTGTTGTCGCCGGCGGGGAAGGTCGAGGTGGCGTCCATCGCGAACGCCTCGGTCGGGATGTCCGGCCTGTTCGCGGGCTCCGTCGCGGCTGCGTCCGCCGAAATGTCTGCCGTTGCCACCGAGGTCGCCGTCGCTGCGGCGACAGCCGCCTCGCTATGGGCACCCACCGGTCCCGCGGGCGACTCCTCGGCATCTCCTGAGTCACCGGCATCGGCCTTGGCACCGGCTTTAGCTTCGGCATCGTCTACGGTCTCGATTCCAATCTTCCTCTTGATTGCGCTGTCCGATGCGGTGAGGAAGCTCTTGTATATCGTCGAGGAGAACGTGGTCACGACCGAGCCGACCGCCGCGCCCAGCACGGTCCCCGCGATCCCTATGCTCGACGAGAAGAAGAGCGCCGTGGCGGCTGCGAGTGCGCCCGCGCCGACCTGCATCCACGAGAGGTCCTTCAACAACGTCCTCAAACTGAGTCCTGTACGAGCCAACATGCACCTCGCTCACAAGGCCGAATCCTTCGGGAACCTTCCAGTATAGGGACGGATGCCCTGCGCCACACATCCCTGACAAACCTTTTTCTGTGATGAAAGGCGTCCTGAGGTTCTCGTTCACCAAGTTTGGTCTTTGCGAAATGCCTGATGAACAGGGGTATGAGCAGAGGCATGCCTTGCGAAAACGTGCTGTCTGCCGAAGGGTCCTATTCCTTTGCGTCGTCGAGCAGGATGACCACCTCGGCGCGGGAGTGGGTGTCCGTTTTGGCGTAGATGTGCTGCACATGGGTCTTCACGGTTGACTGTGACAGGCCCAGCTTCTCGCGCACGTACTTCACGTCATGGCCGGTGGCCCACAGGGCGAACACCTCGGTCTCGCGAGCGGAAAGGTCGTAGCGTTCCGCGACCATCCTCACGCGCTCCTCAATGGTCGGACCGGGGGATTCGATATCGGACTCGCCCCTCTCCGCTTTCGCTGTCGGCACCATGGCGGTGTCATCGAACGCGCCTGTGAACAGAAAGGCGACCGCTACGAGCAAAAGCGCCGCTATAAGGGCGATTGTGATTGCGGACGGAAGCAGCTCGCACTGGATGGCAACGGACCCGATGCA
Source organism: uncultured Coriobacteriaceae bacterium (assembly GCA_964390275.1). GTDB lineage: Bacteria > Actinomycetota > Coriobacteriia > Coriobacteriales > UMGS124 > CAYMHQ01. The sequence goes on from CAYMHQ010000219.1 coordinate 1,580, forward strand.
GTTGCCCAGGTGTTCCATCAGATGGCCTGTCGCGCAGACCATTGCGGGAATCGCCCCGATGGCAAGGCCCGCGCGGGCGCACTGCGCCTCGAGGGCCCATGACACCACGCTCATGCCAACGAGCGCCGCGGAGATGAGAGCCGACGCCTGCTGCGGCAGCTCTGCGAGTAGCAATGTCCCAAAGGCGAGGACTACCAGAGCCGACTTGTAGAACGTGATGAACGGTACACGGCGTTTGAAGATAAAAGCCGCCCCCACACATGCGGCGCTAACGACAAAGGCCGCCGCAATGCACGGCGCGGAGAGCGCGCCCGGCGTGTTCGAGGTGGGGCCCATCAGGGCGGTGACGGCGCCATTGCAAACATGCGCCATGGCCAAGCCCAGCAGGATGCGCGGAGGTATCGCGACGAAAAGACGCCGGAGGTCTTCGGGGAGAGTGCCGTGTCCCTCCGCGTCCCGCAGGCTTGTTTTCCCTGCTCGCGCGGTGTCCTGCTTCACCGAAATGGTGTGCTTCCAGCACGGCATCGTCGCCAGCGCAGCCAAAGGCATGGCGGATGTCACGACGCAGGAGGCGATTTCGGGCAGCAGCACGAGAACCGCGCACGCTAACCGTCCAATCGCATATGACGCCCCGGCCCAGGCGAGAGCCTGGAAAGGTGCCAGTCCGACGTAGGTTTCGTGGCATGCGGTGAGGAGGAACGCGAAGGTGATCGAGACGACCGCCACCGTGACGAGGCTTGCCCACAGGGGGATGACGGAGCCGCCGAGAAGGTAGACCGCGGTGGCGGTTGCCGATACGATTCCGCACGCAATGAGCGGTATGCGACGCGTGCCGAGGGGACCTCCCCGGCGTGCTATCAGGGACACCGCGGCGAAGCCGAGGATGCTTGCAAGCATGGACGGCGTGAAGAAATCGAAGACGGTGCCGCTGGAGCGGTTTCCCATGGGCGCGGCATAGATGAGCATGCAGCCCCACACCGCGCAAAACAAAAGGCCGAGGGCACGCCAGTCTGTGCTCGAGCGGCTATCGGCCACGCCATCCGATGCCGTCGTATCTACGTGCCTCATGTGCGTTCCACCCATCGGCCATCGGAGCTGATTGCTTGCAAAATCCCAGCTCAACGTATCGGATTGCAGAGATGATAGCAGAATGGGGCAGATGGGGGTCATTATTCGTGCCGTTCGCCGGGCAAAGACAGAATTGCCAGCCACCCGGCGTTGCAATCGATTGAGACAGCAGATGAAAGGAATCCTAAATGAGCAACGTGACTCGCAGGAATTTCGTGAAGGGCGCGGGGCTTGCTGCCGGCGCCACCGTCGCCGCCGGTGCGGCGGGTGTCGCTCTGGCCGATGACGCCGCTGCCGAACAGGGGGCCGAGGAGGACAACTCTTGGCTCGGCGAGGAGCCCCAGATTGTCGACGCCGATGTCGAGGAGGTCCTCACCGCAGACGTCATCGTGGTGGGCATGGCCGACTCCGGCATCCCTGCGATTCGCGCCGCCGTCGAAGAGGGCGTGAGCGTCCTCGCCTTCGAGCGCTGCGATTCCCACACCTCGACCGGTGGCGACTGCGCCGTTCTGGGCGGTAACATCCAGGCGCGCTATGGTCGAGGCGACGGCTTCCTCGATGTAAATGAGATGGCCAACATGCACCAAAGGGAGTGCAGCTATCACACCAAGATGCCCATCTTCAAGCGGTGGGCGAACGAGATGAAGGACGTTCTCGACTGGTTCGTTGACGCCTCCGGCGCGTATATCTCCGAGGAGACGTATGCGGACGTGCCCGAGGAGAACCGCGGCAACTATCTCTATCCCTGCTTCTATCCCTTGCTCGAGACGTATGACTACGAGAACGAGCAGCTGCCCTGCTATCCCACGTCGGTGTCGTTCAGCAACCTTTACTCCGCTCTTGATGGCAACCTGGCGCGGGCTCAGGAGGTTGCAGGCGACAAGCTCGTGATTCGCTACAACAGCAAGGCCGAGAAGCTCATCATGGAGAACGGGCGCTGCACCGGCGTGTACGTTCGCAACCTCGACACCGGCAAGTACGTGAAAGCTCTCGCCAACAACGGTGTTGTCCTGGCGACCGGAGACTACTCCTCGAACAAGGACATGCTTCGTCGGTTTGCTCCCACGACTGTTGAGAACGGCATCCCGACCCTCTGGATCTGGCATGACGGCGAAGGCAACGCGACCAACGACGGCTCCGGTCTCAAGATGGGCGCCTGGGCCGGCGCTCAGATTCAGCAGTGGCACGCCCCGATGATTCACCACATGGGCGGCGGCGCCGGTGCCGACGGACGCGGCGTCATGGGCAACAACGGCTGGCTGTGGATCAACAGGAACGGCGAGCGGTTCATGAACGAGGACCTGCCCGGCCAGCAGCTTGAGAACCAGGTCGAGCTGCAGCCCGGCCATGTCGCCTACCAGATCTTTGACGCCTCCTGGCCCGAGGAGCTCCAGTATTTCCCCGCAGCTCACGGCGTTGCGTGCATCTATCGCGACGAGCCTCTGCCCGACTGGATGTCCGGCACTATTCCGGTGCGTACTCCCGCCGACCTCCAGACCGCCATCGACGAAGGCCGCTGCATGGTCTCCGACAGCCTTGAGGAGCTGCTCGGCCAGATCGAGGGCATGGATGTGGAGAATGCCCTGACGACCATCGAGCGCTATAACGAGCTGTGCGCCAAGGGCGAGGACGAGGACTTCGGCAAGAACCCTCAGCGTCTGTTCGCCATCGAGAACGGGCCTTTCTACGCCGTCGAGTGCACCCAGGCCCTGATGCTCGTCTGCATCGGCGGTCTTGAGTCCGACGAGAACTGCCATACCTTCGATGCGGACCGCAACATCATCCCCGGCCTGTATGTGTGCGGGAACATGCAGGGCAACCGCTTCGCCGTCGAGTATCCCATCTCCATGAAGGGCGTCTCCGTGTCCATGGCCCTGTTCTACGGTTACAACGCCGGCAAGAACGCTGCCAAGGGCGTGTAACTGCCCGATTAGGGAAGCTCCTTTCCGCGGACGCCCCCTCGGACCCGCTGGTTCGAGGGGGCGTCTGTCTATTGCGGGCGAACGTGAGTTTTGCCTGCGTCGGTTCCTCGACGCACGGGTCAT
>CAYMHQ010000220.1:0-4676 GCA_964390275.1 uncultured Coriobacteriaceae bacterium
CGCCAACGACTTCCGCGGCACCGTGACCTGGTCCTCGAGCGACTCCGGCGTCGCCACCGTCGACGCAAGCGGCAGGGTGACCGGCGTCGCGGCGGGCACGGTGACCATCACCGCCACCGACGGGACCGAGACCGCCACCTTCACGGTTGATGTCCAGAAGGCGCCCGCGTCCGTCACGGGCGAGAACGTCATCAACGTCGGCAAGACCTCCCAGCTCACGCCTCACGACTTCGCGGGCGGCGTGTCCTGGTCCTCGAAGGACGAGACGATCGCCACGGTCGACGCGAGCGGCCTCGTGACGGGCGTCGCGGCTGGCAAGACGACCATCGTCGCCGACGACGGGGCCGAGACCGTCGAGTTTGACGTCAAGGTGAAGCTGCCCGCGTCCGTCACGGGCGAGACCCTCGTCCTTCCGGGCGAGACCTCCCAGCTCACCGCCAGCGACTTCGAGGCCTCCGTGTCCTGGCGCTCGAGCGACGAGTCCATCGCCACCGTCGACAGCATGACCGGCCTCGTGACCGGCGTCGCGCAGGGCAAGACCACCATCACCGCCACCGACGGGTCCGAGCTGGTGTCCGTCGAGTTCACCGTCAAGGCGCCCGCGTCCATCTCGGGCCCCACGACCATCACCGTGACCCAGGTCACCACGCTCACCGCCAACGACTTCCGCGGCACCGTGAAGTGGTCCTCGAGCAACGACGGGATCGTCCTCTGCAGCACCGACGGTCAGATCGGCGGCTGGGCGCCGGGCACGGCGACCATCACCGCCCAGGACGAGTACGAGACCGCCACCATCGAGATCACCGTCGTCGAGGCTTCGATCACCGGCCCCAGGCTCCTGTACCCGGGCGACACCGGCCAGTACACCGCCGTCAACTTCTCCGACGAGGTCACCTGGGCGTCCTCGGACACCTCGGTCGCCACGATCGACGAGACCGGCCTCGTCACCGCCCTCGCCACCGGCACCACCACCATCTCCGCGAACCACAACGGCGAGAGTGCCGAGATCAAGCTGACCGTCATCGCCCCCTCGGTCTCCGGCATCTCGGTCCTGGCCACCGGCTCCACCGCGACCTTCACCGCCGTCAACTTCCCCGGCGAGGTCACCTGGGAGTCCTCCGACCCCTCGATCGCCACGGTCGACGAGAGCGGCCTTGTGACGGGCGTCGCGGCCGGCTCCGTCACCATCACCGCGACCTCCGGCGAGCGTCAGGCCTCCGCCGAGCTGACCGTCGTCGCGCCCGCCACCACCTACTACGTGAACGAGTTCGAGACCCTCGAGATCCCGGGGACGCCCAACGCGTACCAGGGCGAGGACTCGTCGTGCGGCTACGAGCAGACCTGGGTCTCGAGCGACAGCTCGATCGCGCCCGTCTCCGGCTCGGGCGCGACCGGCACCGTGACCGGCTCCAAGCCCGGCACGGTCACGATCACCCACACCTACTGCGCCAACTCCGAGGCCCACACCTCCGGCCACACGGTGGTGGGGGAGGCCTTCACCGTCATCGTCACGCCCGTCCCCAAGGTCACGGGCTCGGACACCGTGATCGTCGAGCAGTCCATCCTGCTCGAGGCCGCCGACTTCTCCGGTGACGTCACCTGGTCGTCGTCCAACCCGCTCGTCGCTTCGGTCGACGAGAACGGCATCGTGACCGGCATCAAGTTCGGCACGGTCACCATCACCGCCACCTGCGGCGACGAGACCGCCTCCAAGGAGGTCACCGTCGTGGGCGCCTCCGAGGTCGTCTACGCCTACGTGGGCGAGGAGCTCATGCTCACCGGCCCCGCGAACGCGTACAGGGTGAAGTACGGCGAGCGGGAGTACGTGGCGTGCTACGCCCAGCACGACTGGTACTCGAGCGACGAGTCGATCGCGACCGTCGTTTCCGCGGATGAGTCCAAGCTCTGCGAGGAGGGCTTCCTCACGCCCCTCCAGACCGGCGAGGTCCAGATCACCTACACGTACTGCACCAGCACTGCGGAGCACACGTTCTCCGACCACACCATGGCCGAGTACACCTTCAACGTCATCGTCCTGCCCAACCCGCGCATCTCGGGCGAGACCTCCGTCGACGCCGGCTCGTCCATCCTGCTCGAGGCCGTCGACTTCTCCGGCCCCGTCACCTGGTCGTCGTCCGACACCTCGGTCGCCTCGGTGGGCGAGGACGGCACCGTGACGGGCGTGAGCGGCGGCACGGTCACCATCACCGCCAGCTACGGCACCGAGACGGCCTCCATGGAGGTGACCGTCGTCCAGGACTCCGAGACCTACTACGTCTACGAGGGCGAAACGATCGAGATCACGGGCAAGTCGAACACGCTCGGCCCCTCGGGGTGCCGCTACGTCCATGAGACGGGCACGAGCGACGCCTCGATCGCGGTGCCTTCGAGGGAGACCGTCACCGGCACCACGTTCACCGTGACGGGCGTCAAGCCCGGCAAGGTCACCATCACCTACGAGTACTGCACCAACTCCTCGAGCCACCCCGACGACGGCGCCGCGCACACCCTGGTCAAGCAGACCTTCACGGTCGTCGTGCTCAAGGCCGACCCCGTCATCACGGGCAAGGACACCGTGGTCACGAACGACTGCATCTACCTCAAGGCCGAGCACTTCTCCGGCGACGTGACCTGGAGCTCCTCCAACCCCGGCATCGCCGAGGTCTTCGAGGACGGCACCGTCTCGGGCCAGGGCGTCGGCACGGCCACCATCTACGCGACCGACGGCGTCTACACCGCCTCCAAGGTCATCACCGTCACCCAGGACGAGTGGGGCCAGTACGTCTACCTCTACGCCTACGTCTACGGCGACACGACCGGCCTCGACATCGACGAGGGCTGGGTGACCATGGGCCGCTGGATGGTCCTGGATTTCCCCACGCCGAGCGGCGACACGGCGTACGACAGGTCGAGCGATGACTTCAACTACCTCATGTGGTACATGGACTATTACGGGACGTGCTACTTCCAGCGCTATGACGGCAACCCGTTCGAGATGATCGACTACATCTGGGTCAACTTCGAGTACGGCAACTACGGCCTCAAGTCGGTGACGTCCGGCGCGCCCGGCTACTTCGACTCCGGCGCCGCGTGGCACCTCGACGGCGACATCGACGCCCAGTACCTGAGCCAGGTCAAGGTCAACCACTACATCGTCCAGAAGGGCACCTCCTCGGCCCAGCTCGTCTCGACCGACACCTACATCAAGTGGTACGGCACCACCGTGAATGCCACCGACTGCGTGAAGTCGGTCCCGGGCTACACCTTCGACCACGCCAGCGTGGACAGCGTCGTGACCTCCAAGCACGAGACGAGCGTCATCGACCTCTACTACACCCCGGCCACCTACGAGTACCGGGTGAACTACATCGACGAGGAGACCGGCCAGCCCGCCGCCCCCTCCGTGACCGGCACCGCCCAGTACAGCGAGATCGTCTCCGCGGACGCGCCCGAAATCGAGGGCTACATTCTCTCGAGCGCGGCGACCAAGTCGATCACGATCGGCGCCGAGGGCACCGAGAACGCCATCAACTTCTACTACGCCAAGCGCACCGACCTGAGCTACACGGTCAACTACATCCTCAACGGGACCGACCCCGCCGAGCAGGTCGCCGAGTCCAGGACCTTCGACAACCAGACCTACAGCGCCGTGGTGAACGTCGAGATCCCCGAGATCGCGGGCTACACCGCCGTCTCCGGGCAGAACCCGACCGTCACGATTCAGGTCGACCCGAGCAAGAACGTCGTCGACGTCTACTACCACCAGAACGTCCAGCTCACGGCCAACAGCGCCACCTTCGAGTACGACGGCAAGCTGCACGAGGCCATGGGGTACACCGGCGCGCCCGATGACGCGCAGTTCACGCTCATCGCCGTGGGCACCACCGGCACCAACGTGGGCACCTACTCGGCGGACTTCGGCCCGGACGCCGTGGGCATGGTCGACCTGACCGGCAAGTACATCGTGACAGCTGTCGAGAGCGGCACCCTCAAGATCGCCGCGCGCCACATCACCATCATCGCCGGCAGCAAGACCAAGACCTACGACGGCAAGGCGATGAGCTTCTACAGCTGGGACTTCGCCGAGGGCTCCTCCTTCCCCGAGGGTCAGAGCTTCGCGCGCGTCACCGTCGAGGGCACCATTACCGACGCGGGCACGGTCGAGAACAAGATCACCCACTGGACCTTCTCCGAGGGCACCAACGAGAGCAACTACATCATCACCGCGGTCCCCGGCACGCTCACCGTCAACCCGATCAAGACGCCGCTCGTCGTCACTGCCGCGAGCGACTCCAAGACCTACGACGGCACGGCGCTCACCAACAACGGCTTCACCTACACCGATGACGTCCTGGTGGAGGGCGACAAGGTCCAGGCCATCGTCTACGGCACCATCACCGACGCGGGCACGACGGTCAACAGGGTTACGTCCGTCGCGATCATGCGCGGCACCACCGACGTCACGAAGAACTACACGATCGGCACGGCCGTCAACGGCAAGCTGACCGTCAACCCTGTCGAGATCACCGTCACCGCGAACAGCGCCTCCAAAAACTACGACGGCACGCCGCTCACCGACGGCGGCTCCAAGATCACCGAGGGCAAGTTCGTCTCGGGCCAGGGCTTCGAGACCGTCACCGTGGCGGGCTCCATCACCGACGCCGGCTCCGTCGCCA
>CAYMHQ010000221.1:0-2211 GCA_964390275.1 uncultured Coriobacteriaceae bacterium
TCGGAGACCAGGTTCTGCCCCGCGACCTCCCGCAGGTACCCCTCCACGTTCTGGTAGTGCACACCCTCGACCGGCTCCGGCAGGTCCTCGCCGCGGTAGAGCACGAACCTCCCGGTGATCGGGCCAAAGCGGTGCTCGGTCTGGGCGCACTTCTCGGGGTCGGTCAGGTGACGGCGCTGCTGCGGCGCGACCTCGGCGCTGTGCTTGATCTCGAAGATCCGGCACGAGCCGGCCTCCGGGTCGAACACCACCATGTCGAACTCGCCCACGGGGAACTGCAGGACGAACACCCGCCTCCCCGGGTTCGCGAGCTGCGTCTCCAGCAGCACGATGTCCTCGAGCATCCGCCCTCTGACCTCCGAGAGGATGCGCTCCTGCACGGCGGTGCGCTCGGCCAGTGAGAGGGCGCCGAACGTCTCGTCGAGCAGCAGACTCTCGATGAGCGCCTTTGCCTGGGCGTAGCGCAGGCCGGGCTGGGCGATTACCGTGCGGCTCGACCGGGCGCCGAGGTCCGGCAGATGCAGCACGTCGATGTCGTGCGTTAGGTCGAGCAGGTCGAGGTATCCCTTGATCTCCGCCGCGTGGACGCCGTCCAGCGCCACAGTCTGCTCGTCCCTGTTGCGGATTTCGAGCAGCTGGCGCAGCCGCTCGGTCACCGAGGGGAGGTCGATGCGGTCGAGGATGTCGGTGGGGTTCGCGCGGTCGCGTCGCAGGTTGGCGGCCGAGACGCCGAGGTCGTGCGAGCGCCAGTCCCGCGTGAGCACCTCGAGCGTGAAGCGGTGGTTGATGTCCTCCACCACGCGGTTGATGGCGCTGGTCAGCTCGCCGGCGTCGTAGAGGTCGCGCAGGTGGCGGAAGTGCCCCTCGTGCTGGTAGCAGCGCAGGGAGTGCTGGATGTTGCGGGCGATGGCCGTGTCCACGTACTCGTCGGCGCTCTCCTTGCTCGCGAACGTCGAGGTCTCGTTGTAGCGCACGCCCCCCAGGCTCATGGTGCCGCCGTAGCGGATGTACTCGTCGACTCCGCTGATTCCCAGGACGCGCTCGAACTCGCGGTAGGGGATGAACGTCGTGTGCAGCAGGACGCAGCGGTCGTAGAGCTGCTCGTCCTCGGCGAAGAGGAAGCCGAGCGAGTCGGCGCCGGAGAGCACGATGCGCATGCCGCACGTCGCGAACACGTCGGAGAAGAGCGCCGCCCCCTCGACGAAGTCCTCCATGAGCGTCACCTCGTCGAGGAACACGTACCTGAATCCCCGCGCCTCCAGGGCCCTGAGGTCGCGGTTCACGTTCGCGAGCGTGTCCCGCGCCGTGACCTGGACGAACGCCGCCCGGCTCAGTTCCTCGTCGGTCATCTCGCCGAGGACTTGGCGGATCAGCGTGGTCTTGCCCGTGCGGCGCAGCCCGTAGAGGACGAGCACCTTGTCCTGCGTCGTCCCGAAATCCTCCGGTTCGCTGCCGTCCTGCGACTCGCCGCAGTCCTGCGGTTCGCCGAGCACGAAGTCGCGGAGCTGCTTGTAGCACGCGCGTTTGCGGTAGCTGCGAACGGGGGCGGAGAAGGCGCGCAGCGTCTCGCCGGTGCGGACGACCGTGGTGAACGCGGAGTCGTCCGATGCCGACGCGCCCGAGGCCATCCCTCCCGAGGTCGCCGCCCCGGGGGTCGCGACTCTCAGCACCGTCCCGGGCGCTCCCGCCTTGGGCGCACCCGCTTTCGGCAGCTGCCTCTTGATTGCCTTCAACTCCTGCTCCAGCGCCTTTCGCTGCTCGATCTGCGCGCGGAGGGCGTCGACTTCGACCGTGGGGACGTACTTTTCGCGGCGCCTCCCGTCCTGCGTCCAGCGACGGTAGTGGTACTCTCTGCCGTTGACGGTCTTCTTCGCGACGGAGCCGGCGGGCAGCGACACGATCTGCCGCTCCAGCTCCGCCGCTCGGGCCTGGAGCTCCGAGGCCTGACTTTCTGAACTCTGACGTCCCGAGAGTCCCATGGCGCACCTCCTGCGCATCGCCGCCGTTTCGGGCGGAATTATACCCCCGTTATACCCGCAAACAATGGGTATAACGGGGATCAAATGGGTATAACGGGGGATAACTGGCGGGTCTATGCGCGGCGGTCGGGCGCAGGGTCGGCGCGTGCCACCCCCGAGGCACCTCCGCCGCGAACCGTCGCGAACCCGGTGGCCAAATAGTTCACGTGGGGGTGCGGAAACGAACCGACAC
>CAYMHQ010000221.1:2311-4635 GCA_964390275.1 uncultured Coriobacteriaceae bacterium
CCCTCCTCCTCATGTTCTCCTCGCGGTGTCAAAAGTAGTATGTTTTCGTTATACGTTTGCCATGACGAAGTACAATGGCCTATTTGGCATCGAGGCGCGAGGCGGAATGGGAGGTCCGGAGATGAAAAAGCTCGGTCTGATTGGCGGCACCGGACCGGAGTCCACCATCGAGTACTACAGGGGCATCGAGTACGGCGTGCAGGAGAGGTCGGGGCGCGCCCTCTTTCCCAACCTGACCATCGAGAGCCTGAGCGTGTTCGACGTGCTGGGCTTCTGCGAGAGGCGCGACTACGCCGGGCTGACGGCCTACCTGCTCAAAGGCGTCCACAGCCTGGCGGCGGCCGGGGCGCAGTACGCCGCGCTGACGGGCATCACGCCCCACATCGTGTTCGACGAGCTCTCCGAGGCGTCGCCCATCCCGCTCGTCAGCATGGTGGACACCGCGCGCGACCATGCGGCGGCGAGCGGCTACAAGAGGGTCTGCCTGCTGGGGACGCTGCCGACCATGGAGGGGACGTTCTTCCAGGGCTCCTTCGCGCGGCGCGGCATCGAGGTGGTGACGCCCAACGCGGAGGAGCGGTCCTACATCGGCGCGAAGATCGAGTCCGAGCTGGAGTTCGGCCGGGTGCTGCCGGACACGCAGCGCGCGTTCGCGGAGATCGCGGGGCGCGTCGTGCGGGAGGAGCGGGCGCAGGCCGTCGTGCTGGGCTGCACCGAGCTGCCGCTCATCTTTGACGGCGTGGAGCTGCCGGTGCCCTACATCGACGTGATGCAGGTGCACATCGCCGCGCTCGTCGACCTGATCATGCGCGACTAGGCGAGCGGTGCGGGCTTACCGCTCAGCCGTCCGGTCCTCCCAGCCGTCCTCGTAGCCGCGCGCAGGATGGAAGCCGTGCCCGTCCCGCAGCCGGGCGACCATGCCGCTCACCTCGTCGGCGGTCCTGGCGGTCATGCCCAGGTCCACGCAGCGCCGCAGCACGTCGCGCGGGTCCAGCTCGACCCAGGCGCCCCGGTGCCTCATCAGGTCCGCCTTGAACCGCTCGCGCTCGGGCCGCTGGAGGTCGCCGTCGTACCCGGCGGCCGAGCGGGCGAGTATCCGCAGAACCTCGTCGCGCTCGGCGGGGATGAGGCCCTCCGTGCCCCGCAGCTCCGGCTGCCCGGCGGCGACGACGAGCGTCCCGTCCTCGCCGACCTCGACGAGGGTGGGCCGGTAGACGGCCTTGAACCACTCGGCCTCGGCCTCCATCCACGGCACGAAGAAGACCCGCTCGAAGTCCCCGTGCCGGATGACGTCGTCCACGCCCTTGTCCATGTAGAGCGCCATGACGCTCCGCGTGCCGTAGGGCAGCCCGTGCCGGCCCCAGCTGAGGGTGACGCCGCCCCGCCCGAGCTCGGCCGCCGCCTTCGCGAGCTCCCCCTCGGTCTCGACGCCCAGCGCGTCCATCGCCGTGCGCCTGTTGGGCGTCACGATGCATCCGCCGCCGTTCTCCGCAAGCCACGCGCAGCCGGCCGAGAACGCCTTCCTGTTGGTGCCGATCGTGTCCACGAGGAGGTAGTCGATTCCGTTGGTCTGCTTCATGAGGCGCCCCCAATCGAGCTTCGTAGCGGAAGGATGCGAGCAATATAGCAGAGGCCCCGCGCCTCAAGGTTCCCAGCGACGAGGAAAGCGGTGTGCGGTATTTAGAAGGGTGGATTGCGAGATGAGAGGATGGAATTGCCTAGACGCCAAATGGAGCGCAGGGCGATTCTGGCGGCGATTGCGGCCCGAAAAAAACTAGAGCGCATCCGGTTGCCCGGACACGCCCATACAAAACCCCGAAGGATTTTCCAGCCGTCACTATTTTCTTCCGGGTACCAGCCAGATGTCAACAAGTTTGAAGAGGAATTCAAAATATGCATTCAGGGAACCGTCGGCAGGGAAGAGCGTTTTGATTGCACTGACGGCGTTGCGGACTTCTTCCATCTTCGTTGCATGACGAGCCCGTGTTGTTGTCCGGGGGCAAAACTTCCATGAGGCATAGAGCGTGGCGGCAATCTGTGCGATTCTGAGGTTGCTCAGTTTTGCGCGGCGGGATTTGGTGTTCTTGACCCCGTGTGCGTTCAGGGAGGATGCAACCAGTCCACGCACGTTGAATCCTGCGTGTTCGGAACTGCGGGAGAAGCCGTTGACGATGCAGTTGTTGTGAGCGCAAGCGTTACGCAACCCTTTGACTGACTTGAGGACATAGTGCTCGTCGAGCATGCCGGTGTCACCCCAGCGTTTGGCGCAGAACAACCAAAAGTCGACGAAACGGCCGAATTCAACCACCTCCAAAATAGCCCAG
>CAYMHQ010000222.1:0-4588 GCA_964390275.1 uncultured Coriobacteriaceae bacterium
GCTTCGTCTTCAAGATCCAGGCGAACATGGACAAGAACCACCGCGACCGCATCGCGTTCGTGCGCATCTGCACGGGCAAGTTCGAGCGCGGCATGGAGGCGTTCCACGTGCAGGGCGGCCGCAAGCTCAAGCTGGCCACGGGCACCGCGCTCATGGCCGACGACCGCGCGACGGTGGACGAGGCGTACGCCGGCGACGTGGTGGGCCTGTTCGACCCCGACCTCTTCTCGATCGGCGACACCGTCTGCGCCGGCAAGCTGCGCGTCCAGTACCCCGAGATGCCGACGTTCGCGCCCGAGCACTTCGCGCGCATCTCGCAGGTCGACACGCTCAAGCGCAAGCAGTTCGTGAAGGGCATGGAGGAGCTCGCGCAGGAGGGCGCCATCCAGATCTTCCGCGAGGTGGGCGCCGGCATGGAGAGCGTCATCGTGGGCGTGGTGGGCGTCCTGCAGTTCGAGGTGCTCGAGCAGCGCCTCAAGAGCGAGTACCACGTGGAGGTCCGCCGCCAGCCGCTCCCGTACACCGAGATCCGCTGGATCGCGAACGCCCCGGGCGAGATTGACGTCGCGCGCCTCGACCTCACCCGCGACACCTGTCGCGTCGAGGACATGCGCGGCGCCAAGCTGCTGCTCTTCAAGAGCGCGTGGAACGTCGACTGGGCCGTCGAGCGCAACCCCAAGCTCAAGCTCTCGGAGTTCGGCAACGTGACGTTCTAAGGCGGAGCCCCCGGGTCCGGCGAACCCGGCGGACCTGCGGAGGGCGGGCGAATCCGGGCGGCTCGCCTGCGGGCCAGCCGGCAGGGGTATGGGGAAGTGTTTTCGGCCGTTTTTAGCTAATCGCTCACACAAGTTGAGATGTGTGAGCAGTTAGCTAAAACGGCCGAAAACAAACCCTGTGCGTCCCTTGTGCTGGCGGACTCGTGGCTTGCGGGCGGGCGCGAGCCAAGCGCTCGGTGAGCGTCTGGCCAAAACCACAAGTTTCCTTGCAGCTGCGACGGCCCGTGGCCAAAATGCCAACTTTCCTTGCAGAAAACCAACCCACCGTACAGGTAGGGTTATTCGCACGCACCATCTACCTGCGGTTTTATCGAGACCTTCGATTGTGCCCTTCGTAAACTGCAAGGAATCCTGCACTTTTGCCCACCGTCGAGGGAAAGTGCAAGGAAACTTGGTCTTTTGGCCACGAGCGGCCCATGCAGGCCTCCCGGGGGTCGGCCGATAGCTCGCAGCCCGCCATCCGTTGGGGGTCGACGGGTTTCGCCGCCCGCCTTACGCCCAGACGAAGTTGCCCTTCCCCGCGCCCAGCTCGAAGTGGAGCTTGGCGATGCCGAGGTCGATGCCCGTGTAGGGGCCGCCCTTCGTCGTCGCGCGGACTGCGGGCTTTCCGGCGGGCTTGCCGCTCGCGCTTGCTTTGCCGCTAGCAGGCTTGCCGCTCACGCCCGTTTCGCCGCTCGCGGCATCCTCGCCTGGCACCACCAGCTCGAACGTGAACTTCTGCTGGTTTACGGCCGTGGGCGCAAGGAGGGCGGCCTCGACGCCGCGGCGGAACCAGTCGGGCACGGAGGCCGGGTCGGGGCAGACGGCGACCTGCTCGAACGTCTTCGACCGGCGCGACATCCCCCCGACCGCGCCGTGGCCGATCGCGATGACCACCACGAGCTCCCGTCCGGCCGCGAGCGACTTTCGCACGAAGCGCTTCTTGAACGTGAGCGCGACCCAGCAGGTGTTGAGGCCGAGTTGCTGGGCGAGCAGCACGAGCCGCTCGCCGTAGTACCCGCAGCGCTCGTCGAGGTCGGGCGCGGGTGTGCCGGCGACCACGATGTAGTTGCGCACGTTCGTCATCTTGCCGTAGTGGGCGAGCGCGCTGTCGAACGCCTCCGGCTCCTCGAGCACGAGGCGGATGTCGAGCCCTCCCTCGGCGTTGCACCGCGCGATCTCGCGCTCGAGCTCCGCGCGCTCCGCGATGCCGATCGGTTCGTCGGTGTACGACCTGACCGAGTGGCGCCTCCTCATCGCCTGCTCGAGGTCCATGACGTAGAGCGATTCGTCCCCCGCTCTGCCCCATGTCCCGTTCCACATTCCGGTCTCCATGCCGATCCCCATTCCCGTTCCCGTCCTCATCCTCAAACTCCGCTTCCCTCTCCAGGGGTTGCTTGCGGCGACGTTTGCGGCCCCGCTCGTGGCACCGCTTGCCGTGCCGTGCGCGGCGTTATAGTACACCGCTGTCGAACGGGGGAGCTCCCTCGAGGCGGCATTGGACACATGTCGCACGTGCTCTGCAAACGCCCAGCTCAGGGTGCGCAACACCAATAATCGGTTAGATGGCGGAGACGGCAGAATCTGGTGGGGAGGCACGTCTAACCGAGCCGGCGGGTGATGCGCGCGGCCTCTCGAACGGTTACCGTTGCATCCAGTGGCGGCCGCAAGGGGCGGCCGCGTCGGAGCGGACGGTCGGCGGGTGCACACCCACGTACCCGCGCACCCACGTACCCGCATGCCCGCGCACCCGTGCGTCTGCGCTCGCTCGTCCGCAAGCATCCGGGCACCAACCATCGAACCAGGGGGTATCACCATGAGCATCGACACCAGTTCCTCCCGCCGCAGCTTCCTCATGGGCGCCGGCGTCGTCGCCGGGCTCGCCGCGGCAGCCGGCACCGCCGCCGTCGCGCGCGCCGAGGAGGCGCCGGCCGAGTCCGGGGAGGCCGCCGAGGAGGCCGTCGTCTACACCTGCGACGTCGTCATCGCGGGCGCCGGCGTGGGCGGTCTCGCCGCCGCGGTCGCATCCGTCGAGGCGGGCGCCCAGACCATCCTCGTTGAGGCCTCGGGCCACGTGGGCGGCACCTCGCGCTTCGCCGCCGGCGCCCTCGGGCCCCGCTTCGGCACCAACTGGGACTCCGTCTACGCCAAGGTCCCGCTCTCCGACCCCGACCTCGGCAAGGTCGTGTGCGTGAACTGGGACGACACCGTGGCGTGGATCGACGGCCTCGGCCTCACCACCGAGCAGCTCTCCGCCGGCAGCTCCTACCTGTGGATGGGCGGGCGCCGTCCCACCGAGCAGGGCTCGAAGTCCTACACCGACGAGTACCTGCAGCAGTTCGGCCAGATCTTCAACGAGAAGGGCGGCACCACGCTGCTCTCCACGCGCGCCGTCGACCTCGCCTACGACGAGACGGGCAAGCCGGCGGGCCTCGTGTGCACCGACGCGGAGGGCAAGACGGTCGTCATCTCCGCCAAGCAGGTCATCCTCGCGACCGGCGGCTTCCAGTGCAACAAGGAGATGATGACGCGCTACCTCGGCCGTCACGCCGACGTCTCGCAGGCCCAGTGCGTCCCCTACCTCGACGGCGCGGGCATCGTCATGGCCCAGAAGGCGGGCGCCAAGCTCTCCAAGGGCTTCGGCTCGTTCTACGGCCACCCGCAGCCCTGGCCCCAGACGAGCTACTGCACCTTTGACACGCCGGCCGGCTACGAGGCGTGCGAGAACGTCGACGACGTGCACATGGCCTACTACGGCGCCACGGTCCACGCGATCCAGACGCTCGGCATGTACGTCAACTGCGACGGCAAGCGCTTTGTGAACGAGGGGCTCACGTCGTCGCTGGTCAACCAGGAGATCATGCAGCAGTTCTACTGCCGCGCGTACCTCTTCTTCGACGAGGCGGCTCATCAGGTGATGGTGGAGACCGCGTACTGCAACGCGGCCGTCGTGGGCGGCGACCGTCTCGACTGGCTGCGCGAGCACGGCGCGACCGTGGTGCAGGCAGACACGCTCGAGGAGCTGGCGACGAAGGTCCAGTCGGAGACCGTCTCGGGCGACAAGTTCAACGCGAGCTGCTTCCTGCGCACCGCGGCCGAGTGGAACGACGCCGTCGCGAACGGGACGACCGCCGCGCTCGACGTGCCGGCGAAGTCGGGCATGCCGCTCACCACGCCGCCGTTCTACTGCATCCCCGTGGTGGCCGGCGTCATGGCGACGTTCGGCGGCATCAAGATTGACGTGAACGCGCAGGTCATCGGCCTGGACGACCGTCCCATGGCCGGTCTGTGGGCCGTGCCGGGCGCCGCGGGCGGCATCATGGAGGGCGACTACTGGTGCGTGATGAGCGGCTACACGGTGTTCGGGCGCGTCGCGGGCACCAACGCCGCCACGGCCGCGCTCGGCGGCGAGGTGCCGCTCGCGGCTGACGTGATCGCTGCCGACAACGAGGCGGCCGCCGCCATCAGCGCCGCCGCCGCGAAGGCTGCCGAGGAAGCCGCGGCCGCGAAGGCCGCCGAGGAGGCCGGGTCCTCCGAGGAGAAGGCGCGCGACGCGATCGCGGGCGGCGCCTCCGGCGACTCGGCCGCCAAGTGGGCCGACGGCACCTACTCGGGCGATGGCAAGGGCATCGGCGGCACCGTCCCCGTGACCGTGACCGTCGCGGGCGGCGTCATCACCGCGGTCGAGGTGGGCGACAACTCCGAGACCGACGGCATCGGCACGAAGGCGATCGCCGAGCTTCCCGCCGCCATCGTCGCGGCCAACGGCACCGAGGGCGTCGACACCGTCTCCGGCGCGACCATCACGAGCAAGGCGATCCTCACCGCCGTCG
>CAYMHQ010000223.1:0-1289 GCA_964390275.1 uncultured Coriobacteriaceae bacterium
CATTCCCCTCGCCTTGCGCTATCATGGGTGGGCCGTGCGCTTTCTCGTCCAGACCGGGGGGAGTCGTCCATGAGGCCCGCATTCTTGTCCGTGCACAACGTCGCGCGTTACGCGTGCCTCGCCGCCTTCCTGTCGACGCTGTTCATCTACTCGCCGAACGTCATGACGCTCTTCACGTACGACGCGGCCGAGTACACCGGGTCGTTCGCCGAGCCTTGTCTCACGGCGACATTTGTAGCTTCGTGCCTTCTTATCGTCGCGGAGCTGTGCGGAAAGGCCAACGGTATCGAGCGGTTCCTCTCCCGGCGCTGCGTGAAGACCGGCTGCGTGGCGCTCTACATTCTCAGCTGCGGATGCTTCATCGTGTGCATCACGGCGCAAATCCCCTGGTTGGCGGCTTGTCTGGGGCCGATTGCCGTGGTCGCCGGCGTGATGGTGCTGGGGATGGGCCTGCTGTGGTCCGAGGCGCTTGCCGACGTCGACCTCTTCCAGGCGACGGTCGCTGTGATCATCGGTCTGCTCGCGTCCGCACTTTTGCACACTGTGTGCACCGCGATTCCGTGGCAGGCGGGTCTGGCGCTCGAGCTCGCGTTGCTCCTTGCGGGCTCGTTGCCGCTGGTCATCTCGGGGGTTCGCTGGGGAGTCGCGTCCGAGCAGGCGGAGTCCGAGTCCGGTGCGTCCGCCCCCGCTGCCGAGCAGCCCGCTGCCCATGCCGCCGCCCATCCCGCCGCCCCGCCCGCCGTTCCCGGGGCCTCCGAAGCGCCTGCCGCATCCGACGAACCCGCCAAGCTCGATGTCAAGGCGTTCCTCTCGGTCATGGGAGTGCCGCTCACAGGCATGGCAATCTCGTCGCTCGCCATCGGGATTCAGCCGCTTTTCATCATGGACAACACGGTCAACCTCCAGATTCTCGGGATGTACCTCGCCGTGCTTCTCGCGCTGCCGCTGCTCGCCCTGCGCAAGAAGCAGCCGCTCTATGTATACGTCTACCAGGTGTTTCTCCCCGGGATGATTGCCCTGGCGACGGCGCTCGTCACGGTGTTCAGCTCCGGCGACCTCCACGAGGCGGCGGTCGCGTTCCTCTTCGCGGTGTTCACCCTCGCCACGGTCATCGCCATCGCGGCCTCCTCGGCGGTCTCCAACGCGCGCGAGTTCCCGCGCGGCCTCGTGTTCGCGACGCTCATCGCGGTCTACTCCGGCCTGGGGATCACGGGAATCCGCCTCGGCGCGCTCTCCAGCGACCTTGCCGCGAACAACGAGCAGTTCATGGTGGCCCTCGCGGTGATCTA
>CAYMHQ010000223.1:1389-4530 GCA_964390275.1 uncultured Coriobacteriaceae bacterium
CGCGCCATCGCCTCGGCTGCTCGCCACGTCAGCCTCGAAAGACCAAGGAGGATTCGTCATGGAAACTAAGGTATCGCAGGGTTGCACGCGCAGGTCGTTCGTGAGGAACGCCGCTGTCATGGGCGCCGCGGGCATGGCCGCCGCCGGGATGACCGCCGCCGCCGGCACCGCGCTGGCCGAGACCGCCGACGGTTGGGCCGGCTACACGCCCGGCACCTACACGGCCGACGTCATGGGGCACAACGCGCCGTTCACGGTGACCTGCACCTTCACTCAGTACGCGCTCTCCGACATCGACGTCTCGGGCAACAACGAGACCATCGGCGTGGGCAAGCTCGCCCTCGAGACCCTCTCGCACGAGATCGTGAAGACCCAGTCGCTCAACGTCGACGCGATCACCGGCGCCAGCATCTCGAGCGCCGCGCTGCTCGGCGGCGTGGAGGACTGCGCCAACCAGGCCGGCGGGGCCGACATGCTCCTCGCGGCCGAGGTCGAGCCCGAGGTCTTCGCCGACTCCTACGACGCCGACGTCGCCGTGGTGGGCGCGGGCGGCTCCGGTCTGACCGCCGCCATCGCCGCTGCCCAGTGCGGCGCCAAGGTCGTCGTGCTCGAGAAGATCGCGTACAACGGCGGCTCGACCAACGTCTCCGAGGGCGCCCTCAACGCCGTCGACCCCGAGCGCCAGGAGAAGCAGGGCATCGAGGACTCCATCCCCACGTTCTACGCGTCCACGTGGGAGGGCGGCCACAAGACCGGCACGCCCGAGCTCATCGGCTACCTCGTCCACAACGCGCTCGACTCGGTGAACTGGCTCGAGAAGCTGGGCGTTCGCTTCAAGGACACCATCGGCGCCGCGACCGGTTCGCTCGGCCAGCGCAGCCACTACCCCTACACGCCTTCGGGCAACACGTACACGCGCAGCTACAACGAGTGGATCGAGGACAACGCCGACAAGGTCACCGTCCTGCACTGCTGCGACGCGACCGAGCTCGTCATGGACGGCGACGCGGTCGTGGGCGTGAAGGGTGTGCGTCCCGACGGGCAGGAGATTACCGTCAATGCCAAGTCGGTCGTCATCTGCACGGGCGGCTTCGGTGCGAACATCGCGTACCGCCAGGAGGTCAACACCGGCGTGTGGTCGGACGTCGTGCTCGACGAGACCATCGGCTGCACCAACATCAACCCGTGCGCGCAGGGCGAGGGCCTCAAGCTGGCCGAAAGCGCCGGCGCCGAGCTCATCGGCCTCTCCGACATCCAGCTGCACCCCTGCGGAACCCCCGGCACCGGCCTCATGGAGGACATCCGCACCTCCGGCCGCAACCGCGTCTTTGTGAACGAGAATGGCGAGCGCTTTGTGAACGAGGGCGCCGCGCGCGACACGCTGTGCAAGGCCATCTTCGCGCAGCCCGACTCGACCTACTACGTCGTGGTCAACAAGCTGCGCTACCCCGACACCACCACGCCCGACTCCAACGGCGCCACGATCGAGAACATGGTCGCGACCGGCCACGTGATCGCCGCCGACACCATCGAGGAGCTCGCCGCCGCGACCGGCATGGACGCCGCCAAGCTGCAGGCATCCATCGACACCTACAACGCCGTTGTCGCTGGAACTGCCGAGGACGAGCTGGGCTTCCAGGCCAACAACACCGCCGACGCCCAGATGACCGAGGGCCCCTGGTACGCGTGCCGCAAGGTGCCGACCGTCCACCACACCATGGGCGGCATCCATGTCGACATCTCCTCGCAGGCGGTCAACGCCGCCGGCGAGCCCATCCCCGGCCTCTACGCGGCGGGCGAGGTCACGGGCGGCGTCCACGGCGAGAACCGCCTGGGCGGCAACGCGATCTGCGACGTCGTGACGTTCGGCCGCAACGCCGGCGTGCACGCGGCCATCAACGCCGGCTACGCCGAGCCCGCCCCCGCCGCCGACGGCAGCAGCCCCGTGGGCAGCGTGACCATCGCCGAGGCCCAGGCCGCCGCGATGGCCTCCCCCAACGAGGAGGAGCAGGCCGCCATTCAGAAGTACGAGGAGGAGCACGCGTAAGGAGTACGTGGCATGCTCCGACGAGCGGTAGGCCGGGGCGATAGGAATGCAGGCGGGACCCTCTCCAGCAGCGCCGGATGGCGTCGCAGGGGAGGGTCCCGCTGTGTGTGGGGCGCATGAGGGCGCTCGGAGCGCGTGGATGAGGGGATTTAAATCAACCTCCGAAAGGAATGAATCAAAGTTCGAAACATATGTATCAACCGTGAAAGCAATCACATCAAAAGTTGAAACAATAAATCAATCGTGAAAAGGAATCGGGCATTTTCGGAGGGCGCCGGCGGTTATCTGCTCAGAATTTCGAGAAGTGTATTGTAACCGGCCCGCGAAACGCCGTGCATAAACCCATATAGTCGGTCACAGGGGTAAGAACTCGATGAAACCCTTTGGCACCTCGTAAATAGATGAGCTAGAAGGGTTGCGCGCGCCATCCAAGAAAGTCGAGAGGGGTCTTCAGACAGAATGTTATAACCGTAGTACAATACACTTCTCGCAAAAATGAGCAGGAGAGGCGCGCCGACTTCCCAGAATCGTGCAATCAGAGGCTATTCTGGGTTTGCTTATGCGCGATTATGCATATACCGGCTGGATGATGCATTTCACTGTCCGCAACGTATCCTGTGTCCACCGACGCCATCCTCCGCCGCGGCCCTACCGCCCGGCGTCCTCCACCATGCTGATGAGCTCCTGCTTGGAATGCACGCCCAGCTTCGCGTAGAGCGAGCGGGCGTAGTTGCGTACGGTGTTCTCGGAGTAGCCGAGCTCCTGCGCGATGAAGGAGCGGCTACGTCCGCGCACCACCAGCAGGGCGATCTGAGCTTCTACCTGGGTGAACCCGGCTTCTTCGGCCAGCTTGCGAACACGCAGCTCAACCGGGTCGACCAGCTCGACCGGCTGCCCGCCCGTGACACCCGCGCCGCCCGTCGCGCTCGCGATCCCCGCAATCCCCTCGCCCACACCCGCGCCCGCGCCCTCGCCCTCGGCAACGCTGCCCACACTCGCCAGCGCACCCCGCCGCGCCACCGCGCCGGGTGCGAAGTATGCCGCCCGTACCTCGGAGAACAGCGGGATGTCGCCCTTGAAGATGTCGAGGTGCA
>CAYMHQ010000224.1:0-4437 GCA_964390275.1 uncultured Coriobacteriaceae bacterium
TGCGCGGTGACCTCGACGAACCGCGGGTACGTGCTCGGGCCGGTCGAGGGCACTGGTCGCGCCGATGGTGACGGGTGCGGGGCTTCGGACGCAAACCGGGGTATGCCGACGCGCCTCATCAAGGTGCGCCACACGCCCGAACAGACCGCGGACGAGCTCAACGCCATCGTCGACCTGGGTGGATGCGTCGAGAACGTCATGGTGAACCACCGCGTGTACGGCCGCGTCGAGGCGCCGCTTCGCATCCGCAGCCGTCGCGACGTGCGCCTGTTCCTCGACGACCTCGCCTCGGGCGTGTCCTCGCCGCTCATGACGGTGACCGACGGCTATCACTTCCACCTGGTGGCGGCGCCCTCGGAGGAGATTCTCGACGAGATCGAGGCTGCTCTCGACGGGATGGGGATGCTCGCGCAGCTTACCGACTACGAGCGGAAGACGTTCTAGACAGTTGAGCGCGCCGCTTGAGGCCGTGTTTTATACGATGCGGTGGCGAAGGAAGAGGTCCCTGCAGGATCGGACTCTCTACAATACATATGAGGCCGCGTATCGAAGGGGTTTGCATGAAGCTATACCATGGCAGCAACGTCGAGGTGATCGAACCGCAGCTCAGACGCTCCGATAGGCGGCTGGATTTCGGCGCAGGCTTCTATATGACGAGCAGCTTTGACCAAGCGGCGAGATGGGCACAGCTCACGACGCGCCGGCGTGAGTCCGGAAGGCCTTTGGTGTCTGTCCATGAGTTCGACGAAGCCGCCGAATCACGACTCCGCATCTTGAGATTTCCCTCAGCGTCAAGTGAGTGGCTGCAGTATGTCGGGATGAATCGGAACGGTGACCCCGGGCAGAACGTCTGGGACATCGTTATCGGTCCGGTCGCCAACGACACCACAATGCCCGTGCTCAAGCAGTACTTTTCGGGAATCTACACCGAGGAGGAAGCGATTCGACGCCTCCTCCCTCAGAATCTGAAGGACCAGTTCGCGTTTAGGACGCAAGAGGCCCTTCGCGCGCTGGCGTTTTGCGAGGTGATTGCCCTATGACGACCGGGATTCAGGCCGACGTCAACTCATACTATGACACAGACGTCGTCTTGCGAATCTACGAGAAGTACGGCATCGCGCCGATGGACGCGCTCAGGTCGTACCTGCATTCGGAGACGTACCGGATGTTCAACGACCCCGAGCTCGCGATGCTCGAGTTCTCCCCGATGGGCATCTTTGACATGTGGGAGTGCGAACAGGTGACGGGGAGCCCGCGCAACTCCCTGTATATTGCGAGGGATGAACGTGTCTAAGGAGATGCAGTTCTTTATCTACCTGCTCGAACACTATGCGGAGGAGAAGGGGCTCCCCGCCGGGCAGGTGCTCGACACGTGGGACCGGCTCGGTCTGACGAGCTTCTTCTTCGACATGTACGAGATGTACCACAGCGAGGCCATCGAGAACGCGTACGCCGATATCGACGCGCGGGTCGAGGCGAAGCGGCGGGAGTCGGTCACGGAACCAGACGGCTTGCCTGAGTGACGGCTTTTGCCGTCTTGCGCCTTTAACCCGCCCCGTCCCCTACCCCTACCCCAGGATATCCACCAGCAGCTTCACGAAGAAGATCACCAGCACGACGAGCATGATGGGGCGCACGGCCCTGATGCCCTT
This sequence comes from uncultured Coriobacteriaceae bacterium, assembly GCA_964390275.1. Classification (GTDB taxonomy): domain Bacteria; phylum Actinomycetota; class Coriobacteriia; order Coriobacteriales; family UMGS124; genus CAYMHQ01. The sequence continues at coordinate 1,653 of CAYMHQ010000224.1, forward strand.
GCCCACGAAGAAGTTCACGCCGAGCCAGGCGCCCGCCATGTTGAAGAGGCCGGCGGTGAACCCGAGCGCGACCCAGGTGACGCCGCTCGTGAGGAAGACCGCGAGCGCGGCGATGTTGGTCGTGAGGTTGACGACCTTGCAGGTGCCGGCGGCCTCGGAGACCTTGAGGCGCGCGAGGCGCATGAACGCGAGCATGAGGAACGTGCCCGTGCCGGGGCCGAAGAATCCGTCGTACACGCCGATGGCGAGCGACGACGCGGCGCAGATGACGAGCGTGGTGCGGGCGGGGAGCGGGTCCCCGTCGACCTCGTCGAGCGCCTTGTGGGTCAGCACGTAGAGGGCGACGAGCGGCACGATGACGAGCATCACGATCTTGAAGGCGCCGTCGTCGATCATGAGCACGAGCTTGGCCCCGGCGACCGAGCCTACGAGCGCGACCGCCGCGCAGACCGCCGACCGTCTGACGTTGATGTAGCCCTTCTGTGCGTAACGCCAGGTGGCGAGCGCCGTCCCCATGCACGACGAGAGCTTGTTCGTGCCGAGCGCGACGTGCGAGGGCAGCCCCGCGATGAGGAACGCGGGCAGCGAGATGAGCCCGCCTCCGCCGGCGATGGCGTCGATGAACCCCGCGATGAAGACGAGCGGGCAGACGACGAGGAACGGGAAGGCCGGCATGGCCTGGAAGGTCTGTAGGGCTTCGACGATCGACTCCATGGTGCGGCTTTCCGGCTTTCTTCGACGAGCGGGACGAGGTTGCGGCGGACCATGATAGCGCGGCTTTGTGTCGTCCCTGTTGCGCGGGCCTTACGCATTCTTGACGCGGGGCGGACCGATTGTTTACCGGGGCTTTGCGGCGGCTTTGCATCTCTTGCGTACCCTTTTCCTCGTACCGCGCGGCCAAAACGACACGCAGGGCCCGCGGACATGAGGATGGCACGCCCATGCGGGGCGCGCCGGGACGAGAAGAGGGAGAGAGAACATGAGCATGGAAGTCACAGGCAGGGAAGTCACGAGAAGGAACTTCATCGCGGGTGCCGCCTTCAACGGGGCCGCCGCTGCCGGCATCGCCGCCGCAGCCGCAACCGCCGTCACCGCCGCGGCCGTCGTCGCGCCGGAGGAGGCGCTCGCCACCTCCTCGGTCACCCCCAAGGTTGACGCCGCGACCGGCGAGGCCGTCGAGACCATGAACTACACCGAGCCCTACCTGCTCACCCTCAAGCCCTCCACCGAGATGAACGTGCTGTGGCTGGCGAAGGAGATGTGCGAGGGCTACGTCGAGTACGGCCCCACGCCCGCGCTCGGCAACCGCGTCGAGGCCGTCCCCTACCGCTTCGAGGGCCTGCGCACCTCGGCGACGCCTGAGGGGTACGACCCCGACCCCGAGAAGAACCCCGAGCTCGAGGTCTGCCAGCTCATCGCCAAGCTCGAGGGGCTCGAGGCCGGCTCGGTCGTCTACTACCGCGCCGTCACCGTGGGCAGCCTGGGCGAGGAGGTCGGCGAGCGCTACTACTTCAAGACGGCGCCGCTGCCCGGAGGCGACTTCAGGTTCGCGCTGCTCTCCGACATGCAGATGAAGGTGCGCACCAAGGAGACCATCAAGGTGCTTGGCCAGGCGGACAAGGACTTCATCGTGTTCGCGGGCGACATGTGCAACACGCCGTGGAAGGCCGGCGAGTGGTTCAACGTCGAGGGCTGCTATGAGGTGGAGGGCGAGGACGACCGCGGCTTCTTCGAGTGCCTCAACCAGACCTCCGAGAACACGCACCTGCTCCAGTTCATGCCCGTGTTCCCCTGCCCCGGCAACCACGAGTTCGACGACCAGCGCGTCTGCACCGACAAGGAGTTCGCCGTCGACGACTCCAAGTGGACGTGGAAGGTCTACATGCAGATGTTCCGCCCGCTCTACCCCGAGCAGGTGTACGGCGTTGACGGAAAGCGCTGGTACAGCGTGGATTACGCCGACATGCACCTCTGCTCGCTCTCGGTGTCGCGCTGGAACTCGTGGGATGGCTTCGAGTACCCGGGCTGGATCACCAAGGACGACGTCTCGGCCGACAGCGCCCAGGTGCAGTGGCTGGTCGACGACCTCAAGCACTGCGACGCGCGCTACAGGTGGGTCACGCAGCACTGGCACATGCTCAACCGCGGCGAGGACGGCTACTATCCCGTCTCGACGGCTGTGGAGGACCCGGAGAACCCCGGCGCCTGCATCTACCCCGACGGCGACAACTGCTGGAACGTCCTGCGCCCCATCTACGAGGCGTACGGCGTGAACGCGGTCAACTTCGGCCACAGCCACGTGTACGAGCGCTACTACATCAACGGCGTGAACTACATCGAGGCGGCGAGCATCGGCAACAACTACCGCTCGACGGCCGACCCGTTCCACTTCTCCGGCAACCTGCCCGTGCGCGAGGAGAACAACTTCCGCTCGTTCATGATCGTCACGGTGGACGAGTGCGGCATGATGGGCCACGGCGTGCAGGCGAGCGTCGAGGTCTCCGACGTGGAGACCGAGGTTGGCTACTGCGGCCGCGTGTTCGAGGACTTCGTCATCGCGGAGTAGGGCGAGTAGGGGCTGCCGGCCGAACTGGCCGAACGCAAAGGACCCCGGCGTGCGATTCGACGTCGCGCACCGGGGTCCCTTTTGTGCTATCTACCAGCGGCTATGCTGGCTGTTGCGCCTGCTTGGCCGCTGTGCCGGGCTGGCTGTTGCGCCTGCTCGGCTGCTGCTCGTTCCGCTCGGCTTACGCCTTCGCGTAGGCGGCGGCGTTCTGGCCGGCGA
>CAYMHQ010000225.1:0-4423 GCA_964390275.1 uncultured Coriobacteriaceae bacterium
GGCGTCATCGGAAGTATGCGCAATATTCTTCCTTGGTATTTCCTTCATTCGGAAGATGCTCGGAAAGATATGCGGAACGATACACCGGAGTTACCTCGGCGGCCGTCCGCACGGCGCCCACCTCCCACGCCCTCCCGCACACAAAGCGGCCCCGGGCGCCTTCCCCCTCGCCCGGGGCCGCACTCGCTCAGCGGCAGACACGTCCGGCTCTCGCACTCGGCTCTCGCCAACGCCATCAGCTCGCGCCGACGTCTCTCACCGCCTGCTTATCGGTGCCTCGCGCCTTGCGTCTACGCGCCGGCGACGACGTTCTTGCCGGCGACGTAGCCGTAGAACAGGCCCATGGAGCGGGCGATGCCGGCGACGGCGATCGGGTACTGGACGGTGAAGCGGCTGCCCTGAATGTTGCCGGCGACGTACAGACCGGGGATGATCTTGCGATCGAGGTCGTACACGTGGCACTCCTCGTCGGACTCGAGGCCGCCCACGCAGGCAAGCGACGCGGCGGGCGTGAAGGTCGAGGCGTAGAACGGGCCGGTCTCGATGGCGAAGAGACGCTTGGAAGTCTTGCCAAAGTCCTCGTCGTAGCCGGCAGCGCACAGCTCGTTGTAGCGCTCGACGGACTTGAGGGCCTCGTCGGCGTCGATGTCGAGCTGGGCGAAGAGCTCCTCGAGCGTGTCAGCCTTGATGAGCTGGCCGGACTCGACGCTGTCCTCGACAGCCTTGGGATAGACGAGGGCCTCGGGCTCGATCATCGACTCGGTGATGCTGGCCTCCTCGTCGGTCACAAAGTAGCTCTTCGAGCCGTGCGCCGGCGGCATGAAGGGGATGGCCGCGGGCCAGTTGGCGTCAAAGATCATGAACGCGGTCATGTCACGCTGAATCTCGAGCTGGTTCTCAAGCTGCTGGCCGGGAACCTCCTCGTTCATGAAGCGCTTGCCGTCCTTGTTGAGCATGAGGAACGGGGTGCAGCCGAGAGGGCCGGCGCCCATGTGGTGAATCATGAGGGCGTGACGCAGCTGGATCTTCGCGCCGATCCAGTCGCCCATCACGAGGCCCTCGCCCTGAGCGACGGGGTCGCCGTTGGGGTCGCGGTACATGCCCATGCGGTTGTTGCCGTTGTAGATCTGCTCGGGGAGGAAGAACTTCACGAACTCGTCGTTGGCAACGTAGTCGCCGCACGCCAGGACGACGCCCTTGCTCGCGATGCCCTTGATGTACTTGCCGGTGTTGTAGTTGTACGCGTAGACGCCCACGACGCGACCGGACTCGTCCTTGATGAGCTGCTCGACGCGCGTCTCATAGTAGCCCTTGCCGCCGTTCTCCTCGGCGTACTGGAGGCCCAGGGCGTCGAGCTCGCGGCCGCAGATGGCGGCGCTGGTGGGATAGGTGGGATAGGCCTCTTCCTCGAAGTTGTACTCCTCGGGCTGCGGCCAGCACAGCGGCGTGACGTAGTAGGACTTGTCGCCTTCGGGCGGGTAGTCGTACATGTCCTTGCAGATGTAGATGTCGGGCGTGATGCTGAAGTACCAGTCGAAGACCTTGCCAACGCCGTCGAACCACTTGGTGTAGATGGAGCGCTTGGCGAAGAAGCCGCCCTCGTCCATCTCGTGATCGATGACCTCGTCGCGGTCGAGGATGCCGTAGTTGCCCCAGACCTTGTTGGCGGTCTCGGAGTTGATGATGGCGAACTGGCGGCCGGGGGCCGTGTTGCCGGTGGTCTTCTCGAACCAGACGACCTTCGCGCCCTCCTCGACGGCGGCGCGGATCGCGGTGCAGCCGGCGATACCGCAGCCAACGACGATGACCTCGGTCTCGACCTCTTCCTCGATCATGTCATCGGTGATTGCGGGAGGCTCGGCGGCCCAAGGATAGTCCGGGCGCGACCCGTTGGCGTTCTTGGCGACCTCTTCCTCGGCGGCAGGAGCGTCGCCGGCAGGAGCGTCACCCGCGGGCGGCTCGCCTGCGAGGGCGGTGGAGGCTGCTGCGAGCGTGGCGCCGGCGGCGGCGGTTGCAAGGAACGTGCGGCGGTTGAGAGCTGTAGACATGGTGTACCCCTATTCTCATTCTCGATGCCGATGCTGCGAACGTCCCGTCGGGCACCCCTTACGCGCCCGGCGGATTTATCTCAGGCTATGCCGCGCTGCCGGCAAGGGTCAAACATCTTTTGTTCCTTGAAATTATCGACAACGCCCGATTTGTGGTTGATTCATGGTCACGCTATGGTCGTTTCTTGGAAATATTGACCATTGCACGCCGCGGCAACCTGCCTCGATGCTCTCGGTAGCCCCTTTCGGAATCCCCACGGCCCCATTCTCAGCACCGCACGAGGTCTCGAAATTCACCTTTTTCGGGTGGAACGGCGGGGCGGCCGGCGGGTTTATATTCCCGTGAAGGTGCCGGCGACGGGGTGCGCAAACCAAGCCAACGTCTCCAACGACATAGCCGTTGAGCTGCGAGGATGCACCCCGGATGGCACCAGGTCCGCATGTAGGCTTGCGATGTACCGATGTACGAAGGAGAACACCATGTCTGAGATGACCCGTAGATCGTTCATGGGCGCGGCCGCGGCAACCGGCGCGGCGGCACTGACCGCCTCCATCGCCCTGGCAGGCGAGGCGCCCGCCGGCGACGCTCCCGCTGGCGAGGGTGGCCCCGCCGGTGAGGGCGGCGGCGAGGGCGGTCCTGCCGGCGAAGGCGGCGGGAAGGGCGGCGCGGGCGGCCCCGGCGGCGGCGTGCCCCTCGAATCTGCGCGCGAGCTCTACACGGGCTGGCTCGGCGAGGCCCCGCAGATCGCCGACGACCAGATCGTCGAGACCTACGACTTCGACGTCGTGATCCTAGGCGGCGGCCACGCCGGCACCCAGTGCGCCAAGGAGGCCGCGAAGGCCGGCGCCAAGGTCGCGGTCCTCGACCAGCAGTCCCAGGACATGTTCATGTTCTACGGCGAGGACATCGGCACCTTCAACTCGCAGTACGTGCAGGACATGGGCTACGGCCCCTATGACGAGCAGGACGTCCTCGCGCAGTGGGAGCGCACCTGCGGCTACCGCGCGAACCCCGAGCTCGTGCTCACCTACATCCGCAACTCCGGCGCGATGATCGACGACGCCCTCGCCATCTGCCAGGAGAAGAACCCCGACATCCTCACCAACATGAACGTCCAGGAGCCCGACACCGAGTACTGGACCGACAAGAGCCAGCCGTGCGACATGGGCAACTTCAAGACCTATGTGGGCACGTTCTGCATGCGCTCCGAGATCCTCGACGAGATCGCCGGCGGCGTGGGCGCGTACTCCACCATCGGCCAGCTCGAGGAATGCTGCCGCGAGGTCGCCGAGGAGAACGGCGCCGAGTGGTTCTACGACACCGCCGCCGTGTGCGTGGTGAAGGACGGCGACAAGGTCGTGGGCGCCATCGCCAAGAACGCCGACGAGCAGTACGTGCGCTTCAACGCCGCCAAGGCCGTCGTCATCGCCGCCGGCGCGTTCCAGAACTGCCAGCCCATGATGAGCGAGTTCTTCAACGAGGCCAAGGAGCTCCAGGCCAAGAACGGCACCGCCGCCTACACCTCGACCGAGGTCCCCGAGAGCGGCCGCGACACCGGCATCGGCCACCGCATCGGCTGCTGGGCGGGTGGGCGCATGGAGGCCGGCCCCATGGCGTCGCTCGCCAACGTCTCGGCCCCCGGTCCCTTTGGCTTCGCGCCCACGCTCATCCTCAACCGCGACGGCAAGCGCTTTATGAACGAGGCCGACTTTAACGCCATGGGCAACATGATCAACCGCCAGCCCAAGGGCATCTACTGCAACGTGTTCGACGCCAACTACCGCGACATCATCGCGCGCGGCGGCACCAACCACGGCGGCGTCGACTTTGGCCAGAAGACCTACGTGGAGCAGTGGACCGAGGACATGACGAAGGTCGTCGACGCGGGCGCCGACGGCTACGTCGTGCGTCACGGCTGCCTCACCGAGCGCGCCGACATGAACCAGACGCCCGTCTACGGCGCCCAGACCCTCGAGGAGCTTGCCGGCTACCTGGGCTACGAGGGCGAGGCAGTGGAGAACTTCGTCGCAAGCGTCGAGCGCTACAACGAGCTGTGCGAGGCTGGCAAGGACGACGACTTTGGCAAGAAGGCCGACTTCATGCTGCCCATCGCCACGCCTCCCTTCTACGGCTCCGCGGGCGACAGCTCCCAGCAGGCAGGCACCGCCGTCTCGCTGGGCGGCCTCGTGACCGACGCAAAGTTCAACGTCCTCGGCGACGACGACTACCCCATCGAGGGCCTCTACGCCATCGGCAACTGCTGCGGCGGCCGTTACGCGCTGACCTACCCCGGCATCCTCGCCGGCAACTCGATCGGCATGGCCATGACGAACGGCTACGTCTGCGGCCAGATCGTCGCCGCGCTGTAGCGGAG
>CAYMHQ010000226.1:0-4409 GCA_964390275.1 uncultured Coriobacteriaceae bacterium
ACGGCGCGTTCGCCCAGCTGGTCGAGTCGTACGACGGCTACTGCTTCGACCGCTCCATGACGCGCGTCTTCAACCCTGTCTCGCTGGGCCGCTGCCTCGACTCGGCCGACATGCGCGCCTATTGGTTCGAGACGGGCACGCCGGGCTGGCTCATGTCGTACGCGAAGCGTGAGCCCATCGACGTCGACTCCTTCACCCTGGGGGAGGCGGACCTGGGGACCTTCGAGCCCGCAAGCCCGTCCATGTCGGCGGTGCTCTTCCAGACGGGGTATCTCACCATCAAGAAGGTGTGGGGCCAGGGCCTGGGCACGGTGTACGACCTGGGCTTTCCCAACAAGGAGGTGTCCGCCGGCTTCAACCGCTGGCTGGCCAACGCCTATATGCGCCCCGGGACCGACGTGTCCAAGACGAGCGGCTGGGCGGTCTCGTGCCAGCGCGCGCTGCACACCGGGGACGCGCCCGCGTTCATGGAGGCGCTCGAGTCCTTCTTCTCCTCCATCGGGTACGACCTGACGGACCGCCTCTCCGAGCAGGCCTACCAATGCGTCGCCGTCGCGATCCTGCGGTTCATCGGCGTCTACCTGTCCGCCGAGGTCACGACGTCGCGCGGGCGCATCGACATGGTGATGAGGGCGCCCGGCCACGTGTTCGTCATGGAGGTGAAGGTGGCTTCTGGCGAGGGGGCGGGTCAGTCCGCCGCCCAAGCCGCCCTCGCCCAGATTCACGAGCGGGGATACGCCGACCCCTTCCGTGGCTCGGGCGACGAGGTATGCCTGCTGGGCGTCGCCTTCGACTGCCTCACGCACAACGTGGGGGCTTGGGTGAGCGAGGAGCTGTAGGGGCGCGGGAGTAGAGGAGCGGGCGATTCGATGACGGCTCGCACTCAGTCCCGAAAGATCTCGTCGTGCGACCCCGTCCCTTGGAGCGAGGCGAACATGTCATCGGCGTCCTTGAAACGGGAGGGCGCGCCCGACTCCATCATGGCGCGCGTCTGCGCTATGGACTCGAGGCTCTCGTCGTTGGGCTCTTCGCGGGTGAAGCTCAGGGGGATCTCGTGAGTCCGGGCCATCTGGGTCCAGAACGCCCGCGTTGCGCTGGCCAGGTCGAGTCCGTAGCTCTTGGCGACGGCGCCCGCCTGATCGCGGATGTCCTCCTCAACGCGCACCGCATAGGAAACAGTCATCTCGATACCTCCTAACTCGATTACATGTGTTGTAATTTATACAACGTATGCAAACAATTGGATACGCCGCCCGTTCAGACAATCCATACGTGTGACAACTGAGGGCCCGTGGGGAACTGAAGTCGGAGTTCTTTTCGGGCCCGCTCTCGGTTTATTTCACCCTCCCCAAAACGCCGTGAGCGCCCTCGAATAACCCCGAACGTGGGCCTTCCGTCCGCGCGCATACTGCCTCTCCGTGAAGCGGGCGCAACAAGGAGGACGGCGGCGGCAGATGGCTGCCCTGCCGTGCCCGCGGATGGTGCCGGCGGCATAAGCCGACACGCAGGTGAAACGCGAGACGAGAAACGCGAGAAAGGATCACACCCATGGAGAACATCACGCGCAGGGGGTTCGTCGCGGCGGGCGCTGCCATGACGGCGATGGCGGCAACGGCTGGCGTCGCTGTTGCCGAAGAGGCCGAGCAGGCTTGGGATTACGAGACCGACGTCGTGGTCTGCGGTTGCGGCACCTCGGGCACGGCGGCAGCCATCGAGGCCTGCGACGCCGGCGCTGAGGTGCTGGTCGTTGAGAAGAAGAGCTGGCTGGGTGGCCAGATGCGCCGTTGCGGCGGTGGCGTTGCCGCGGCCGGCAGCCAGGTCCAGAAGGCGCTCGGCATCGAGGACGACACCGCCGACGCGTTCTATGACTACTGGATGGCCGTATCGGGCGGCATCGTCGACCCGGAGCTGGTGCGCGTGGTCTGCGACGAGTCGGCCGGCATCATCGACTGGATCATCGACGACCTGGGCGGCCAGCCGCTGGACGAGTGGCACTTCTGCGGCGGCGAGATGGGCATCGAGGAGTCCGTCATGACCGACGGCCTCAACGTGGGCACGGACCCGCAGGTCTTCCGCGACCACGGCATGGAGCCGGTCGCGCGCTGCTGCTGGTTCACCCCGAACCGCGACGACGTGCTCTTTGACGACCCGTCCGCCTTCCTCGAGCCCACCAACCCCGGCGGCACGGGCCTGTGGGTCCCCTTTGAGAACGCGCTCGCGGCCCGCGACATCGACTTCCTGATGGAGACGAGCTTCACCGACCTCATCTGCGCCGAGGGCACCAACGAGGTCATCGGTGTCGTCGCCCAGGACGCCGAGGGCAACGAGATCCGCATCAAGGCCCGTCGCGGCGTGGTGCTTACCAACGGCAACTTTGCCGGCAACCCCGAGATGCTCAAGAACTTCACCGGCGTCGACTTCGAGGAGAACGCCTACGGCGGCATGGCGCTCGACATCGCCGGCGACAACGACGGCTCCTCGACCCGCGCGGTCCAGGCTCTGGGCGGGGCCCTCATGTTCCCCTTCACCCACGGCACGGGGGAGATCGTCTACTCCTTCAACTGCGGCGGCGTGAAGATCGACACCGACGCCCACGCCATCGACGTGCGCGGGAACATCATCCCCAACCTGTTCGTGGCGAGCATCGCCGCGGGCGGTGTCATCGGCGAGGTCTACCCGTGCTGCGGCGCGTCGATCACCCGCAACCTCGTCTTTGGCCGCATCGCCGGCAGGAACGCCGCCGCCATGGAGCCGCGCGCCTAACGGGCATCGACCAAGCCGCAAGGCGACAACTGTCGTAAGTCACCAGGACCGGGACATCGGGGCCGATGAGGTCTCGGTGCCCCGGTCTGCGCGCTTTTGGTCCCCATGCGCACCTCCCACGCGCCGCTCGCTCGTGCGTATAATGCTCTCCGCAGGTTTCCGGCTGGGGAGCATGGGGGCGGCTATGGACACGCGCTACATCGAGGAGTACCTGGCGTTCGCGCGCCATCTCAACTACACGCGCGCCGCCAAGGAGGCGTTCGTCTCGGCTTCAACCCTTACCGCGCACGTTGCCGACCTGGAGAAGGAAGTCGGCTGCGCCCTCGTCGACAAGTGGATGGGGAAGCTTGAGCTGACCGCCGCGGGGCGCCGTCTTGCCGAGCTGGGTCCGTCGCTCATCGCGAGCGCGGCCGGGATCGGCGAATCGTGCCGGGAGGCGGCGCGAACCGTCGTCGAGGTCCGCGTGGTCACGAGCGGCCTCACCCGCTTCGAGGAGTTCGTCATGGCCGCGGCCCGGCGTTTCCCCTCGGTGCATGAGGGGCGGCGGCTCGAGGTCAGGACGAGCGAGGCCTTCACACAGGGCAAGCGCGCTCTCGACGAGTTCGGCTGCGACATAGCGCCCTACTCCGCCGTCCGTCTGGGCGACGGCGAGCCGAACACGTCGGACGCGGGGGAGCTGCCGCGCAAGTTTCTCTACACCGAGCCTGTGTATTTCTACGTTTCCCATGAGAACCCGCTGTTCCAGAAAGACTCCCTCACAATCGCCGACCTCGACGGGAGCCGCCTCTCCTACTCCAACGAGCCGGAATGGGTGGCGTGCTCCCGAGCCATGCAGGCGACGCTTGCCGCGGCGGGCGCGCATGTGGAGCTGTGCCATCACGACTGCACAAGTCTGGTGCAGTACATGTGCTCGGGCGGGTCCGACGAGCTCCGACCCGTTGGTCGCGAGACGCGCCATAAGCTGGGGGAGGGAATGCAGGGCGGCAAAGCCCTTCCCGTCGGAGGCATCGAGCTGGTGTGGGACGTGTATGCGATGTACCGGCCCGACGGCGACCGCGCTGAGGCCGTGAAGGCGCTCATCGAGGCTATGTGAGAGTCGAAGTCGGCTTGGTCTCGTCCAATTGATGAGTTAATGCCCCTCCTTCCCAAAAAATGTTCCAAATAGTTTGAACAAACCTCTTGCCTTTCGACGCGTTTGCTCTTATATTCTGTTCGAAACGATTTGAACAGATTTGCCGTGCGACCGATTGGAAGGAGGAGTCATGACGCAAGCCGAACCGCTGAGCTCGCTCGTCACCGTGAGGACGGGCGTCCCGTTTAGCCGCGTGCGGAGGGTCTCCGCGGAGTCCGCTCCGGAGGCCGACCCGAAGGACGCCCCGGATGCCGCCCCTGCGGACGAGTCGGATGAACCCGCGAGAGTGCGCGTCCTGGTCCCGGCGGCGATGACCGGCGACGGCATCGACGACGCCGGGCTCGCCCCCGAGCTGGTGTCGGGGGTGAACCGGGAGTTCCTCACCAGGGAGGGCGACATAGTCATCAAGACCTCGACGCCCTACAACAGCGTCTTTGTCGATGCCGCCCACAGCGGGCTGCTGGTGACGTCGCTCTGCCTGATACTGCGCCCGCGCCCGGAGCTCAAGGTGGAC
>CAYMHQ010000227.1:0-4370 GCA_964390275.1 uncultured Coriobacteriaceae bacterium
CGCGGAAGAGCGTGTCGAAGAGGACCGGGCCGTCGTCGATGGAGTCGTCCTCGTTCCTCACCCCGGGCAGGCTCGGCGGGAGGGCCTCCCGCTCGTCGACCGGCACCTCGCCCGTGCGGACCTCCCCGATGCAGCGCGCGACCTCCTCGAGCGTGCTCCCCGCGAACTCGGGGGTCGCGTTCTTGAGGATGAGCGCCAGCACCGGCGTCCGCGAGATCAGCTGCTTGCACGCCGCGTCGTACGAGTCGCGCCGTGAGCGGGTCTCGGGGCGCCCGTCTCCCCGCTTCTCGCCTCCCCTATACCTCCCGGCCTTCTTCCGGGCGTTCCTGGCAGTGCAGCCTTTGCCGGAGGCGTTCTCCCCCGGGTCGGCAGCGCCGGGCGCGCCGCCGTCGGTGATGTTCCTGCCCGCTTCCGTCCTGATTCCCGAATGTTCCCCTGCTTCTCCCATTTCCACGTACCTCGCTTTCTCGTGAGGTCCTTTCCATGGGATGGATGATAGCACGGGAATTTTTACTTCCACCATTGATATGCGCCGTGTATACGGCTACCTGGTCTTATCGTGTTGATTGTGTAATGGGAATGTGAATCGAAGCTCCAACGCAAACGCACACAATACTAACACGGCTGGTACAGCTCTAACAAAAAATGTGCGTCTTGTTCTACCGTAGTGAAATGCTGAGGTGTGTTCGTTTTACGGAGTCCTGCAAATTACGCAATTCAAGCATGGCAAGCCTGTTACCGAGCGGCCGACAGCAACCATGCCAAGCAGCCGCCGCCCCTCCCCCGTCGGCCCACTTTTTCGGCGCACCGGCTTTCAGAATCGGCAGGCTACGGTTAGACTTCCGCTTGACAGGTCCCGTCCGTCGCCATCCGCACGCCCCGTCTGCCGGACACGCGAGCGACGAGGCGACGAACTCTTTCGCTCTCGGACATCAGGAGGTTGACCATGGGCAACGCATCTCAGAGCACCGACGTCGAGAAGGGCGGCGTCTCGCGCCGCGCGTTCCTCAAGAAGGCCGGTCTGGCGGCCGGCGCGCTGATGGCGGCCAACGTCGCCGGGGTCGCGTACGCCGATTCCGCGCTGCCGGGATCCGGCGCCATCTCCCGCATCAAGGAGTCGACCGGGGCCAACGGGAACTCCTCCAGCGGCGAAAGCTCGACCGCAGACGGTCTCGTCCCCGGTTCGGCCAGCTACTACCCCACGCTCGTCAAGCAGTACTTCGGCACGCAGGGCGTCTACTACGAGCCCATCGACGAGCTCATGCTGCGCGTCCCCTTCTCGACCGACAACATGCCCAACGGCATCGGCGTCGTGGTCGTCTTCGACGAGGATGCCGAGCCCTTCGTCCTTCTCCGCAACTGGGAGCTGGGCAGCTTCCCCGACACCGACCAGCGCGCCCAGGCGATCAGCCTCTGCAACGACCTGAACAACGAGTACCGCTGGGTCAAGTTCAGCATCGACAGTGACAACGACGTGACGGCGCAGATCGACGCCATGATCGACGAGACCAGCTGCGGGGCCGAGGTCGAGCAGCTCGTGCAGTACATGGCCGTCCTCTGCGACCTCGTGTACCCCCGCTTCGCCGCGATTCAGTAGGCGAACAGGACAGACGAGCAGGGCAGACAAGCCGCCCGCAGGATTCGGGTCCTCAGGATGTTGAGGAGGACCGGCCCGCGGGCGGCTTTTTGGTGGACGTAAATCTTTGGGCGGATGAACCTGCGCGGCGAATCCGGGCAAGGGGCCGGACGGAAACGGATGCGTGGGACTTTCGTCCCGCTGCGGTCGACACGCTGAGAACGGAGGGGCGCGGGAACTATACTTGCGCGCATCAGACGTGGCGCGCCGGCGCGCAGCCCAGCGCCCTCGCACGGCAAGGCAAACAGCACGGTTTACCTGCAGGAACACGGACACGGGAAGGGAGCCGCAACGATGCCGGCACATGGGAACGAGTTCGAGAGGCCCGCAGTCGGGGGCGTCACAATCGCCGCAGGGACCGCCACTGCGAACCCCGCCCGCCCAACGCGCCGCGAGTTCGTCGTCGCAGCGTCCTGCGCGACCGGGGCCACCGTGCTCGCGTCCGCCCCCGGGGCGCCGGCGTTCGCCGCCGAGCCCCCGGCAGCCAGCGGATCGGACGGCTCCTCCGGCGAGACTCCCGCCGACCAGGTTGTCATCTACCACACGAACGACATGCACGGACACTTCGTGGGCGACGGGACCTCCACCGTCGGCATCGACCTCGTGGCGGGCATGCGCGTCGCCACGCCGAACTCCCTGCTCGTGGACGCCGGCGACGCGATGCAGGGCATGCCCATCGTCTCGCTCGCCAAGGGCGCCTCGGCCGTCGAGCTCATGAACGCCGCCGGCTACGACGCCATGTGCGTGGGCAACCACGACTTCGACTTCGGCCGCGAGACCCTGCTCGAAAACGCGGGTGCGATGGAGTTCCCGCTGCTCGGGGCCAACGTCCTGGACGAGGAGGGCCGGCTGCTCTTCGCAAGCGTGGGCGCAAGCGGCGACGGGACGTGCAATGACGGGGCCACGGCTGTGCTCGCGTGCGGCGGGCGGCGCATCGGCGTCTTCGGCATCACGACCACCGAGACGCCGACGACCACCTCCCCCTCCAACGTCGCCGGCCTCACGTTCGCCGACGAGGTCGAGACCGCCGAGGCGTGCATCGCCAAGCTGGTCGAGCAGGAGGTCGACGCCATCGTCGCGCTGTGCCACCTGGGCAACGGCAGCGCCCCGTGCCACGCGTCCGACCTGGCCGAACGTCTCTCCCCCGAGTCCGCGGCGCGCCTCGCGGCAATCGTCGACGGCCACAGCCACACGGTCGAGAACGTCGTCGCCAACGGCGTGCTCGTGGTGCAGACAGGCTGCAACCTCGCGAACCTCGGCAGGCTCACCCTCACGTTCGGAGAGGACGGGACGGTCTCCGCAGCCGAAGAGTTCATCAACCCCGCTGCCGCAGCCGAGCTCGCCGAGGCCGAGCCCGCGGTCTCCGATACCCTCTCCGAACTGGCCGAACGCCAGGAAGCCCTCATGGCCGAGGTGCTGTTCGAGACCCCCACGACCCTCTGGGGCGGACGCGTTGGCTACGGCCCCGTCGCCGCTCCGGCGCGCGCGGTCGAGACGAACCTCGGCGACCTCGTGAGCGACGCCCTGCGCGCCTGCGCCGTGTTGTACCTCGAGAGCGCGGGGGACTCGGCGGAGGGCCCGGCGGCGACCCTGGCCGAAGGACTCGCGGCGGCGCCGGTCGTGGCAGTCGAGAACGGCGGCGGAATCCGCGAGGCAATCGCGCGCGGGGCGGTCTCCAAGGGGAGCCTCGCGACGGTGTTCCCCTTCTCGAACACGGTTGTCCTCAAGCAGGTCACGCCCGCGATCCTGCGCCGGGTTCTCGAGCTGTCGCTCAGCCTCACCGCCGGTCAGGACGCCGACACCGGCATGCTCCTTCAGGAGTCGGTCTTCGGCGGGTTCCTGCAGGTGGCGGGCGTCACGGTGGAGTGCGATCCCAACGCCGAGGAGGGCCGGCGCGTGACATCGATGACGCTCGACGGGTCCGGGGAGCCGCTCGACCCCACCGACGACGAGACGCCCGTCATCCTCGTGTCGAACAACTTCATCATGACGGGCGGCAACGGCTACGACATGCTCGCCGGCATCGACCCCCTCGCCGAGGTGGGCGGCGAGCTCGAGGCGGTCCAGGATTACCTCACGAGCCTCGCGGCGCCGGTCGAAGGCTCCGACCTCCCGGCGATTCCGCTGTTCGCGGGCGCCGAGGGCCGCATCGCGATGCGCGGCGGCTACGAGCCCGCCGACTGGTTCGCCGTCCTGCGCGCGGTCGACGCCTCCGGCGACCCCGTCCCGCACGCCGCGCTCACGCTCGAGGTCGACTCGACCGACCGCCGCGACGTCGAGTCCGACGAGAACGGCCTCGTCTACCTGGCGCTTTCCGACGGACCCCACGCGATTGCGGTCGTGCCCGAGAACGTGAGCGCAAACGACGAGGACGCCTCGGATGCGACCGGCGCGGCGACCGCCGAGGCGTACGTGGATAACTACCTGGGGTTCGGCCTCGTCGAGGACGACCTGAGAACGTACCCGAGCATCACGGTGAGGGTGTAAAGGACGGGCGAGACATCGACCTCCCTACGAGGGCAAACATCCGCTCTCACCCCGAATATGTGAGACATTCACCCACCCTATGGGTTCGCTCACGCATGGTTTTCGGCCAAGCTATCGACTCGAAAGGCCACGACGGCAGAGGTGCCCGGCAGCGCTCCGGCGTCCGACAATCGCCTCCGCCAGGGACCCGTCCGTCAGGCTTGCCGGCGCGTCCGGCAGCCACAACCCAAAGGAGCGTCGAGCAGTA
>CAYMHQ010000228.1:0-4354 GCA_964390275.1 uncultured Coriobacteriaceae bacterium
TTCGGCGGACGGTCGAACCAGTTGAACGGCACGGCGGGCGTCGTGTACACGCGGCAGTTCTTCACGGCGTCGATGTCGGCCCACATGGAGTCGTTGTAGATGGTCTCGGAGAGCAGGAAGCCCGAGTGGCACAGGATGATCTCGGGGTTCCAGCCGATGACCTGCTCGATCGAGACCTCGGTGCGGCCCTGGCCGGAGAGCATCTCGACGTCGGCGACGTTGATGGCGCGGCAGTAGTCGATGACCTCGGTGTGCTGCGAGCCGGTGGGGTCGGTCGCGAGGCCGTCGGAGTTCTCGGCGTAGTAGACGCGGGGCAGCTCGTCATCGGGCACGGTGGCCACCTTGTCGGTGAGCTCCTTCAGCTTGTTCTCGTACCAGGTCGCGAGCTCCTCGCCGCGCTCGGCCTCGCCGATCCACTCGCCCAGGGTGCGGTAGACCTCGGCGGTCTTCTCGAGCGCGCTGGGGACGCAGACCACGGGGATGCCGGTGTTGGTCTGGATGTCGTCGGGCACGGAGTCGGTCGCGAGGGACTTGGCGGTGCCCATGTAGATGATGACGTCGGGGTTGAGCTCGATGATGTCCTCGAGGTTCGCGGTCACCTGCTGGCCCATCCAGCCGCCGATGACGGGGAGCGAGGCGAGCTGCTCGGGCAGGTACTCGAGCGTCGCGTCGGTGGGGGTGTTGACCCAGCCCACGAGCTTGGTGGGCGCGAGGGTCGAGACCATGGCCTCGCCGGTGGGGACGGCGCAGTAGACCGAGTTGACCTCGGTGGGGATGGTCACGGTGCGGCCCGCCATGTCGGTGATCTCCCTGGTGGCGCCGTCGGCCTTGGCGTCGGAGGCCTCCTTGGCCTGGGCGACCCCTCCGAGGACCGGCAGGGCGCAGGCGCAGGCGGCCATGGCGAGGAACGAGCGGCGGCTCAGGCGGCTCATGCCGGTGGTGCTGTTGACTGTCGACATCTGTCTCATCCTTTCTCTCTTGTATGACCAATCTTGCATGACAACTTCCGAATCGCTATGCACAGGCGTCGGCCGTCCCGGCGGGGAGCCGGGGCGTCAGACGCCGGAATGCCCTCTACAGGCTCGCCTCCTCGGCGGTCCCCCGCGCCTTGACGATGGGGATGCATCCGCGCAGGTCGCCGTACTTCTCCGACACCTCGCGCACGATGCGCACCTCCACGCCGTACGTCTCGCGCAGGGACTCCTCGGTCACCACCTCGGCCGGCTCGCCAAAGCGCACCCACTCGCGCGTGATGAGGCCCACCTTGGTGGCGCACAGGAACGCGTGGTCGGGGAAGTGCGTCGTCATGATCACCGAGATGCCCGAGTCCACCAGCGCCGCGATGCGCCGCAGCACCTTCACCTGGTTGCCGTAGTCGAGGCTGGCCGTGGGCTCGTCCATGATGAGGAGCTGGGGCTCCTGGGCGAGGGCGCGCGCGATGAGGACCATCTGCCGCTCGCCGCCCGAGACCTCGGTGTAGAGCCGGTCGGCCAGGTGCCCAATGCCCAGCTGCTCGAGGCACGCCTGCGCGGCCTCGACGTCCTTGGCCGAGGGGGAGGCGACGGGGCTGATGCGCGACATGCGCCCCATGGTCACCACGTCGAGCACCCCGTAGGCGAACGGGGGCGTGTGGTTCTGGGGGACGTAGCCGATGTTCTGCGCGAGGCGGCGCGGCGACCACGACGAGATGTCCTCGCCGTCGAGCGTGATCTTTCCGCCGAGCGGCTTGAGGAAGCCGAGCATGCTGCGGAACAGTGTGGTCTTGCCCACCCCGTTGGGCCCGAGCAGGCACAGCGCCTCGCCCGCGCCGATCGAGAAGGAGACGTCGCGCAGGATCGCCGTCGACTTGTAGCCGCACGTCACGCTCTGGAGTGCGAACTCGTTCATGCCCATGTCTTTCTGCCGCGGGTTAGCAGGTAGATGAAGAAGGGGGCGCCGATGACGGCCGTCAGCACGCTCAGCGGCAGCTCCAGGGAGAAGAGGCAGCGGCACATGTCGTCGATGATGAGCAGGTAGATGCCCCCCAGCAGCAGCGACGCCGGCAGCAGCACCTTGTTGTTGGGGCCCACGATCATGCGCGCGAGGTGCGGGATCACGAGGCCCACCCAGCCCACCATGCCCGCCGCCGCCACGGCCGACGCGGTGACGAGCGTGGCGCACGCGATGTAGAGGAACCTGAGCGCGCTCGTGTTGACGCCGAGCGCCCGCGCCTCCTCGTCGCCGAACGAGAGGGCGTTGAGCTGGTAGCGGAACGCGAGCATGGGGACGATGCCCACCGCCACGGGGATGAGCAGCATGGGCAGGTCGTCGAGGTGGATCGACGTGAGGCCGCCCATGAGCCAGTACGTGATGGCGGGGAGCTTGTCGTTGGGGTCGGCGACGTACTTGCCCATCGTGATGAACGCCTGGAAGAGCGCCGAGACGACGATGCCCGTGAGCACCAGGCACAGCGTCATCGAGTGGCCGCGGCTCACGATCACGCTGATGGCGTAGGTGAGCGAGACCGCGACGATGCCGAACACGAACGCCGTGACCTGCACCATGAGGAGGTTCCACCCCAGCAGCAGGGCCAGACAGGCGCCGAACCCCGCGCCCGCGCTCGCGCCGAGCAGGTCGGGCGAGACCATCGGGTTCTTGAAAAGCCCCTGGTAGCTGGCACCGGCCCCCGCGAGCGCCATGCCGATGACCACCGCCGCGACGATGCGCGGGAACCGGACCTGGCGGATGACCGTGAGGTGCGCCGGCTCCTCGATCTCGCCGATGCCGAACAGCTGGTTGAGCGCCACGCCGATGACCTCGGGCACCGTGATGTCGAAGTGGCCGAGCGTGAACGATATGAGCATGGTGAGCACGAGGAGGAACGCCAGCAGCGCGATCGTCGACGCCGAGCGCCCCTTGCGCACGCGCTTGGCGGGCGCGCTGGCGGAGCCGGGGGAGGAGACGCTTGCGCGCCCGCCCGGGGAGCCGGCGGTCGCCGGTGCCGCGCCGGTCGCGGAGCCCCCGGCCGCCGTGGAGTTGCCGTCTTTAGGGATACCCATCGCCCTTGGCCCACCTCAATCCGTCTCGACGAAGAACGCAATCGTGCGATTGTAGGTTTGCGAGGGGGATGGTGTCGGTTGCACATGCAACGGCGGACGGGTCGCCACTCACTCGCGACCCGCCCGCCGATCTCACGCCATCCCGCTACCCCGCGCGTTTTCGCTGTCTACGCGCCGGCGCCGCTCGCGTCGAGGTCGCGCTCGACCCACGCGTCCGAGTCGTCGCGCACGAGCACGGTTCCGCACGACACGAGCGGGGCGTACGTCTCCTCGAGCTCGGTCATGACCGCGTCGTAGTCGCCCTCGGTCTGGTAGTCAAAGGGGAGGGTGACCGAGACCACGAAGCCGGCGTCCGCCGCGACCGGGGCGACCTGGTAGGTAGCGACCTGGCCGAGCGGCGCGCCCCCGTCGGTCGACGAGACGGAGACCCTGAGCTCCTTGCCGCCGAGCTCCGCCGCGGGGTCGGACGAGCCGACGAGCGTGCTGTAGCCCCAGTACCGCCCCAGCGAGTCGGGCAGCGACCTCTGGGGGTCCCACGCGTTGATGGTGTCGGAGTAGTCAAGCTCGAGGTCGCTCCCAAAGAGGCCCGAGGGCATGTCCAGCGCATAGTACGGAGTCACGACGCGGGCGCTCGGGGAGACGCCGTTGTCGTCGAGGGGGCTTGCGAGCGATCCGGCAGCGGGCGCGCCGTCCCTGTCCGAGTCATGCTCGGCCCATGCGCCCGACTCGCCGCGCACGAGCACGGTGCCGGTCGTCACAATCGGGACATAGCGTTCCTGCAGGTCGGAGATGGTTTCTTGAGAGTCGGCGCCCTCCGCGTCCGAGACCTCACGGCTGATGACGACGTTGAACCCCTCGTCTGCGAGGGTGGGTCCCACAACGGCCGCCGCGCAGCCCTCGCCCGCGGTCCAGCCGTCCTGCGCCACAAAGACGCGGAACTCGACGGTGCGGGCACTCGCGTCGCTGGGGTCGGTCGAGTAGGCGGTGAGCGTGTGACCCGTGGCGCATTCGCTGGACCCGGCAGCGGACCCGGAGGAGGCCCCGGTCGAGCTCACACTGTCGTCGTAAGTGAACGAGAGGGTCGAGCCGGCGTCCGTCCCGAGGAAATCGGCGGGGACGTCGACCGAGTAGTACGGCGTCACGATGTTGACGGCGGGCGTGCGCACGGTGACCGCCGCGTCGCCGTTCTCGTCGAGGACGGGTGCGGGCGAGGACGCGGCGGCCTGGGCTGCCTGGGATCCGCTCTGGGGCTCGTCGGCAGCCATGGACTCGTCGGCAGTCTGGGGCAGGGCGGTCACGTACTGGGCATACTGGGC
>CAYMHQ010000229.1:0-4342 GCA_964390275.1 uncultured Coriobacteriaceae bacterium
CACCGGAAGAGAGAAAGAGGGAGGATCCATGGACCATATGGAGCGCATGGAGCATTCGGAGAGCACGTCCGCCGCCACCGCCGGCACCGCGAGCAGCGGCATCACCAGGCGCGGGTTCCTGGCGGCCGGCGCGGCGCTGGGCGCGATGGCTGCCGCGAGCGGCGTGCTGGGGACGTCGCTGCTCAAGGAGCAGCCCGCCATTGCCGCCGAGTCCGCGGGGGACGGCTCGGACGAGAAGAAGGGCCGCTTCGACGACTACGTTATCAAGCACGCGTTCTGCCAGATGTGCGGCCCTGCCCGCACCCACTGCTCGACGCTCGCCTACGTAAAGGACGGCGTGTGGGAGCACGTCGAGGGCAACCCCGAGGCCGGCAACAACTACGGCCGCGGCAGCCGCACCCTGTGCGCGAAGGGCAACGCCGCGATGGCGGTCATGTACTCGCCCACGCGCATCGAGTACCCCATGAAGCGCACCGGCGAGAAGGGCGCGAACGAGTTCGAGCGCATCACGTGGGACCAGGCGCTCGATGAGATCGCCGCCAAGCTGCTCGAGCAGAAGGAGAAGTACGGCGCCAAGTCGCTCGGCATCCTCTCCCCGCAGTACTACGCGGTCCTCGGCACGCTCGGTCGCCGGTTCCTCAATGTCCACGGCTCACCCAACTACCTGCACTCCGCCATTTGCAACTCGCAGCGCATGTTCTCCAACCTCGTCACGCTGGGCGGACCGGATCACGAGAACTGCAACTTGACGATGCCCGGCCAGCTCGACAAGTCGAAGCTTGTCGTGACCTGGGGCTACAACCCCGAGAACTCCGCCATCAACCAAGGCAACCCCTATAGGCGCCTCGACTCCATAGAGGGCGGCGCCCAAACCATCGACATCCGCCCCATGCGCGACGGTCTCGGCACGCACGCCGACATCTGGGTCCCCGTGCGCCCCGGCACCGACTGCGCCCTCGCCATGGCGATCCTGGGTTACATCGTGACAAACGACCTCTATGACCACGACTTCTGCGAGAACTGGTGCAACCAGTTCGACAAGTTCGCCGAGTACATCGTCGACTTCACGCCCGAGTGGGCGAGCGAGATCACCGGAATCCCGGTCGCGCAGATCGAGCAGGTCGCCGAGCTCATGGGCACCGTCAAGCCGATGGCCATCTTCTGCGGCAACGGCATCGGCGACCAGCAGAACGACGGCCACTGGGCCCAGGCGTGCATCGACCTCATCGAGGCCATCACCGGCAACATCGAGATCGCCGGCGGCTCCGGTGCAAGCCAGTCCTCGGCACCCAGACTCATCAAGACCAAAGGCATCGACTGGCTCACCGACCGCATGCCCATGAGCGAGGAGGACAAGGCGAACGGTTGGATGGCCGGCGTCTCCAACCTCGTCGCACCCGAGACCCCGCGCTGGTTCCAGTCGATGATCACGCAGGAGTCCGGCCCCACCACGGCCTACTACCGCGGCATCTACAGCATCCTGAGCGAGGACCCCTACCCGCTGCGCTGCATCATCGGCCAGTCGTCGAACCCGCTCTCGGCCACGCGCCAGCCCAAGAACGTCGTCGAGGCGCTCAAGAAGCTCGACCTCTACGTGGTGATGGACACCGAGTGGAACAGCTCGTGCAAGTACGCCGACTACGTGCTGCCCGCCTGCGTGAACTACGAGAGCGACAAGCAGTTCGCGGTGAAGAACTCCGCCGCCGGCACGTGGATCGGCATCAACCAGAAGATCCAGGAGCCGCTCGGCGAGAGCCGCTCCGACTGGGACTTCTACTGCCAGCTCGCCGACCGCATGGGCTACGGCGAGGACTTCTGGAACGGCAACTTCGACGACTGCCTGCGCGAGCAGCTGGCCGACTGCGACTTCACCCTCGAGGAGCTGCGCGAGAAGGGCCAGATCTTCGTCGAGCGCACCGAGGAGTTCACGGCCGAGGAGCCGACGTACCAAGACTACGCCAAGACGTTCGCCGACCTGCCCAACGGCAAGGTGCAGACGTACAACGAGTGGATCGGCGGCAAGCCCAACACCTACGGCACCGGCGACCTGCCCTACCTGCCCGTGTACCGCGGACCCTCTGAGAGCATCGCCGGCACGCCGGAGATCGCGGCCGAGTACCCGCTCGTCTTCTCCGACGTCCACGCGTACCGCCTCTGCAACCACAGCTACTACGTCAACATCCCCTACCTGCGCGAACTCCAGCCCGAGCCGTGGGTCAAGATCAACCCCGCCACCGCCGAGAAGTACGGCATCGCCGACGGCGACTGGATCAAGGTGGAGAGCCCGCACGGCTGGTGCAAGCTCGTCGCGCGCTACCTCGAGTGCATCGCGCCCGACGTCCTCATGAGCCGCCGCGGCTGGTGGGAGGAGTGCCAGGAGCTCGGCCTGCCCGGCTACGGCTACGAGGACGGCGGCAGCGAGGTCAACGTGCTGTACAACGGCGACCCCAGCAGCTTCGACGAGTTCCACTCGGGCATGTGCAAGCAGACGCTCGTGAAGATCAGCAAGCTCGACCCGTCCGAGATCCCGGCCTAGGCCGCGCGAGATGAGCTGCACAGACGCTTACAGGGGATGAAACAGGGAGGATGACAATGAGCAACCAGTACGGCTTCTTCTTTGACGCGAGCCGTTGCATCAAGTGCTGGGCGTGCGAGGTCGCGTGCAAGCAGTGGAACGGCATCAAGGCCGGCGGACTCGCCCGCCGCAAGGTCTACGAGTACGGGCAGGGCACGTTCCCCGACGCCAACCGACTCTTCGTCTCGCAGGCGTGCAACCACTGCGAGAACCCCGCGTGCGTGGAGGCCTGCCCCGTGGGCGCCATCCACAAGCGCGAGGAGGACGGCATCGTGGTGGGCAACCGCGACCTGTGCATCGGGTGCCAGTCGTGCCTGAGGGCCTGCCCCTTCAACATCCCGCAGTACCGCGAGGACGACGGCAGCATGGACAAGTGCGACGGCTGCATCGAGTGCGGTCAGACGCTCGAGGACAAGCCCCACTGCGTCGCGACCTGCCCCACGCAGGCCCTCAAGTGGGGCACGCTCGAGGAGATCGCCGAGCTCGCCGCCAAGAAGGGCGGGGAGCGCATGGCCGGCGAGACCAACCCCTGCACCTACGTCTACCTGGCACAATAGGGCAAGCGGCGAGTAAGTAGGGCATGCGAGCGCGGGGTCGGGCAGGGTGGGTCGCCCGGCCCCGCGGCGCGTCGATGGGACCGGCGAAGCGGAACGAGTGGAGCGGGCGGCCGCGCGAGAGGCGAAGGCCAAGGGAGCGAAGGAGCGGACGCGATGGACGAGCGGGAGAAGCAGGCGGAGCAGGGCGCGAAGGGCGAACTGGCAGAGCGGGGCGCGGGCGAGTGCGCGGCCGATGGCGCGAGCGAGTGCGTGGGCGACCTCGCGATCGAGACGCGGCAGAGGGCACTGACCTACGCGTTCCTGTCGCGGGTGCTCTCCGACGACGAGCTGGGCGCGGACTTCTTCGCGGCGCTGCGCGACAACCCGCCGCAGACGGGCACCGAGCTCGACGCGTTCGCGGCCGGGCTCCAGGGCACCGGCGACGCAGGGCTCGAGAGCGCCCGGACCGCCGTCGCCGCCGACCACGCGAAATGCCTGCTCGGCATGTCCGCCCTCCCCGTCTCGCCCTACGAGTCGGTGTGGACGAGCCCCGAGCACCTCATGATGCAGGACGCCCGCAAAGCCGTGGTCGCCGCTTACGCCGAGGCCGGATTCGCGAAGGACACCGCCTTCCACCTGCCCGAAGACCACATCTCCATCGAGCTCGACTTCGTGTCGAGGCTCCTCACGCGAGCCGCGGACAAGCTCGAGGCGGGGGCGGCTGTCGGGGCAGCAGACGAGAAGGCGCACGGCCAGACCGAGCTCGACCAGGCGGCGCGGTTCATCGGCAAGCACCTCGCGGCTTGGACGCCCCTCTTCTGCGAGGACCTCGAGCGCAAGGCGTCGACCGCGTTCTACCGCGGCGTCGCCCAGATGCTGCGCGCGTTCGTGGCGGAGGAGAACGCGACCGAGTAGCGAGCAGATGTCGGGCGAGCAAGCAAACCAGCGTACGGACACAGTTGGTTTCATCGATGAATCAAATTGTGTCCGTACGCTCATCGGGCTACCGAAGCGGCACCGAGGCACGCGATCAACAGCGTGCAATCAAGGTGGCCAAAATCGGCTCTCTGCATACCTTTCTGGAAACGCTGGTCAAAATCGGTCCTCTACATACCTTTTTACGTGAGTAGAGCCGATGGCTTCTGACAAAATGCCTGGTAGATGCGCCGCTCGACCCAACCTCTCGGAATCGGAATCTTGAAACTGACATGCAGAGGGCAGATTCTGTCCA
>CAYMHQ010000230.1:0-4319 GCA_964390275.1 uncultured Coriobacteriaceae bacterium
CTCTATAAACCCCCTGCTCAGCGCCCTCTACCCCCGGGATGGGTAGAGCCGGTCCAGTCGCCTTTGAGCGCGAACGGAAGCGAATACCCATGCCGTGGAGAGGCACGTGGGGCGCATCCGTGCGTTAATGGGGACGTCGTCGCGGGCCTGCGCCGCCGTCCCGGGACACCGCGAGGGGATACGGCCCTGGCGAGGTCGGG
This sequence comes from uncultured Coriobacteriaceae bacterium, assembly GCA_964390275.1. Lineage (GTDB taxonomy): Bacteria > Actinomycetota > Coriobacteriia > Coriobacteriales > UMGS124 > CAYMHQ01. The sequence goes on from CAYMHQ010000230.1 coordinate 201, forward strand.
GCGCGGCGCGGGCGTTCGCGGCAGTCCGGATGGGTCCCGCATCGGCGGGCCCAGGGTCAACGAGAAGGAGCGAGTCTATGGGCAACACCACCGAGGTTTCGCGTCGTTCGTTCATGAAGGGCGCGGTCGCCACCGCCGGCGCCGCGGCAGTCGCCGGGGTCGCGGGTTCGGCCGTCGCGGAGGAGGCGGCGTCGTACCTGCCCGCCGCGTGGGACTACGAGACCGACGTCCTGGTCATCGGGTACGGCGGCGCGGGCATGTGGGCGGCGCTCACCGCAGCCGACGAGGGCGAGTCCGAGGTCCTCATCCTCGAGAAGGCCCCCGTGCGCGGCGGCGGCAACTCGGCCATCAACCTCGGCGAGTTCACCGTGCCGATCGACGTCGAGGGCTGCGCGACCTACATCAAGTCGTTCGGCCGCGGCCTCATCGCCGACGACATGGCGCTCGCGTGGGCGACCGAGGCCGTCCGCAACGGCGAGTACGCCGACCGCTGGGGCCTCCCGTGGCAGCAGAACGAGGGCACGCTCGCGAGCAAGTACACCGAGAGCTGCGAGTACCCCAACCTTCCCGGCAGCGACTCCATGGCCATTGGCGCCATCGAGGGCTACGGCATGAACTTCTGGGACGTCATGGACGAGAACCGCGAGGACATGGGCATCGAGGTCCTCTTCAGCGTCACGAACGAGGAGCTCATCCAGAATCCCGAGACCAAGGAGATCCTCGGCTGCTACGCCGACTACCAGGGCGCCCGCATCGCGATCAAGGCGCGCAAGGGCGTCATCATGACCATCGGCGGCTTCGAGTTCAACGAGGACCTCAAGAACGAGTACCTCAAGGTCTACCCGGCGCTCGGCTTCTACGGCTGGCCCTACAACACCGGCGACGGCATCAAGATGGTCCAGAAGGTGGGCGCGCAGCTCTGGCACATGAACTGCATGATCGGCGGCGCGAACCCCAACTTCCACGACCCCGAGTACCCCTACGCGATCCAGCTGAGCCCCAAGAGCGACAACTACATCTGGGTCGACCGCACCGGCAAGCGCTGGCGCAACGAGAAGGCGTCGAGCAGCCCGCATGTCGGCTGGCACCAGTACCTCAAGTTTGACGACGGCATCTGCGACTTCCCGCTGATCCCCACCTGGGCTGTCATCGACCAGACCGCGTTCGAGGCCGGCCGCCTCGGCCCCGACCCCTCCGCCAAGCTCGCGCGCGGCATGTACGCGCCCAGCCTGCCCAAGGAGCTCGGCCGCTACGACGGCTGGAGCGAGGACAACCAGGCCGAGGTCGAGCGTGGCTGGCTGCTCAAGGCCGACACGGTTGAGGAGCTCGTCGAGAAGATGCACGCCATCGACCCCGACATGATGAGCGCCGAGACCCTCGCCGCGACGATCGAGGCGTACAACTCCTACTGCGAGACCGGCGTCGACCTCGAGTTCGGCCGTCCCGCCGACAAGCTGCTCCCGCTCAACAACCCGCCGTTCTACGCGTGGCCCATCTACCCCGGCGGCTGCTCCACGCTCGGCGGTCCTAAGAAGAACGTGAACGCCCAGGTGCTCGACCTCGACGACCAGCCGATCCCCCGACTCTACGCCGCCGGCTGCTTTGGCAACTTCGCGGCGCACACCTACGGCATCTCCGGCGGCAACAACGCCGAGAACATGGTTTGGGGTCGCATCGGCGCCCGTCACTGCAGCGCGCTTACGCCCTGGGACGCCGAGTAGGCGAGCGGACGGAACTGCCGGAAGGCATGCGGCTGCCGGGAGACTACGCTGACGGGTAGCGTGGCTGCCGGGAGGCGCGGCTGTGCGGCATAACTGAAGGATGAGAGCGGCGGGGCCTTGCCTTGGGCGGGGTCCCGCCGCTTGGGTTACTCGCGTCCTTGGCCGCCCTCGAAGTCGGCGCCGTCGATGTCGGCGGCTTTGGGACGATGGCCGTGAACGCGGGCGTAGTCGTGGATGAGGCGCTCTCGCTCGGCCTCTGCGCGCTCGGCAACCCAGTCGGCATGCGCGGCCCGAGCCTTGCGGGCGGCCTCCAGGTACTCCTGGCGGGCGGCCGCGGCGTCGGCGTAGGCCTCGAGCACGGTGGTGCGATCGGCGGCGGGGGCCTTGTCCCGGGCCTTCTCCATGTCGCGCACCAGACGCGCCAGGATCATGTGGTCGTGCATGATGCCGCGGGCGCCTGCGGGGTCGCTCCCGACCTCCTTGGCCGCGTCTACCAGGTGCATGTCCGCCAAGTGCTGGCACGCCATGGCGACCAGGGGCATCACGAGCACCGTGACGGCGCCGGCCGCCATGAGCACCGAGGCGATGTCCTCGCTCATGGCGCCCGCCTGCACGGCAACCTGGGTGACGGCGACGATGATGGGAAGCGCGGTGGTGCAGTAGACGCTCACGGAGGCGCGGCTGCCGGCGGCCATGTCGCGCGTCTCCTTGGCAATCGAGAGCGACACGAAGATGGGCAGCGCCCTGATGAGCAGGAGCATCACAATGAAGCCCACGAGAAGCGCGGGGTTCATCGTGATGGCCGCGAGGTTGATCTTTGCGCCGGAGACGACAAAGAAGAGCGGTATGAAGAAGCCGTGCGCCATGCCGTTGAGCTTGGGCTCGAGCGTGGTGTTCTCCTCGGGCACCAGGTGGCGCAGCACGAAGCCGGCGGCGAAGGCGCCCAGCACCAGGTCGAGATCGAAGATGTCGGCGAAGGCCAGCAGGGTCACCAGCAGCAGGATGCTGAAGCGCACGTAGGTCTGCGAGGTGGTCTGCGAGCCCTCCGTGACCCAAGTGTACAGGCGGTTCGAGAACTTGCGAACGCCCTTGGCGAACACCACGAGCAGCACGCAGAGCACGACCAGGCCCAACAGGATGGCGACGCTGGCCAGCTTGGAGCGCGTGGTGAGCAGCAGCGCCATCGCGATGACGGGGCCCAGCTCGCCCCAGGTGCCGTAGGCCAGGATGGCGTCTCCGACCGCCGTGCCCATGAGGCCGCGCTCGGCCATGATGGGCAGCAGCGTGCCCAGGGCGGTGGTGGTGAGGATGATGGCGATGGCGATGCCCTCGATGCTGTCGAGGACGGCTACGCCCGAGAGAAGGATGAACACCGCCGCCAGGCCGAACGAGAACAGCCAGGTGTACAGGCCCTTCCTGCCCTGCGGCCCCACGACGGACTTGGGGTCTATCTCGAAGCCGGCAAGCAGGAAGAGGAAGGCCAGGCCCAGGTCAGAGATGAACGAGATGGTTTGGTCGACCGCAACGAGCCCTGCCATGTGCGGGCCCAGGACGGCGCCTGCGAGCAGCAGGAACACCGTCTCGGGGACGACGCGGCCGGGCACGGCGCGGGCCACGATGGGCACGAGTGCCGAGACGAGCACGATTATCGTAAGCGACAGGAAATCAGCGGTCATGTCTCATCCTAATCACGAGGTGCAACACGTGCGAATGCACAGTAGCAAAGCTTACCCAGCGTGGGACGCCGCTCATCCTTCTGACCTGGCATCTCCAGCGCTTCGGCACGTGTGCGCCCGCCCATGTGTAGGTTCCGTAGCGCCGCATGCCGTTCGCCCATTCGGACCCGCAATCTCTCCGGGCGTGTTGACTTCCCTATGCAGCTGCATATACTGACGTATGAACAAATGCTCATATGTAAGTATGAACGTGAGTCGATTTCAATCTAGCGTCCTGACGGAACCCGAGTGAGAACCGAAGGAGGTGTGACGGATATGGACAACGATACCGACGCCATGCCGGATGAGCAGGAGGAACGCCCGTCCGCCCAGGTAGACGTGGCGAGCATCTCCGGCGGCATTGCCGAGGAGGACCTCGACGATGAGCTTCTCTACGACCTCGCCGACCTGTTCAAGGTCTTCAGCGACACGACACGCATCAAGATCCTCTTCACGCTCATGGGCAAGGAGCTTTGCGTGGCCGACATCGCCGAGCTCACGCTTTCCACCCAGAGCGCCGTGTCCCATCAGCTGCGCATCCTCAAGCAGTCTCACCTCGTCAAGTTCAGGCGGGACGGCCGCAACATCATCTACTCCCTGGCCGACGACCACGTCCTGACCATCCTGGCCCAGGGCATGAGCCACGTGTGCGAGTAGCGTCCGGCACACTCGCCACGCACGAC
>CAYMHQ010000231.1:0-4309 GCA_964390275.1 uncultured Coriobacteriaceae bacterium
ACAGCGAGGGCGTCCCGATGACCGTCTGGATGTCGGCGGTGTCGCGCAGGAAGTTGTAGGGGACCGAGAACGCCACGATGCACACGTAGAGCAGCGCGGGCGACCTCTTCGTGCAGCCCTCGCCGTCGCTTTTGGAGCGGGCCGTCCAGCTCTTCGACAGGGCGCCGAGCACGCGCCAGGTCTTGACGAGGCAGGCGAGCGACCCCAGGGGCATGGCCACGAAGAGCGCGGCGGAAAGGGCCGTGGGCACCAGGGTCGTCGTCATGTAGAGCGCCACGGAGCAGACGATCCCTCCCAGTGTCACCAGCAGCTGCTCGTTCTTGGGGTTGAGATACCTGAACGTCTCGCCCCACATGACGATGAGCGGTGTCGTGCCGCAGGCGAGAAGGACGTTCCCCGTCACAAGAAGCGCCGCGGAGGACGAGAGGGCGAGGGAGGTGACGACGAGCGCGCACCCCGAGACGAGGCAGACGGCGACTTCGGCGGGCGCCCAGGGGTGGTTGAGCAGCGGGGCGGCGCGCCGGCTTGTGAGGAAGATCAGCGCGAACACGGCGAAGGTCGCCACGGAGTTCGCGGGCCACAGGCCCGACGCCACGCTGCCGGCGATGGGGAGCAGCGTCCCGAGGAAGGTGATGGTGTGCAGGCTCGCCCACTGGAGCGCCATGCCCGCCGTTGCCAGAAGCACGGCGGCCGCGCGCTCGGTGCTGTAAATCGTGCCGTCCATGTCGGTCTCCGCCGTCGCGTCGCCCATGCCGAAGGCCCGCGCGGGACGGCGCGGCCGAAATCGGCCCGTAGCTGGTCGAATAGAGTCAAGGGGTAATTCTACTCTTACCCGCGGCGGGTAATGGGGGTCATTCCGTTTACCTCCGGCAGGTAGTTGCCGCGGAGCGCTTCGCGCGCGATGCTCCGCCTAACACGACGCTCTCTGTGAGACGTCGCTGTCACTACGGAAGAAAGGTATCAATCATGGAACTTACTCGTAGGGGTTTTCTTGCCGCGGCGGGCGTGAGCGGCGCGGCGACGGTCGCGGTCGCGGCTGAGGGCGCGGCAGTGTCGACCGCAGTCGCCGAGGAGGCGGCGTCCGAGGCTCAGGCAGAGGCGGCGCCCGTCGCCACCTACACGTGCGACGTCTGCATCGTCGGCGCGGGCAACTCGGGCCTCTCCGCGGCGGTCGAGGCCGCCCAGCAGGGTCTGGGCGTCGTCGTGCTCGAGAAGCAGGGCTGCCAGGGCGGCGGCGGCATCGGCACCGAGGGCCTCTTCGCCGTCGGCTCCCAGATGCAGAAGGATGCGGGCATCGAGATCGAGCCCGCCGAGGTCATCTCGTGCGAGATGACCTACTCCCACAACCGCGCGAACGGCCTCAAGTGGCTCGACCTCATCACCGACTCCGGCGAGAACATCGCCTGGCTCAAGGAGTGCGGCGTTAACTTCACCGGCGTCGTCGACGACTACCACGGCGGCCAGTTCCAGACGTTCCACTGGTTCGGCGAGAACCGCGCCCACGACGACTTCACCCCGGCAATGACCGCGACGGCGGAGGGCCTGGGCGTCCAGTTCCTCCTCAACACGCCCGCCATCCGCCTCATCCAGGGTGAGGACGGCGTCGTGACCGGCGTCATCGGCCAGAAGGCCAACGGCGACCTCGTCGAGGTCGACGCCAAGGCGGTCGTGCTCGCCACCGGCGGCTTCGCCAACAACGACGAATACCTGCAGGAAGGCGGCTTCTCCGACACCTCCAACGTCGTGCGGTTCCTGTACGGGTACGACGGCGACGGCGTGCGCATGGCGGTCGAGGCCGGCGGCGCGAGCAACATCCCCCGCGTTTCGGGCCTCATGCAGCTCACGGTCTCGGGCGCCCCGGGCGGCGAGTACGGCACGTTCGGCCAGGGCGACGGCCTCGTCGTCGCGGGCCACAGCGCGTGCGCGATCTGGGTCAACGAGGACGGCGAGCGCTTCTGCTCCGAGGCCGCCGGCGTCGAGAACTGGATGGCGGACATGATCCCGTCCCTCGTCCACCAGAAGCTCTACTCCATCTACGACGCGAAGGTGTTCGAGGACGCGTTCAACGGAATGATCGCGCCGCGCATCGACTGGGAGGCGACCAAGGAGGAGCTCCAGCAGCGCATCGACGAGAACCCCTACAACGACTTCTTCAGCGCCGACACGATCGAGGAGCTCGTCGAGAAGGCCGCCCCGGCCGTGGGTCTCGACCCCGAGGTCGTCCTGAACGCCGTCAACACCTACAACGACATGTGCGAGGCCGGCGATGACGCGTACTTCGGCAAGCCCGTCGAGTACATGCAGAAGCTCGAGAACCCGCCCTATTACTTCTGCTACATGCCCCAGGCGTGCATGGTGACGTTCGGCGGCATCCGCACGAACCGCAAGATGGAGGTCGTCGACAAGAACGGCAAGGCGATCGCGGGCCTGTACTCCTGCGGCGTCGACTCCGCCGACCTGTGGCCCAACATCTACACGATCAACGTCCCTGGCGGCACGAACGCCAACAACATCAACTCCGGCCGCCTCGCCGGCAAGAACGCCGCCGCCTACATCGGTGACGCGAAGCTCGGCTCGGTCAGCTCCGAGGGCGACACCTCCGCGTCCGTCCTCGACCTCTCCTGGTCGATGCCCGAGGGCGCGCTGGCAGACGGCGAGTACACCGACACCGAGCACGGCATGTTCGGTGAGATCACCGTCACGGTGACCATTGAGGGCGGCAAGATCGCCGCGATCAGCCAGACGAACGAGCTCGAGACCACGTACGTGGGCGTCCCCGCCATGGAGAACGTTCTCATCCCCGCGGTCGTCGAGGGCCAGACCCTCGACGTCGACCTCGTGGGCGGCGCGACCCGCACCTCCATCGGGTTCCTCAACGCCGTCTCCGAGTGCCTCGCCCAGGCAGCGCAGGCCTAAGCGCGCGTCATGCCGGACGGGGCGGAGGGCCGTTCTCGACTCCCGTCGCCCCGTCCTGTGCGTCCGATTGTCCCATAAGGAGGGGCCGGTCGCCCCGGTGCGTCCGGCTCCTGGTTGAAAGGAAGCGTGACAGCAATGTCCAAGTCCATGATGAACCGCCGCTCGTTCCTCGCCGGCACGGCCCTGACCGCAGGCGCCGCCGCCGTCGCGGTCCCCATGGCGGCGTCCGCCGACGAGGCGCCCGCGGCCGTCGCGACCGCCGACACCAAGTGGAGCTTCGAGGTCGCGCCCGAGCCCATCGCCGCCGACCAGATCGCCGAGACCAAGTCGGCCGACGTCGTGGTCGTCGGCTGCGGCATGTCCGGCATGGTGACCGCCGTCTCCGCGGTCGAGAACGGCCTCACGGCGATCATCCTCTCCGCGTCCGAGGCTCCCGTCTCCCGCGGCGGCTCCAACAACGCGATCTACTCCAAGGTCATGGAGGAGATGGGCCTGCCCAAGGTCGACCCCGACTGGTACCGCACGCAGTACATGGTCAACAACGGCAACTTCAAGCCTGGCTTCTGGTACAAGCACTACAACAACTCCGAAGAGGCCATGAACTGGATCATCGACAAGGCGACCGCCGCGGGCATCAAGGTCACCGTCGAGAGCGGCGCCGAGTTTGGCTCCGACGACATCATGTACACCCCCGCCGGCGCTCACTCGTTCTACGTCGACGAGTCCGAGCTCGAGGGCTCCGTGGGCACCGGCGAGCCCCACATCGCGACCGAGCTCGCTCGTCTCCTGACCGAGGACCTGGGCGTCGAGATCGACTTCAAGACCAAGGCGCTCCAGCTCGTGCGCGGCGAGGACAACGCCACCGGCCGCGTGACCGCGGTCATCGCGCAGGACTCCGACGGCAACTACGTGAAGTACGAGGGCGCCAAGGCCATCGTCATGGCGACCGGCGACTTCACCCACAACCGCGACATGATGGCCCGCTACGCCCCCGAGGTCATGGAGCTCTGCAACTTCGACAGCGAGGTCAACTACGACGCCGGCCTCATGACGAACGGCATCTACGACGGCGAGGGCCAGCAGATGGAGCTGTGGGTCGGCGCCGCCTGGCAGAAGACGCCCAACGTCATCATGCTCGGCCGCCCCAACCTTCCCGCCGACAACCCCTACACCTCGCACACGGGCCTCATGGTCGACAAGTACGGCCAGCGCTTCATGAACGAGGACGTGCTGGGCGGCGTGGCGTGCGCGACCATCATGCACCTTCCCGAGGACACCTGCTACTGCATCTGGAGCGCCAACCGCGCCCAGGACGGCGCGCCGTGGGGCAAGCCGAACTATGAGAGCGGCGTCAAGTTCGACAGCGCCGAGGAGTTCATCGCGACGTGGGACA
>CAYMHQ010000232.1:0-2031 GCA_964390275.1 uncultured Coriobacteriaceae bacterium
GCTAGCAGGAAAACGAACTAGCAAGCGGAGTAAGACGAGCGGGCGGCACGACGATGGAGGTCGTGCCGCCCGCTTTTTAGCGGGGCGGACACAGGCGAGCGGACGCGGGGACTTCGCGGGATTCAAGCGCAATGCGAACCCGGCAGACTCGCCATTCCCGACTCATGCCCACACCTTCGCCGCGCCTTCCGCGCCCTCAAAAGAGAGCACCGCAAAAGGCCTGCTAGAGAGCTTATTTCCGGGAGTTGGACCGTTTTGAACCGGGGAGTTGGACCGTTTTAGTTCCGGGAGTTGGACCGACGGGATCCCCGGCGCCATTACACCTGCGCCGGCCCGACCCCCTGAAGCTCGGCGAACGCCTGGTCGGCGCGGGCGCAACCGTCGTTGGTGAGGCGCACGCGGTCGGCCCCGGAAGCGCGGTCGGACTCGGTCGCCCCACCGAACTCGAGCAGCCCCTCGTCCGCGAGCCGCTCGGCCTGGGCGCCGAAGGCAGAGTCGAACGTGACGCCGAACCGCTCCTCGAACGCCTTCGTCGAGAAGCCCTCGGCAGCGGTGAGGCCGGAGACGAGCCAGCGGGCCTGGCGGGAGCGGTCGTCGAGAACGGTCGCGTCGGCAAGGATGTGCTCGGGATTACCGGCGGCGTCGAGGTATTTCTGCAGGTCACGGGTGTTGTGCGCGAGGATTCCGTCGAGGTACGACTCGGCCGCCAACCCCAGGCCCAGAACGTCGGTACCGGCGCACGAAAGCTCGACGTGCCGACTGCGCCACCCCGGCTTCGCGAAGTGGTACACGCTGTAGCGCTCGAACCCCTTCCCCTCGAGATGCTCGCGTCCTGCCTGGTACATCGCGCGCCGCGCCTCCTCGGACGGAAGGGTTCGGTTGTTGGTCTGGATGCGCGTCCGCCTGTCGCCCTCGACAAAACAGCGGTAGAGCGGCGTGCCCGGCACGACTCGCAGGGGGTAGAGCGCCATGTGGACGGGGGCCGGCACCATGTCGATGCCGTCGTCGAGGGTCTCGCCGAGCGAGCGCGGCGTCTGGCCGGGGATGCCGTAAAGCACGTCGAACGAGAAGTTGCGGAACTTGGAGAACTCGAACAGCATCTGCGAGAAATGGATGTCGTTCTGGCCGTAGGGGCGCACGAGCGTCTCGAACTCGAGCGGGTGCGTGGTGCAGAGGCCGAGGTCGAAGCGGTTGACGCCGGCACCCTTGAGCTGCGACAACGCGTCCACCCCGATGGCGCCGGGGTTCGTGGCCACGGTGATTTCGAGGTCGGGGGCGGCGCTGCAGAGCCCCCTCAGCTCCTTGACGAATGTCGCGAGCGCCTTGGGGTCGACCGTCGTGGGGGTTCCGCCGGTGATGAGGACCGAGCCCACCGTGTGCCCCTCGAAGCAGTCGGCCGAGGCGCGCAGCTCGTGCATGAGCGCGTCCATGTACGCCGCGCGCATCCCCGACGTGCTGCGGTCGTACACCGGGAAGTCGCAGTACGTGCAGGTACGCGGGCAGAACGGGATGTTGACGACGACGCGGAGGTCGGGGGTCGAGGGCGAGGGGGCGACCGAGGAGGCCGATGGGGCGGCCGCTGCCGAGGGGACGGAGGTGGCCGCAGGCGAGGGGTCGGCCGCCGCCGAGGGGGTCATCGATGTCGCCGGCGCTGCCTCCGAGGCCGTCGCCGCTGCCGAACCAACCGATTCGAACGTGTCTTCCATGTCCCTCAGACTCCTCATCCGTTGCCGAGAACGATGCCGCGCCGTAGGTCAAATCGGCCTCGGTCGGCAGGCCTCCTGGCCAAAAACTCAACTTTCCTTGCAGTTAGGTTTCGCCGTGGGCAAAAAGTCAACTTTCCTTGCAGAAACCAAGCCCCACGTAGGAAGGGTTGGTTAGCATACCTCATCTACCTGCAGTTTTGTAGACCAACCTCGGTTCTACACGCATGCAACTGCAAGGAAAACTGACTTTTTGGCCACGCAGCTCCCAAAGTGCAAGGAAAGTTAACCTTTTGGCCAGCCGCCCCCACCTCAGGCCAGCCGCCCC
>CAYMHQ010000232.1:2131-4245 GCA_964390275.1 uncultured Coriobacteriaceae bacterium
GGCCAGCCGCCCCCACCTCAGGCCAGCCGCCCCGCCCGAGAGCGCCGCCAGACCCGCACGGCGTCCCAGACGAACGGGCGGAGGCCCCGCAAGGAACCCCCGCCCGCAAATCCGCAGCTAGCTCACCTAACTCGTCAGCCTACCCTACCTCGTCAGACCCCTTAGAGCCCCTTGAGGTAGTCGCCGAGGAGGTAGCCGCCCACAACGGCCATGCCGATGGACACGCCGGTGATCGGGGTGAAGTACCACTCGCCAAAGCGACGGCCGCAGACGTTGCCGGAGCAGTACAGGCCGGGGATCGGGTCGAGGTAGTAGTCGAGGACCTGCTGGTTGCCGGTGGTCATGATGCCGCCGTTGGTGACCATCATGGCGCCGCACGAACCGACGTTGCTCGTGGCCTTGGCGATGTACGGAGGCTGCAGCGGGACCATGACCTGCGGGTCGCGACCCCAGTCCTCGTCGTAGCCGGCGGCGGCCATCTCGTTGTAGCGGTTGATCGAGTCGACGAAGTTCTGCGCCTTCTCGCCCTCGAGGCCGAGGTACCCGGCGAGCGTCTCGAGGTCGTCGGCCGCGTAGGAGCCGCGCACGCCCTCGGCACCGGCGGCGATGATGGCGTCGATGGAGGCCTGCTGGTTGTCCTTGCTGTCCTGGCTGTTCCAGTAGAACGCGCTGTGCGCGGGGATGCCGTAGGAGAGGCGCTCGACGTAGTTGGCGTCGGAGACCTCGTAGTACGTGGCGGTGTGCTTCATGCGCGCGGTGGGTTTGCCGGTCCAGGTCGGGTCGCCAAAGAACTCGTTGCAGTAGCGCTTGCAGTTCTCGTCGAGCCAGACGTTCACGGTGTTGCCCGGGCTGCAGTAGTCGCCGCCGAGCGTGGCGATGGGGCGCTGCTCGAGACGTCCGCCGGCCCAGTAGCACATCTTGACGCCCTTGCCGTCGCGCCCGCCGAAGTTGACGAAGTTCTCGCCGTCCTGGAGCAGGTCGACCATGTTGGGGAGCATCTCGGCGCACATGTCGCCGTCCTGGCAGAAGTCGCCCGCGGTCACCGCGACGGCCTTGGTGCCGTTGAAGCGCTCGTAGCCGCCGTCGGCGTTCTGGACGATGACGCCGGTCACGCGGCCGTCGGCGTCCTTCTCGAGGTACTGCGCGTCGAGGGCGAACTTGATGACGCCGCCCTTCTCGACGATGTAGTCGCGCTGGACCTTGTAGGCGTCGGTCATCAGGAAGAGGTCGTCCTCATGGCCGGGCTGCCAGCCGGTGCGCAGCATGGCCGCGCCGAACCAGAACTTCTGGCCGCCCACGGTGCCGGGGAAGTTGGGGAACGCGCCGGTCTCGTCGTCCCAGTGGGACACGACGAAGCGGCTCTTCTGCTCGTCGCTGAACGGCACCATGAAGGCGTCGACGGCCTCGCCGCCGCGCTTGGCGAACTGCATGACGAGCGCGGGGTTGCAGATGTTCTGCGTCTTGAGCATCCAGTCGTTGTAGAACTCGATGGGGTCGACGGTGGGGACGCCGTGGCTCGCGAGGAACTCGGAGTTGATGTGGCCGATGTCGCAGCCGAGCATGTAGAAGTCTTCCTCGGTCTGCTTCTCGAGCAGGACGACGCTGCAGCCGGCCTCGGCGAGGACGCGGGCGCAGTTGGTGCCGGCGTGACCGGCGCCGATCACGACGAAGTCGTAGGTCTCCTCGTTGACGATGGAGGCCTCGTCGACGGCCGCGGGGGCCTCGCGCCATGCGCGGTCGAACGTGGCGTCGTAAAGGACGAGGTCGCCGTCGCGCTTGGAGGTGAAGCCGACCATGCCGCCGGCAGGGTCGCGCTGGATGGCCTGGTCGGCGAAGTTGCCGAGGTTGCCCTTCTGGCCGCCCTCGCCGCCGCCCTCGCCGCCCTGGCCGCCTTCCCCGCCCTCGGCGGGAGCGCCCTCAGCGGGAGCCTGGTCGGCCATCGCGGAGGAGGCGACAAGCGCGCTACCTGCGACAGCGGCGCCAGCCACTGCGGCGGACTTGAGGAAGTTCCTTCTTGAGACGAGCTCTTCCATGCTGTTCACCTTTCGTTGCCGGGCCGCGCTGAGGCAGGCGGCCCGTGACGGAGGGGATCGCGGCGCTCGAGACGCCCGAGA
>CAYMHQ010000233.1:0-4227 GCA_964390275.1 uncultured Coriobacteriaceae bacterium
GGGCGCCGACATGTCGAGGCTGTTCGTCCCGACGAGGGGAACCGCGCTGTAGGGGCGACTTCGCCGAACGACGCGGGTGGATGGAGCGCCCGGAGTGGGTCGGGTGGTCTGGTGTGGTCAGAACTTCAAGTTTCCTTGCACTTTGGATTGCCCGTGGCCAGAAGTGCAACTTTCCTTGCAGAAAATCAACCCACCGTACGGGTAGGTTGATCGGCTTGGATCATCTACCTGCGGTTTTATCGAGCACTTCGATTTGGCCCTTCGTAAACTGCAAGGAAACTTGCAGTTTTGCCCAGCGCCGGACCTTTCTGCAAGGAAAGTTGGAGTTTTGGCCATGCGCCAGGAGAAGTGCGGGTAAGGCTCCGCCGGCGAATCTCAATAGCTTGCAATTGATGAGTAACCGTATTCTTCCGGTGTCCAATGTATACTTCGTATACAACGCAGACTCCGCGTGCTATGAGGAGCGCACCCGGTGCTTCGCGAGGTGCCGCACCCCCTCCTCGTACCCTGCCCCAACCGCCGGAGGGCCGGGGTCGCAAGCCGTTTCGCTCGCAACCCCGGCCCCTCAGCCAACCGTTCTACCTGCGGGTTTGCCTTTCGCAGTGTGCTTTACAGCGCCGCGACGACCTGGCCCAGGCAGTAGCCGTGGGTCATCGCCATGCCGATGGTGTTGCCGGCGGAGGGGGCGCTGTACGCGGGGCCGTAGCGGTGGCCGAGCGTGTTGCCGGCGACGTAGAGGCCCTTGATGGGCGTCGTGTAGTCGGGGCGCAGGACGTTGAAGTTGTCGTCGGTCACCATGCCGGCGAGCGTCACGAGGCCGCAGGAGATGACGCCCGTGTTCTGCTGGCAGGTGCCGTAAAACGGGGGTTCGTCAACGGCGAGCATGATCTCGGACTCCTTGCCGTAGTCCAGGTCGCAGCCCTGGGCGCACAGCTCGTTGTAGTGCTCGATGCTCTTGAGGGCGTTCTGGAGCGCGTCGCCCGTGTAGCCCATGTAGCCGAGCAGCTCCTCGAGGGTCTCGCCGCAGTAGACGGTGGAAGTCATCGACATGCCGGCAGGCATCGGGGACTCGTGTATGATGGCGATGGGCTCGACCGGGTAACCTTCCGCCCCGGTGCCGCGCACAGCCTCCATCTGCTCTTGCAGCTTGTCAACGTAGCCGAGCTTGAACGCCGCGTCGCCAAAGTTGGGCGCGCCGTGGTCGACGCCGGCGAGCTTGACGGTCTCGAACCACTTGGCGTCCGTCACGTTGCAGATGGTGCCGTGGGGCTGGCGGGCGCACTCGGCGACCGCGTAGTTGCTCATGGCTTCGTTCATGAAGCGGTCTCCGTCGGCGTTGAGCATGAGGAACGGGCTGTTCCCCCAGGGTCCGGGCATACCGCCGTTCGAGTTGTTGGAGGGACGCGGGTGCGACTCGATGACGCCGCCTGCCCAGCACAGCATCTTGTGGCCGTAGCCGCTGCGGCTCATGCCGGCTAGGTCGTCGCGGCCTCCGCCGGCGCGCATGGTCATCTCGTTGCAGTCGTCGAGCAGGTTGATGCACATGTCCGCGTTTCCGCCAAAGTCGCCGGTGCACACGCACACCGCCTTGCTCGCGTTGAACTGGACGTACCCCTCGGGACCCTTGGCGATGACGCCCGTGACGTCCCCCTCGTCGTTCTGCACGAGCACGACGGCGCTGGTCCCAAAGCGGACCTCGCTGCCCAGCGCCACGGCCGCGTTCTGCGCGTAGATCTCCATCGCGGTGATGGAGGTGACGCCCTCGCGCCCGTTCACCGGGATGCTCTCGTTGCAGGCGAGCGTCTGGATGGTGGACGCCCAGCCCTTGAAGCCGCCGCGCACGATGGGGTAGTAGCTCGAGTCGGGCATGCCGTAGGCGACCTGGACGTGGGCCTTCGTGTTGTCGAAGTCGAGGATGGTGGAGCCTTCGGGGAACGTGGTGACGAGGTTGTCGAGCATCTCGCCGGACTTCGACACGAACTGGGCGATGAGCTTGGGGTTCACACGGCCGGCGCCGCGACGGATGTACTCCGCTGTGATCTCGCCCAGGTCGTAGCCGCCCAGGCCGCGCTCGGTGAGGAGCTTGGAGTTGTAGGTTGCGAAGTCCTCGCCGTAGCAGGAGTACATATCCTCGTCCTGCGACTCGATGAGGATGCACTTGGCGCCCGCCTGACTGGCGGAGAGGAACGCCTGGCTGCCCGCGTGACCGGCGCCGACGATGACAACCTCGGTGTCCACGGTCTCCACGATCTCGGCGGGGTCGATGACGGGCGCCTCGCCGAGCCAGTCCTCCTGGCACTGGTAGTACTCGGCGACCGGCGTCCCGGCGACGGCGTTCGAGGGCGCTGCCTCGGCGCCCTCTGCGGTCCCGGCGGTGTCGGCGGCGGGTGCCTCGGCGGCAAGTGCGGTCCCGCAGGCCGCGACACCCGCGGCTGCGGCGCCGGTGACGCCCGCGCACTTCACAAACGAACGACGGTTCATCATGCTCATGGGGGTTCCTTTCGCGTGTCTCGTGTCTTTCGTGTCTTTCCGGCGGCGGGGCAGCCGCACGCCGGTGGCCTCCCGGGGGCCGACGGGGACACAAGGCTAGGCGGAGACGCGGTGCACAGCGACCCCTAAAGCGTCGATATCGGGCGCCGGGAGCCGCTCCGCGAGATACCCAAAAGCGACGAGGGAATCTACCCTATGCGGTTGATTGACCTGGTTGAGCTGGGGAAACGAGGGGACGACGAGGAGGTGGCGGGGGATGCGCCTTGTCGCGCGGCCTTTACGTCCTCTCCCCGCGTTGTCCCGCCTCGCCCTTACGCCCCCAGCGCCCGGAGGGGGATGACGTACATCCCATCGCCGGCCCGGTAGGCGTACTCGCCCGTCCCCGTGACCACCGCCATGAAGGAGGGCTCGCGGGTACGTGCCTGGGGGTTCGCGAGCAGTTTGGCGCGCATGCGCTGTAGCGAGGCGATGCCGGCCTCGGCCTTCGCGACGCCGAGCTTGAACTCGAACGCGGCCCATCGACCGTCCGGCAGCTCGACCACGGCGTCGGCCTCGAGTCCCGCGTTGTCGCGGTAGTATCGCACCTCGGCGCCTCCATTGGGTAGCGCCTGCGCGTAGACGGCGAGGTCGCGCATGCAGAGGTTCTCGAACACGAGCCCGAAGGTCTGCCAGTCCTCCATGAGCGAGGTCTCGTTCATGCCGAGGAGGGCGACGGCGAGGGACGGGTCGGCCAGGTAGCGCTTGGGTTTCACGGCGAGCCGCTTGGGCGAGCGCCACGCGGGGACCCAGCCGGGGACCTCCTCGACAAAGTAGAGCTGTTTGAGCAGCGTCAGGTACGACGAGAGCGTCTGCGTGCTGATGACGGGCTCGTCGCCTGCTGAGACATCGCCGAGCAGGACCTGAAGGGTCGTCGCCTGCCCGAGGTTGCGCGCGAGGGAGTGCGCCACGCGGGAGGCGGTCTCGCCGTCCTTTCCATGGTACGGCACGCTCTGCCCAAAGAGGAGCTTGAGGTACTCGCGCGCGGTGAGCTGGGCCTGGGCCGGGGTCAGGTCGAGCACCTCGGGCCAGCCGCCCCTGCAGGCGAGCGCGGCCATCGTCGCGGCGTCGCCCTGCACCTGCGCGTTGGAGAACTCGCCGGCGAAGAGGCGGCCGAGCGAGACCTCGCCGCTCGAGTCCCCGGATTCCTGCAGGGACATGGGGCGCATCCTCACGCGCCCGATGCGCCCGGCGCCGCTGTGGAGGTCGGATTCCTGCACGGCGGTGTCCCTGAAGATGGGGGTCGAGGAGCCCGTGAGGATCCATGCGCCGCGCAGACCGCGCTGCATGTCGACGGCGTGGCGCACGGTGTTCCAGATCATCGGCACCTTCTGCCACTCGTCGATCACGTGGGGACGGTCGCCCACGAGCATCGCGCCCGGGTCGGACTGCGCCAGCGCGAGCGCCTCGTCGACGTAGCTCACGCTTTTTGCCTGGTAGCAGGCCGACCACGTCTTGCCGCACCATTTGGTGCCCGCGACCTCAACCGCGCCGAAGACCTCGAGGTACTGGCGGATCTGCGCGTCGACGATGCGCGGGATGTACTGTTCTCGCGGTGGGAGGATTCCGGGCATGGCGCTCCTTAGGGCAGACTGCATGGCGTGTGTTCGAGCGGGTTCAGTATAGCGCCGGTAGCTGCGGTTATACCGGGCAATCACGATTTTCCAAGGTTTCCGTTAACGATTTTCCAACATTCGCGTT
>CAYMHQ010000234.1:0-4211 GCA_964390275.1 uncultured Coriobacteriaceae bacterium
CGCGCAGGTCGGCCAGCCGCTGCGCCGAGGCCCGTTTGCCGCATGTCGGGCAGCCGTATCCCTGCAGGAGGCTCTTTGGGTAGGGGGACCAGGTGTTCCCGCACTCCCGGCAGCGGCAGTCGATTCTCGTGCGAGCGTTCACGTACGGCGTGAGAATCTCGACCTTCGGGGCGCGCTCGGCGGCCCGGGCGGCGAACTCCTCTGCCGACACGCGTGCCGTACCTGCGCATATGGGGCAGCCCACCCCTCGCAGCAGATGGTTCGGCGACGCCTCCCACTCGTGCCCGCAGCCCCTGCAGCGGCATGCCACCTTCGTGCGGGCGTTCACGTAGGGGCCGAGCAGTTCGACGGTCGGTGCGACCTGGGCGACCTCGGCGGCGAACTCCTCGGGTGACTTGGCGTGGGCCGACATGGGCGGACCTCCTTCGGGCTGGGTGGGCGTGTGGGCGAGCGGATGTACTAGGGTGGAAGCGCTTGGGTGAATATACACCGAAGCTGGGCTGACCGGGGCGCGCAAAAGGCCCGGCCCCGGAATCGTTCCCGGAGTCGGGCCTTCGTGTTGGCGCGAGGTGGCCGGTTGCGACGGTGGCAGGTCGTTGCTCCGCCGGTCGTTGCCCGTTGCTCGCTATCTGTTACTCGTTACCCGTTGATCTTTGCCCAGGCAGCGTTGGCGGCAACGAAGCCGGTGCAGGCCGCGGTGCCCTGGCCGGTGCCACTGTAGACGCCGTAGGGGTAGTCGTTGAAGTACATCGAGCCGTTGTCGATGCCGGTGGCGTACAGACCCTCGATGGGCTGCTCGTTGGCGTCAACGACCTGGTTGTTGTAGTCGGTGCTCAGGCCGCCACAGGTGCTGTACGCGCAGGCATGGAACTTGCCCGCGTGGAAGGGCGCTTCGACGACCTTCTCGAGCATGGTGGGGTCGGCGCCAAAGGGGTCGGGGGTCGTGTCCGTGCCGTCGATGCGGGCGTTCCAAGCGTCGACGGTGGCGACGAGGGTCTCGGCGTCGACTCCCATGA
This sequence comes from uncultured Coriobacteriaceae bacterium, assembly GCA_964390275.1. Classification (GTDB taxonomy): domain Bacteria; phylum Actinomycetota; class Coriobacteriia; order Coriobacteriales; family UMGS124; genus CAYMHQ01. The sequence goes on from CAYMHQ010000234.1 coordinate 1,017, forward strand.
GGCCGGCGAGCTCCTCGATGGTGTCGGCGGTCACGAACGCGTCGCTCGTCTCAACGGCCTCGCGCAGGTTGCCGTGGGCGATGCCCGACATATAGTCGAACTCGTCGATGCCTGCGTAGGTCTCGAGGTGCTTCTCGTCGAAGAGGACCCAGGTCTGGGGCTGCAGAGCGACGGCGGTGTTGAGCTTGGACGAGACGGCCTCGTCGACACGCGCCTCGTTGTAGAAGCGCTCACCCTTCTGGTTCACGAGGGGCAGCGAGCCACCCTTCTCCTGGGGTTCACGCCACGAGGGCGGCCACAGCAGGAAGATGGTCTCCATGGAGTCCCACGCCGAGCCGTCGATGGTGGTGAGGCCGAACATGACGGACGTCATCGCGTGCAGTGACCCGCCGGCGGCGATGCCCATGTTGATTCCGTCGCCGTCCTGGCCGGCCATCCCGAGGAACTCGATGCGGTCGGCAGGGAGGCGCAGGTACTTCTCGCACATCTCGGGGTTCGTGCCGAAGCCGCCCGTCGCAAGGATGACGGCCTTGGCGTTGATGCGCGTGACGGTGCCGGCGGCGTCCTGCGTGTAGGCGCCTGCGACCTTGCCGTCCTCGATGACGAGGCCCACGACGGGGGTCTCGGTGCGGAAGTCGAGGTTGTCGAGCGATTGGGCGCTCTCGCGCAGTGGGGTGAGCAGGCCGGTGCCCATGTTCTCCCATGCGCCGTTCTCGTCGAGGCAGGTGAAGCTGCCATCGCCCATGTGCGCGAACGCGACGCCCTCGTGCGAGACAGCCCAGTCGCCCGCCGCGCCGGCGTTGTCGAGGAAGGACTGGACCGCCGAGGCCTTGGCGCCCCAGTTGTGCCAGTCCATGAGGAGCTTGAACACGGCGGCGGTGTCGGTCTCGGAGCCGGTGGCGAGCTGGGCCTGGCTGTTGGGGAGCACGGAGCCCTCGGTCACGCTCGAGGTGCCGCCGGGAATGCCCGTCTTCTCGAGCCAGACGACCTTGGCGCCGAGCTCGGCCGCGCGGATGGCGGCGAACGTGCCTGCGGTGCCCGAGCCGGCGACCACGATGTCGGCCTCCTCGGTTGCGCTCACCTGGTCCTCCCACGAGACGGTCTCGTTGGCCGGCTCGGTCGCCTCGGCCGCCAGGGCGGTCCCGGCGATTCCGAGCGCGCCCGCCGCGGCTCCGGTCGCGGCGCAACGGGTGACGAACGACCTCCTGCTGATGCTGCTCATGTGACGCTCCTCTCATGTTGGGTTTCGTGTCTTGCGGACCCGGTCCTGATGGACCCGGCTGCTGTTGGCGTCGCTGGGCCAGAGGTCGCCGGATTCGGTGGCTTTATTGTGGCACGCAGGCGCGGCGCGCTGGTGGCAAACAGGGGATGAGGAGCGTTCGCGGGAGTATGAGAAACAGTATGATTGATGAATCTACCTGCGAATTTTCCGGGGTCGACGGCATCGGTTCGCAGGATGCCGGTCCAGCCGCTACAATGTGCCGAGCCGGGTTGCCGGATGAGCGTTTAGAAGCCGTGCGTCGAGAGGCGGGATGGTTCGCGGGATGGCGGGGATTTGCGAGAGGGGCGAACGGGTCGGGGTCGATGCGGGGGAGGGCGCGGGCGGCCTGGGAAGCTCCTCCTTCCTCACGTCGATACCGTTCGGGGCGGTCGTTGCCCTCGTGTTCGCCTGGACGATGGGCGTCGCACCCGACGGGGATGCCGGACGCGCGCTCGACTGGCGCTTTGGCCTCGCCTTTCAGTCCGTCCTCTACCTCGCCGTGATCGCCCCGTTCCCGTCGGTGCGGCGTCTTGTGCGTCGCGCCTGGATCGTTCCCGCGGGATGCCTGATGGGGATGGCGGGCTGCGGGCTGAGGTTCGCCCTGGACCTGGGGGTGCTCGCCGGGGTGCCTGCAGGGGCGTCCGCATGCCTCGGCATTGGCTCGGAGGTCCTGATAGACACGAGCCAGGCGGTGATGATGCTCTGGGCGATGTGCCGCATTGCGCGCTGCCCGATGCGCACGGTGATGGTCTCGGTGCTCGTGTGGCAGAGCGCCCTCTCGGTGCCGCTTGTCGCGGCGCGTCTGGCGGGCGGCATTGCTCCCGCGGTCATCTCCCTGGTGGTCTCGCCCATAGGCTGGGTGCTGGGCGCCTTGTGGCAGATGCACGCCGACAGGTTTGCGGGGGCGGCGCCCTCCGTTGAAGCCGCTCGCGGCGTTTCGCGAGATGCCTCGCACGGCGGTTCGACCGACGGCTCACGCGACGGCGACGCGGCCAAGACGCCTTATCGGTTGATGGCGGTCGTCGCGGTCGTGGTGATGATGATCTACGCGTTGAGGGCGTCCGTTCCATCGAACAGTCTCACCCTCTCGCATCTGGGCTCGCTCGTCATGCCGGTGCTGCTCGTCGTGCTGTTCTCGGCGAACGCGCGCATTGGCAAGATCCGCTTCCTCTACGACGCCTCGCTCGTGATGATCGCCCTTGCCGCGATTGCGGTGCTCGTTGCCGGCGAGTCTGTCTTGGCTGCTGGGAGCGTGGCGCTGGGGAGCGGGCTGCTGAGCGGCGGGACGCTGAACGACTTCGCGGCGATGGCGGCGGACGCCTCGTACGCGTGCTTCTCCACGTTCTACTTTGTTGTGCTGTGCAGCCTGTCGTCGCGCTACGGCATGGACCCGGTTCGGCTGTTCTCGCTCGCGTTCGGCTTTGAGTGCGCCGGCGGCCTGGCGGGGCTGCTGCTCGCGGACGGGGCGGTTGAGCTGGGGATTAGCGCGGGCGCCTTTGTTGGGTGCTTGGCGTCGGTCGCCACCATCGTCTTTGTGTGCCTGCCCTCGAGCGCCGACTACCGAACCGCCTGGGGAACGCGCGGGTCGCGGTCGAGCGGCGCGCGGTCGAGCGTCGAATCGATCACGAGCTTCTATTACTCGCTCCCCGACACGTGCACGGCGGTGGCGCGCAGCAGCGGTCTCTCCAAGCGGGAGGAGGAGGTCCTCGTCTTGCTCGTCCAGCGCAAGAGCGCCCCCGACATCGCAGCTGAGCTCTGTATAAGCGTCGCGACGGTGAAGAGCCACTCGCGCAGCATCTATCGCAAGCTCGGCATCCACCGGCGCGAGGAGCTTCTCGAGATGGTCGGATACCCGGTCGAGAGGGCGGACGCAGCCGGCGAGGAGTGACGGGGCGCGGGGGCAAGGCTGGGCGCGTGACGAGGGTATGGCGAGG
>CAYMHQ010000235.1:0-2826 GCA_964390275.1 uncultured Coriobacteriaceae bacterium
CCTACTTCCTCCGCGCGCGCCCCTTCAGATGCGCCGCCAGCCACGCGAACACGGCACCGACGACGCTCAGGACCGCGCCGGCGAACCCCAGGTAGGCGAGGCCGGGGCCCGCCACCACCACGCCGCCCACGAACGACCCCAGCGCGATGCCGATGTTGAACGACATGGGCTGCACCGAGGTCGCCATGGTGAGGGCGCGCGGGTAGTCGCGCTGGGCGATGTTGAGGAAGTGCATCTGGCCGGGCGCGTTGACCACGTACATCCCCACGCCGATGAGCAGGATGTCGACGATTCCCGCGACGAGGCTGCCCGTCGCGAAGTAGAGCAGCACGAGCAGGACGGCCTGGATGAGGCACGACCCCACGAGCCCCGCGACGCCGAACCGCTGCGCCACCCAGCCAGAGAGCAGGTTCGACGCGACGCACGCTCCGCCGTACACCATGAGCACCGTGCTGGCGGCCTCGGTCGAGAGGCCCATGACGTCCTGCAGCACGGGGGTCACATAGGTGTAGAAGACGTACGTTCCGCCTGCGCCGAACACAAAGATGAGCATGCCGGCGATCACACGTCCGTCGGTCACGAGAACGAGCTGGTCAGCCGGGGTGGAAGGCTCGTCGGTGGCGCCGGTGCGCGGCATGAACACCACAAGCGCCACGCTCACGGCGACCGCCAGCCCCGCCGCCACGCCGAACGCGACGTTCCACCCGAACGCCCCGCAGATGAGCTTGCCGGCCGGCACGCCGAGCACGCTGGCGATGGAGAACCCCGTGTAGACGAGCGAGACCACCGGGGCCACGCGGCGGCTCGGCACGAGCTCGGGCACGAAGGTGAGCGACGTCGCCAGCAGCGCGCCCGAGACCGCGGCCGTGAGCACTCGGCCCACCGCGAGCACCGCGTAGCTGGGCGCGAGCATCGTGCACAGGTTGCCGACGTTGAAGACGACCAGGTAGACGAGCATGAGCCGGTAGCGGCGGAACCGTCCGGTGAACACGGCGAGCAGTGGCGTGCACACCGCGTAGACGATGGCGAAGTACCCCACGAGGTTTCCGACGAGCGACAGGTCGGCGCCCAGCGACGTCGCGATGTCGGGCTCGATGCCGATGATGGTGAACTCCGTGCACCCCAGCGCGAACGAGAGCGCCAGCAGCACGAACACCGCCACGCGCGACCTGCCCGTCTCGCGCGGCTGCTCGACGTCAGTCGCGCCCGCATCCTTCACGCTCGCGACCGCCCCGCCAGCGACCGCCCTGTCCTCGGCATCCGTTGCCGCGACCTCGCCCTTCTTGCCCAGACCCACCGCGCGCCTCCCGCGTCCTCGCCCGATCCCTGTCCAATCGGCGGCACAGCCTAGCACTACCCGCCTCCCGTAATCCGCAAATATCGTGCAGACGCAGGGGTTTCACAGTGGGCGGCGCACGATGCGGAGAGGTGATGGAGGCCGCAAGCGAAAACGGACGGCGGAAGGCCTACACGTGCGCGCGGACGATGTCGCGCGGCTCGAGGGGGATGTCGCTGAGGAACCGGTAGCGCTCCATCTGCCGGTTGGCGCACGCGACCGGCTCGGCTGGCGCGACGAAGGGCGGGACGGCGGCGGGACCTTCCGACTCGCCCGCGAGCTCTCCGTCGTCGCCCGCAGCCTCGTCCTCGGCCTCGTCACCCTCGCACACCCACTGCAGGTCGGAGATGCGCAGGCGCCTCGTCGGCCTCCCCGGCGAGAGGACCTCGAGCTCGCTCTCGCAGTCGAACCGGTTGCGCGCGACGACCTCGGCCTCCCAGCGCCCGGGGCCTTCGACATCCCCGCGATCCGCCGGGCGCGCGTCGGTCACCTCGGCCACCCAGATCCAGTCGGAGTCGGAGGAGTCCGACGCGGGAGCCTGGGACGCGGGGCCGTAGTAGAAGCCGGTCGAGTAGGGGCGATGCGAGACTTTGAGCAGCTCAGGGGCCACGTCCGCCGCCGGCTCGCCGTCGATCGCGCGCCGGTACGCCCCCACGACCGTCGCCGTGTAGAACGCCTTGCGCCCGCGCCCCTCGAGCTTGACGGAGTCGACGCCCGCCGCCGCGAGGTCGCCCAGGTGCTCGATCATGTTGAGGTCTCGCGAATTGAAGAGGTAGGTCGCCTCCCCGTCCTCCTCCACGCCGAACACCTGGCCCGGCCGCGAAGGTTCGCGCAGCTCCCAGGCCCAGCGGCAGGGCTGCGTGCAGTTGCCCTCGTTGGCCGAGCGCCCGTTGAGGAAGTCGCTCACGAGGCAGCGGCCCGAGTACGCCATGCACATCGAGCCGTGGACGAACGCCTCGAGCTCGAGGTCGTCGGGAACGGTGGCGCGCATCGCGGCGATCTGCGCCACCGACATCTCGCGCGCGCAGACGATGCGGCTCGCGCCCAGCTCCCGCCACGCGAGGGCGGCCTCGGCGTTGGCGACGCTGGCCTGGGTGCTCACGTGCAGGCTGAGGTGCGGGGCGTGCCGGCGGGCGAGCCGCATGGCGCCGAGGTCGGCGACGATGAGGGCGTCGGCCCCGCTTCGGTCGACGAGCTCGAGGTAGGAGGCAAGGTCGGCGAGGTCGGAATCCTTCATGACGACGTTGCAGGCCACGTGAACCGCGACGCCGCGCTCATGGGCGTACGCCACCGCGCGGGGCAGGTCGTCGGGCGTGAAGTTGGCCGCGCGCTTGCGCATGCCGAAGCGCCCCGTCGCGAGATACACCGCGTCGGCCCCGAACCGGATGGCGTATTCGAGCTGCTCAGGACCCCCGGCCGGCGCCAGCAGCTCGAGCGGCGCCCCCGTTCGCCCGAGGATGGGCGAGCGGGTCGAGCCGGCGACGACGTCC